>CALJGU010000018.1 GCA_938075565.1 uncultured Opitutales bacterium | reverse complement strand
GGACGACAATGGTAAGAATGTGAAATCTGCATTACCATCTACTCCTGTGAGAATCATGGGCTGGTCAGACACACCAAGCAGCGGCGATGAATTTAAGGTAGTTAAAAATGAAAAAACTGCCAAGGGTCTCGTTGAAGAGCGGATTTTAGAGCGCAGAAGCGAAGCTTGCGTTGAAGAGGAAGAAGAACCCAAGAAACCTGCGACCATTGAGACGCTTTTTGAAGCAATCGAAAAGACACGTAAGAAGGTCTTTAAGGTTGTAGTGAAGTGCGACGTCCACGGCTCTACTGAAGCAGTCACTGATATCCTACAAGCAATTCAAAGTGAAAAAGTTGATCTGGAAGTGATTTCAGCCGAAGTTGGCGGAATCAGTAAGCAGGATGTGGATCTTGCTAGTACTTCCAATGCAGCGGTAATCGGTTTCAATGTTAAACTCGAAAGCGGCGTAGCTCCCATAGCGAAACACGCGGGTGTAAACATCATGCAGTTTAACATCATCTATGAGATGGTGGATAAAGTGAGGGAAGCCATGGCCGATCAGATTGAGCCAGAGTTGAGTGAAAAGACCGTTGGTTCTGCCGAAGTCCGACAACTATTCCCAGTGGGACGTACCACGGTGGCCGGTTGTTTGGTTTCAGATGGCAAGATTACTCGCGATGCCAATGCTCGAGTTCTTCGTAAAGGAACTCAGATTTACAAAGGCAAGATTTCCATGCTCAAACGCTTTAAGGATGACGTGAAGGAAGTGCGCAATGGTTACGAATGTGGTGTTCAGGTGGCTGGCTTCGGAGATTTCGAAGAGGGCGACGTTATTGAGTGCTATGATATCGAGAAGAAGCGTGCATCCCTTTAAAGGGGTGAAGATTCCAAACAAATTCAATCGATAGGCGCCATGGGGCAAAGAAACCTACGTGTAAATGTGCTTGTTCAACAGGAGATTAGTCATCTGTTGCATACGCGGTATCGCGGAGAAACCGTTTACATAACAATTATTGATGTATCGATTTCACCTGATCTTCGAAATGGTCGTGTCTACTATTCGGTCATTGGCGGAGAAGAGGAAATAAAGAAGGCAGAAAAGTTCTTTAGGCAAAAAGCCAGCGATATTCGTAATCACCTTGGGAAACGAATTGTGCTTAAGTATCTGCCACATCTCCGTTACAATTATGATGAATCTATTGCTCGAGGAGTTGATATCATAGACTTGATGGATGAGGTGGCTGATGAAGAAATTTCTGAAGAATCATCTGACTAATGAATTATTATCCTAATACCTCCCCTCAATTTAAACAGCTGGTTGAGTCAATAAGTGGAAAGAAGATTGCTGTCGTAGGACATGTCAGGCCGGATGGAGATTGCATTGGCTCCCAGGTAGCACTCTGTCGAGTTTTCCGGTCACAGGGAATTGATGCCGTTTGCGTCAATCATGACCCGGTTCCAGCCACGCTGAAATTCCTTGTTGAAAATACGCCCTTTCATCGTGGAACGGAATTTGACCTAGAGGGCTGGGACATCATGAGTGTGGATTGCGCTGATTCCAGGCGGACAGGTCCCAGTGTTGCTCCGCATATGGAGCGCACTTTAGGTAATATCGATCATCACATTTCCAACACTCAGTATGGGAAAACGAATTTGATTGAAGCCACTTCCTCCGCAACTGGAGAGATATTGGCCGGGTTCTTTTTTGACTGTGGTTATGAAGTGGATACGGATACAGCAAATGGACTTTATGTTGGTATTGCTACCGATACAGGACAGTTTCGCTTTCCAGCAACTACTCGCCACACATTTGAAATCTCCGGTAAGCTTGTCGATCGCGGCGTTGATTTGGCGAAAGTAAACTTGGAGCTCTACGAACAGGAGAGCTTTGCCAAGCTAGAATTGCTGCAACGTTTTCTTAAGTCCCTGAAACTTCACTTTAATGGACGCGTGTGCGTCGGATTGTTGGAAGACGGTGTATACGAGGAAGCGGGAGCCAGTATCGATGATTCAGAAGGTTTGGTCGATTACGCTAGAAGTATCGAAGGTGTCGATATCGGGGTTCTAGTTGAAGAACGAGCTGGAAAGATCAAGGGTAGTTTGCGTGCAAAAGAACAAAAGTACCGCTGCGATCTTATTGCGAAACAGTTTAACGGAGGCGGTCATGCTGCAGCAGCTGGATTGAATGATGAATCGAGCATGGAAGAGTTCTTGCCCCGGTTATTAGAGGCTATCTCGACACAGTTAGATGCAATAGATTCTGAATCTTGAATTAGTTTTGTTATGGCGCAGATACAAAATGACTTTGAAGGAGTACTACTTATCGACAAGCCAAGCGGCATTACATCGCACGATGTAGTCGATCGAGTGCGACGAAAGCTGAAAATGAAGCGTGTAGGGCACGCTGGAACTCTCGATCCTTTAGCTACTGGCTTATTGATCATACTCGTTGGCAAGGCTACTAAGCTATCTTCTAGACTGATGAGTATGGACAAAGAGTATGAAGGTACCTTTGAGCTTGGGAAAGTATCTGATTCCCACGATATAGACGGCGAAATTCTTGAAGAGAATGAAGTCCCGGAATCCATTACAACTGAGCTGATTCAGGAGCAAATGAATACATTTGAAGGCGATCAATACCAGACGCCGCCCATGTTCTCTGCGGTTAAAATTAATGGGGTCCCCCTATATAAGCACGCTCGCAAAGGAAAAGTAGTTGAACGTGAACCTCGGTTTATTCGTGTTTCGAAATACGAGTTGAAGTCGTGGGATAAACCAAGTGGCACCTTTTTTGTTTATTGCACCAAGGGAACCTATATCCGGAGTCTCGTGCATGATCTGGGTGGAAAGCTAGGTCGCGGCGCAATTCTGACACAACTTCGTCGAACTGCATCGAATAATTTGAATTTGGAAAACGCCGTTGAACTTAAAGTATTCGAAGATCAGCCACTTTCAGAAATCAGCAAGTACCTGATTCCTGGTTACAAAGCCATCGCTCCAGGCTTGGAGTAGAATTATTGTGGCAGTAGAAACCACCATAAAGTTTGAGAGTCTAGAGTCTGTCGGATTTCCCGACAAACCACTCCACCTTGCCGTGGGCATGTTTGATGGTGTGCATATTGGGCATCAAGCTGTCATTGAAACAGCCGTTCAATCGGCTCACGCTTCAAATGGTGTAGCAGCGGTGCTCACTTTCTGGCCACACCCCAGTCGGTTATTTAACCCTGATGATCCGGTCAGAATGATCATGTCACCGGAAATGAAGGTAGACATGCTCGCGTCTCATAATATTGGGTACGTAATCCAACAACCCTTTGATGAGGGATTTGCATCGATTGAAGCAGAAGGTCTCGTTGCTCACCTTAAAGCCTGTTTGCCGAACCTTACATCTATTCATGTGGGTTCAAATTGGAGATTCGGGAAAAAACGAATAGGAGACATTCCACTACTTGTTGAATTAGGTAAACAAGCAGGAGTTCATGTAATTAGCGTCGAGCGTGTTTCCTATGATGGAGATCCTATAAGCAGTACACGAATTCGAGAACATTTATCATCAGGTGAGATGGAGCGCGCCAATGCGCTCCTCGGTGATATCTATATGTCCATTGGTACTGTGGTTGATGGTAAGCGAATGGGAACTGACTTAGGCTTTCCCACACTCAATCTTCCATGGTCACCTGAACTCAAACCTCCCTTTGGGGTTTACTGTGTTGAGGTGGAGAGAAAAGTTGGAGGCAGTCCTGTAAAGGCCCGTGGAGTAGCCAACTATGGCGTTCGCCCAACCGTTGGAGAATCAGAGGATCCAGTACTGGAGGTTTATTTACTGGATTTTTGTCCTTTTACGACCGGACAACTACTCAAGGTTAGATGGCATAAGCATCTGAGAGCCGAACAGAAGTTTGATGGATTGGATGCCTTGAAATCCCAAATCGCTTTGGACGTGAGCGAGGCTGAGGAATATTGGAAGTGCTAATTCGAAACAAACCCCAGTCATTTTAAATGATCTAGGGTTTGCTCTTTAGTTAATTTCTATTTGAACCAAAAAATCAGGCTTCTTCATTGCCATCGGAAGTATCAGAAGGGCTAGCTTCATCTTCTCCGGTGTTGATGGTGATGCGGGTCTTCTCGCTTATCAATTTATTCATTTTTTTCCAATCGAAAGACTCAGAGCTGTCTAATTGAAGGATAGGTGCTTGGGCTTCAGGAGGTAGTTTATCGAGCTCATCTTCACCTGGTTTTGAACCTTGATAGAGAATTAATTCTTCCTCTCCGTCTTTCTTCTTTAGGGTGCAAACTTTCTCTCCCTCTTCGTGTGTTAATTCAGCAACCAGATCATTTTTACGAATCACGACACGGTGAGCGCCTCGACCCACCGAGGTAACTCGTTTGGTTCCGTCATCGATTTATTGTTCGATCATTACTTCTGGAATAAATTGCATGGCGCGGTTTCCAAATTCAGCAGCCCATTGTGAAAACTCCTCCATGCGACCATTGAATTCTTCAGAATCAAAATCGAAGTTCCAATTTTTGCCTGCGTCTTTGAAGGGGTTCGGCACGGAATGTGGGAATTGCCAATAATTTCCAAACACACGGTTTTCAGAGACTTCTCGTTCACCTAGTTTTACCGGGACTTTGAGTTCTTTTCCCTTGCGGAGAACCTAAATTTTTACGGTGTCACCCGGATTCTTGGATCGGATGTAAGTCCTTAGCTGCTCTTGGTTGATAATGATTTGGTCATCTACTTTGTGCAGGATATCAAATTGCTTAAGGTCCGTGATTGCTGCTCCTGAATCACTCGCAATGTGACCTATTGTCAGTCCTACTCCTTCTGGTAAATCAATGTGATTTCGAAGAACTTTACTGATACGACTAGTTTCGATTCCAAGGAAGGTTACGGTTTTTGTCTCTTCGATGATGATTTCAATGTCCTCTTCCTCAGCTGCTGATAAAACATCTGGCATTGAAGAGATGGAACTCACCAATAGGCAAATGGCTAGGGTGGTAAGATTACTCTTTTTCATGATATAAGTTGGGTTAAAATTATAAAAGGGTTACGGAGACAAATAGAGTTTCCTCTCTTGGGACTTCCATCGTGAATACACTACCATCGGTTTGATCAACCATGGTTACGGAATCTATAAACTGGTAGCGAAGTCGACGGACAGGTTCATTGTTCACCACCATGACTACACCATCATCGATTGCTTCAAACAGTCTTTGTTCAGTTTCGACAGCCTCGTAATCAGCGAATGGATCAGTGGGGTGAGTATGAGTGGTTTCGTTTTGGGCAAGTTTTAGAGGTTCAAAGGTTTCAGGCTTTGACCGTGAAAGCACTAAGACTAAAGCCAGGCAGGCTGCCGCTGCGATTGCCAGGAACGGCCATAGCTGGACAATTTTATTCGAGCGGGTTTCTGGCTGTTCTTCCAGCTCCTCCTCTATGTTGGATTTTAGAAGCTCACTAGGCGCCGTCGGGCGTAATGAAGCCAATTCTTTTTCGAGATCTTCGTCAGAAAGGTTCATATCATGGAAGGGGTGAGTTGTTTCTTGAGATTATCCAGCGCGTACCGGTATCGAGAGGCAGCGGTGTTATTGCAAATTTGTAGTGTAGAGGCGACCTTCTTGAATGTGAGTTCACCCCAGACTTTAAGGACCACCACTTCCTATTGGTCTTTGGAAAGTTGCTGGACGGCTTCTTCAAGCATCGAATGCTTTTCTGGGGCCTTCAGTCGGCGCTGAAACCATATGGTATCTCCTTCTCCTTCCTCATAGACACGGTTCTCCCGAATTTTCCTTCGACTGAAGGATCTGGAGAAATCAATAGCAGTGGTTTGTACTGTTGAGTAGAGCAGGGCTTTGGTGGTCTTAGCGTGTCCATATTTCTTCCATACTTTGACAAAGGCTTCCTGAACGATGTCCTCCGCATCCGTTGGGTTGTACGCTTGTTGCTTAGCAAACAGCAGGAGCGCAGGTGCCCATTGGTCGAATTAGTCTTTCCAAGATGCGGATTTGTCGGCCATTGAATCGTTGTACAGATGAAACGGCACAGGCAGGCCGTTTTGTCTCTTCATATGGAAACATAATTATTTTCCATGTTCCGCCAACATGGAAAATAAATATCTACACGGCTTCAGCGGCCAAACTTTAGTAATAGAGATCCTCTTTTATTGGCTGATTCGCGAATGAAGCGAATAGCAGATGCCTAAATCCCGAAAATTGCCGAAGAGACTATTCCGAAAACTATTTGTTAGATTCTGACCTTAAGCTTCGTCGATGACTGGATTGGTCAACGCACCAATTTTTTCGATATCGATTGTGACTTCGTCGCCAGCTTTCAGCCATAAAGGTGGTTCTTTTGCCATACCCACGCCATGAGGAGTGCCCGTAATGATTACAGTCCCTGGCAATAGGGTCGTACTTCCGCTCAGAAATTTGATGATCTGGGGAATGGTGAAAATCATATCATCGGTATTCCAATCCTGAACTGTTTCACCATTGAGGATCGTTTTAATTTTCAGGGCATTAGGATCTCCTATTTCGTCTCCGGTAACCAGACAGGGTCCAAGCGGGGCAAATGTATCGAAAGTCTTCCCGCGACACCATTGACTGCCTCCCCATTCAATTTGCCAATCACGAGCACTGACATCGTTGCAGCAAGTATAACCTAAAACGTAGTCGAGCGCATTTTCTTCAGTGGCGTTTTTACAAGCTTTCCCGATGACAATGGCGAGCTCACATTCGTAATCGACTTTATGGCTGGCTAGGTGGGTAGGAATCTCGATGGGATCGCCTGGATTTTGGGTAGCACTGGCGCTTTTGACGAAAAGAACGGGTCTTTCAGGAACGTGCATGCCGCTTTCCTGAGCATGGTATTTATAATTCAGGCCAATACACCAAATGATTTCAGGAACAATAGGTGCAAGTAACTTTGAGACTTCTGCTACATCGTCAGTCACTGTGTAGTCACCGTAGATATCGCCTTCAATGCGTTGCTGTTGGCCGTTTACTTCTGCGCCATAATGTTCAGCGCCTTGGGAGTCCTGATAGCGAATGATCTTCATAGATAAGAGTATATTTAAAATTAATAAGTGGCTCGACCTCCAGATAGGTCAAAAGTGAACCCGGTAGTAAAACTGTTTTTAGGTGAAACAATAAAGACGGCCATGTCAGCGACTTCCTCAAGAGTGCCACAGCGGGCCATAGGGATTTTCGATGTCATGTAATCGATTTGTTCCTGTGGAATTTCGTCATGAATCGGAGTCCATATGACAGCTGGAGCGAGTGCGTTCACGGTAATCCCGGAATCTGCGTATTCCTTGCCGATCGCTTTTGTTAGGCCGATAACTCCTGCTTTAGTAGCAGAGTAGGAGACCATGCCAGCGTTGCCTTCTTTCCCTGCAATCGAAGCCATGAGCAGAATTCTACCATAACCTGTCTTCAGCATGTGAGGCACTACCGCTTTACATATGAGAAAGGAGCCGCGTAAATTAACTCCATAGACTTTCTCAAAGTCCTCCGTTGGGACTTCGTGAGTCTTGAGGTTGGTTTTCCCTGCGATTCCGGCGCTGTTAAATAGGATGTCGATTCGTCCAAATTGCTGCGCGACTTGTTCGACAGCAGCATTCACTGAAGCTTCATCACTTACATCCGTTTGGATGGTGAGTGGTTCACCAGCTAGCTTTTCTTTGGCAGTGGCTAGTCCTTCAGCATTCATGTCTAACAGGGCTACTTGAACGCCTTTAGACTGTAAGTTTTCTGCGGTAGCAAATCCGATGCCGGAAGCGCCACCTGTGATGATCGCTACTTGATTGATCCAGTCTGAACTCATGTTATATCATAGGGTGGTTGGGGAAAAATTGACTTCATTAGAGACCCGTTCACAGGTCAAACCTGAATTCTAATTTTGAAGGACGATAACCCAATGTATACTTAGGAGATGAGTATATAAAAAGCCACGGCCCTCTAAAGGACCGTGGCGGAAATGTTCTACTTTGGGGTTAGCCCTTTCTCGGAAAAGAAAATCTAACGATCGTAGCTCACGCTGATCCAGGCATTGAGCGGTGCCGCTTGAGTGTAGATGCCACTACTGGATATGGCTGTGGTGACATCTTCATCCAGAATATTGTCGATCTGAATACGGACAGACCATGGTTCTTCAGGAATCTGATAGTGCGCACCCAGGTTCAGGACAAACGAACTATCAATTTTGCGTGTATTCAGCGGGTTATCAAAATGATGATCTCGATATTGGACTTGGGTTAGTAGATCTAAGTTCTCACTTGAATGCCAAACCAGCTGTGAGGTGATCTTGTGTCGAGGAGACAAGGGAAAGTCTTTACCCTCAAGACTAGGCTGTATGCTTGAGCGTTTGAATTCCGTATTGCTGTAAGTATAGTTGAGTAAGAATTCGAATTCATTGCCTGGGTCCCATAACCAAGCTACTTCAAATCCCTGAACTTCGCTGTTTTCGACATTACCTCTCTGATTGCAGGATCCGCCGCCCGGGACAAATCCGCAGAGAGGATCAAAGCCAAAATCATTGTGAAGGAAGAGGTTGGTTACCATGTCATCCAGTTCGTAGTGAAATGCGGAGAACTCAAATGAGTTGGCTTCATCCAGGTAGTACAAGCTTAGTTCACCCCCAGTGGAGGTTTCTTTACCCAGATTGGGATTCGATTCTGTGATATCGTTGCGGACTCGAAATGGACGGTACAACTCATTTAAGGTGGGGGCACGGAATCCATGAAAGACCAGGGCTTCGAAACTCCAGTTGGCATACAATCGTCGGGAATATCGACTGTTTAGGGAAATCACATCTCCTGAGCGATTGGGATAGGCGGTGTCTCTTGTCTGAGACTCTGTTTCCAGATTGAATTCACGGCGAAACCCATCTTTCTGGCTCCAGTGGTCAGCGCGCAAAGTTGCTTCAAGCGTACTGTCCTCGTCTGGCAAGGATTGAACTGTAAAGAATGCGCCCGCAAATGATTGTTCTCCGCCTTCCTGGCGCTTTCGGGTAAATCCAGATCCCAGGTTTCTCGTTAGCTCATTCGCACTTCCTTCGGCATGCCGAAAATCCGCACCGGCCAGATAATTTAAATAACCATTTCCCTCCCAAAGGAATGTGGCCTGAGCTCCGATGGCTTCCGCTGGAACTGAATACTGATCCAGCACAGGCCGTTCAGAAGTTCGATCTTCACTTACAGAGGAAAACACATTTTTAAATCTTCGGTCCTGATAGAAGCTAACGAAATTGAAACCGGGGCCTGCACCAGGTGCTTTTTCAAGCATCCATGATAGATCCGTTGCATAGGTGGAATTCGGAGACTGTGGGGTCCCATTGATACGTTCTTCGTCAAAATACTGACCAGTCAACGACCATTGCCACTCATCATTGATCATCTGGGTAATTTGGGCCCTAAGGTAATCGTAATCAGATTTCGAAGCGGCATCTACTGGGCCACGTTGATCGGAGCGCACAACGTTAAATCCATCGGTTGTAAAAAACCGGCCTTCCACTGATATCGCTGTCGTATCCGATACTTTCGTAGAATGATCAAACGCTGCTTTAACCGTTCCAAAAGATCCTCCCATGACTGAAACGCGTGAACGTTCTTCGAATGGAGACCGTGTTAACATATGGATGGCGCCTCCTGAACTATAGTTGCCCCAGGCCGGAACAGATCCAACTGGAAAGACCTCTAGTGACTTCAGACTTTTGATTGGAAGCTTGTTCCAGTAAATCCAGCCGCCGAAAGGGTCATTCTGCGGTACACCGTTTACTAGAAGTAAAGCTCTGGAGGTCGCATTTGTTGCGGTATGACGAAACCGAACACCTTGTGTAGTCGGGTGTGCGGTGAAGGAATCAATTGAACGATAGGTATCAACAGACGAAAGACGTCGCAGTGCCTGGTCTATCGAAAGGGAAGTCTCCTGCACACCGAGTAAGACATCGGTAGAAATTCCTAGATTTGATTCAAATGCCCGATCAGCAACGATCTCCATCGGAGCCAAGTCAATGGTCTCCTGCTGTGCGTAGACGAGCTGCCCTAAAAGGAGGACAAGAATTAGAGGAAAAAGAGGGATGTTTTTGGCCCAAGTATATTTGTGCATTCGGGTATCGTATTTTTCGATGATTGAGCAACGGATTGCTTAAACGGATAGGTAGATGAAAGGGATGGATGTTTACAATTAATCGCGGGGTATCAATGTCTTTCTTATTCTTTAGATAACTCAATAATTGCACATGGAATACCGAAGACTGGGGGAAAGTGATGTAAAGGTTTCCGAAATGAGCCTAGGTTGCTGGACCATGGGGGGACTCAGCTTCATTGGTGGCAAGGCCAATGGCTGGCCCAATGTGGACGAGGAAGAAATCTCTGAAGCGGTCAAAAAGGCCATCGATGCAGGTGTAAATCATTTCGACAATGCGGATGTTTATGGGAATGGCCGTGCTGAGCAGATGTTGGCCCGTATTCTGAAACGACTTGGCCTGAACAGTGAAGATTTTGTAATCGCGACCAAAATGGGGCACTTCCTCGGAGATGCGACCCATCCCTACGAACCAGATCATATTCGTCGTCAATGTGAGCAGTCCCTGAAGAATCTGAATCGTGACTACATTGATCTCTTTTATCTGCACCACGGGAATTTTGGGAAAAACAACGAATACCTGGACGGCGCAGCAGAAACTTTGAATGCCTTAGTAGATGAAGGGAAAATTCGACTGAAGGGCCAGTCAGCCTACACGGCTGCTCACTTCAAAAATTCGGTTCCGGTTATTCAGCCCACGGTGTTGCAGGGATGGGCTCACGCCATGGACACCCAATTTATTGAGCCCAATGGTCCAGTGGGGAGATTAATGGCAGAGAACAAATTGTCCTACGTAGCATTTAGTCCGCTCAATAAAGGGATACTGTTAGATAAATTTGATCCTGAGAATCTCCCCGATTTTGAGGAAGGGGACCACCGAAGCGTATCACCGAAGTTTTCCCAAGAAGCATTACGTTTAGCCAACCCTAAGCTGGATGAAATCAAGAAACGATTTGGTGACTCCATTCCAGACCTTGCTTCGATCGCCTTACGGTTCGTGCTTAGTTTCTCAAACGTTGCATGTGTAATCCCAGGCTTTCGAAATGCCTACCAAGTAGAAAGTAACCTGACTGTAACGGAAAGGCGACTTTCGCCTGGAGAGATAGCATTCATAAAAAGCGTGATGCTAGCTCCAGGTAATTAAGCGGGGCGATTGTTAGCTTGCTCGCAAAGAATCTAGCTGACTGAATCTCGTTGTCTTCTTTCTTCTCTATGTCTCGTCACCGTTTTGGATTATTTTTTGGCCTATTCCTTTTTGGGCTTATCTGCCTTCTCCCCACGCCAGAAGGTTTATCGCCACAAGGTAAATACGTAGCTGCGGTTACATTATTGATGGCCTCCTGGTGGATCACTGAAGCCATACCGATTTACGCGACCGCCTTTGTCCCGTTGCTCTTGTTTCCACTCTTAGGTGTTTTAAATGCCAAGCAAACTGCAGCCAATTTTGGCGAACCAATGGTGTTGATGTTCTTTTGTGCTTTGATTGTAGCAAAGGCTATCGAAAGCAATCGCCTGCATAAACGAATTGCTCTGCTCATAATTAGTTGGATTGGTACGAGTAGACGCAAAATCATTTTCAGCACCATGCTGGCGACAGCATTTCTATCCATGTGGTTATCCAATGTAGCGGTGGCGTTGATGATGTTGCCTATAGGCGTTGCTCTCTTGAAGCTTAGTTCTACTGAAAAGGAGCGTGGTTTCTCGTTAGCTTTGATGCTGGGCATAGCCTATGCAGCCAGTATTGGTGGAGTAGGTACATTAGTTGGAACACCTCCCAATATAGTTTTTGCCGGAGTGCTGAAAAACATGTTCCCAGATGCACCTGAAATCAGTTTTGCTAAGTGGATGTTATTTGGAGTGCCTTTGGTGATAATCTTCTTACCCATCTGTTGGTTCTACCTGACTCGTTTCTTCAAAATTGAAGGTGAGTTACCTGGCAGTGAGGAAGCAATTAAAGGAGAGTTACTTTCTTTGGGGTCTATGACCTCCGCTGAAAAGCGAACCGCCTTTGTCGCCATACTTACCGTCGCCGGCTGGGTGTTTAGAAAAGACTTTGAGTTTGGATCTGTTATGATCCCAGGTTGGGCTAGTTTAACAGGCCTTAATGATTGGGTTCATGACGGTACGGTTGCGGCTTTAGGCATGCTGCTGGTTTTTATGATTCCATCAGGAGAACCGAAGAAAGAGGGCGAATCAGTTGCACCTCGTTTGATGGATTGGAAAACTGCGCAGACCATTCCTTGGGGAATTGTTATGATCATCGGAGGAGGTTACTGTATTGCTTCTGGCTTTAAGGTCACAGGATTTACCGAGTGGGTAGGGAGTCAGCTGAGTTTTATTCATTCGTTCCCGGTGATAATTATTGTTCTGCTAGTTGTGCTTTCATTGAGCTTTTTGACAGAGGTGAATTCCAATACCGCCACTTCGAATATTTTCGTGCCGGTGTTAGGCGCAATGGCAATTGCTGGTAGTTTGAATCCATTACTGCTGATGATCCCTGGTACTGTCGCTTGTTCCTGTGCCTTTATCCTGCCAGCTGCTACAGGCCCGAATAGTGTGATATTTGCGAGCGGTCGCGTCGATGTTCCAACGATGGCTCGCTGCGGGCTTTTTCTGAATTTTATTGGCGTCGCAATTGTTACATTGGTGATGTACTTAATCGCAATTCCTGTATTCGGCATTGCGATGGAAGTGCCACTTTGGGCGAAATAGATCACAGCCGTCTAACTGCAGCTGATTTGCGTTACCCTTCAATGAATGAAGTGTTCCTTGAAAACGGATAGAAGCTATTTACCAGGCAAGGCTTCCAGTTCTTCCCAGCGGGCAAATGCAGTTTCTTGTTTCTGCTCTAGGGCGGATAATGATTCGGCAGCTTGTTCTGCCGTTAATCCCGTTCTTTGGAAGTAATTTGCTTGAGCCATTTCTTCAACGAGCTGGGTATGCTCTTCTTCCAGCTTTTCTATGACGTTTGGTAGATCTTCTAATTCCTTTCGTTCGCTTATGGATATGTAGCGAACTTTTTGTGGTCGTTCTTTACTTTTTGTTTTTTGACCTTTGTTTGCCTTGGACTTAGGTGTATCCGATACTTGATTACGAAGATAATCATCATAACCACCATTGTACTCCTTAACCTCCGCCTTTTCTAGTGAAAGCACGCTCGTGGTAATGTTATTAAGAAACTCACGATCGTGAGAAACCAGGAGAATGGTTCCGGAGAAATCTAACAAAAGTTCCTCCAGCAGCTCTATGGTCTCGATGTCTAGATCGTTGGTAGGTTCATCGAGAACATATACATTGGCTGGCTGGGCAAACAGTTTTGCGAGTAACAAACGGTTTCGTTCTCCACCTGATAATTCATTGATCGATGAATCGGCGCGATTAGGATCAAAAAGAAATCGTTGAAGGTAGGACATCAAGTGCAACGGCTGGTCGTTGAAAGTTATGCTGTCTCCTTTATCCCAGATATTTTCTGCCAAAGTCTTCTTTGGGTCTAGCTGGCTACGATGCTGATCGAAGTAGGCTACCTTGAGCTTACTACCGTGCTCAACTGTTCCTGTGGTCGGTTCAAGCTGTTTGAGCAGTATCTTAAGCAAGGTCGTCTTTCCGGAACCATTGGGGCCTATAATGCCGATCTTTTCTCCCCGCCAAATGGTGGTGCTAAATGATTTAATGTAAGTACGACCATCGAAGTCCATGGAGATGTCCTCGGCTACGATGACTTTTCTTCCTGACGAGGAAGCATCCTGCATTGCCAGACGGGCGGTGCCTGAACGTTCGCGGCGTTCGGATCGCTTTACTCGAAGTGACTTCAGGGCGCGTACTCGTCCTTCGTTTCGTGTTCGACGAGCCTGAATCCCTTTCCGAATCCAGACTTCCTCTTTTGAGAGTTTTTTATCGAAGACTTTGTTTTGTTTTTCCTCTGCTTCAAGGACGGCTGCTTTCCTCTCAAGAAATAGATCATATGAGCAATCCCAGCTGTTTAATTGACCCCGGTCCAACTCTATAATGCGGGTGGCCAATTTACGAAGAAACATCCGGTCGTGAGTGATGAAGAGGATAGCTTTTTCATACTTCATCATAAATCCCTCGAGCCAACGTATCGAATCAATGTCCATATGATTGGTTGGCTCATCGAGTAGCAGTAGGTCGGGGTCAGCAACCAGTGCTTGAGCGAGTAGGGCTCTGCGTTTCATCCCGCCGGATAGGGCATTGAATTTAGCATCTCCATCCAGAGAGAGTTTGCTTAGCACTTGCTCTAGTTTTTGATCGAGTTCCCAGCCGCCGGTCTTCTGAAGCTCTTGCTCGATGCCGTGCATGCGATCCATGATTTCTTCATCCTGATCTCCACCCAGCTCGGCAGTGATATGGTGATACTCAGCAATCAGGGCGGCGGTCGGTCCAGCGCCTTTTGCGACCACATCAATGACGGTTCCATCGATTTCAATACGTGGATCTTGATCGAGTCTGGCGATCTTCAATCCAGGCAGACGTTCGAACTCACCTTCATCGGGATCCAATTCCTTGAGAATCAATTTGAGCAAGGTGGATTTGCCTTCACCGTTTCGGCCGACTAAGCAAATACGCTCACCGGTTTCGATGGTCATTTGGACTTGGTCTAGGATGGGAGGTTCACCAAAAGCCAAGGTTATATTACGCAGACTAAGTATGGGCATGAAGAAAGTATAAAAACTTAATCTACAAGTGGACGACGAATTTTCGGATTACGAGCTTCTTTCGGTAGGCCGTAGTTTGTTTCCAGATAGTCGAGGACTTTGACTTCCATCTCGCCGAGTGGCCAGAGGCCATTCTTTTCCTGCATGGTGCGGATTGTTTTTTCCCAGCCTTTTCGATCTAAGCGCACTTGAGTAAATCCTTTGGTCGAATGACAGGCCATACAATTGGCAGTTACCAGCTCCCAATCTTTGGCTTTGATCAAACCGGTTGTTGGGTCCTTCTCAGGTTCTGCTGCTGTGGCCGAGAATACTCCCATTACCAGAATTAGGCCTTTGCTAATTAGTTTTCTGAGATTAGCTGACATAAACGGCGATTCGGTGACAGGAGTTATTTAGATAGCCTTTGGGATTCCAACCGGGAACCAGCATTGGTTGCGAGGTGCCCTCGGAATCAACGGCTCTGGCCCAGACTTCATAATAGCCTTTTTTAGGAAAGGATACTTCTGCTGACCATTGTTGCCAGGCGTGGCGATTGACTGGTCTTCCTAAATCTGCCGACACCCAGGTTTGTCCAAAATCGATTGATACTGCCAGGCTTGAAACTTCAAGATCACCCGCCCAGGCGTGACCGTTTAGTTTAAGGGATTTACCTGTGGCGTGCTTGAGGCCGCTTCGTGGGAAGGTGATTAAAGATTTCACCGGCATAGATTCGATAATTCCCATATCTTCCTCGGGAACTTCGGCACCTGCTTTTACGGGGTATTTCGGGACTCGATAAGAGGTGCCGGTCATCTTGGTTCCATCATGAACCACATTGCGTATATCAATTTGCTTGAGCCATTTACCCGAAGTGGACCCGGGCCATCCGCCAAATACTAGCCGAAGCGGAAAGCCATGGTGAGAAGGAAGTGGTTCTCCATTCATGCCCCAGGCAATCATTGATTCTTCCTCCACTGCTTTCGCGATGGGAACTCCTCTTGAAATGGCATCCTTTGAGGGATCCTGACTGAGGTGGGCATCGGCAGAATGATAAGCGATATAAACGGCATCCTCTTTCATTCCACAATCTCCCAGAACATCTTTTAGCCGAACACCTGTCCATTTAGGGCAACCCACTGCACCGGTAGTCCATTGATTACCACTTGCTGGCGGATAATAGTCTGCGCGGCCATTTCCTCCGCACTCCAAAGTGAGGGCTAATTCTACCGTCTCAAACTTCTGCTTGAGCTCCTTGATCGTATAAGTTTTTCCGCTCTGAACAGACTCACCACCAATTGTAAGCGTCCAGTTGTCCGCTTTAGGATTAGCGGGTGGCAGGCCATTGTTTCTTACAAAGAGTCGGTTGGCAGGGGTAAATACATCGTTGAGTAGGTGAGCGGGAGTCTCTGCGTTTAGAGGACGATCATTAAGCAGCGTTAAACCTTCCTTTCCTGGAATGGGTTGATTGCTTTGGGCGAGTGCTACAGGAGTGAGGCCTTCCGGCATCCAATGGGCGAAAATTATGTTCGTCCCCAGGGCAACTCCCATCGCTTTTACAAAGCGACGTCTACTTAGGTTTTGACGGTCCGTCTGTTTAGGGCCTCCGGATTTCATAAACACAGCCTAGGCGGCTTAACTCATTATTCAATCACCAAGGTCTTCGAGTTTTTCCTGAAATGAGCGCACTTAAGACTTTAACGTCGAAAGAAAACAGTCACAATTGTAAATGACATATCCCACTTCTATGACGACGGACATCGCAATTGTTTTATCCATACTTCTCGTTTCGCTCGTATTATTCATTACGGAAAAAGTCCGGATGGATGTGGTTGCGCTTATGGTTTTGGTCGCATTGGCCTTCACCAAATTGGTAACTCCCACCGAAGCCCTGGCCGGATTCAGTAACGCCGCGGTCATCACAGTTTGGGCGATGTTTATTTTGAGTGCCGGACTGACTGAAACCGGGGTAGCTGGCATCATTGGTCAGCAGGTCCTGAAGATGGCTGGTAAGACGGAATTCCGGATGATCATCGTTATCATGGTGACCTCAGGAGTGCTGTCGGCCTTTATGAATAACATTGGCGTGGCTGCCTTCATGCTCCCGGTAGTCATCACCGTGGCACGTAAAACCGGTGTGGCCCCGTCACGCCTTCTGATGCCATTGGCTTTCGGATCCCTTCTCGGTGGCCTTACGACTTTAATTGGAACTCCACCTAATCTACTCATCAGCAACGGGCTAAAAGAAGCCGGTTACGAACCATTTTCCTTATTTGATTTTTCTCCAATTGGAGGTGTCATCATGGTGGTAGGTACCTTGTTTCTGGCATTTACGGCCCGATTCCTATTGCCGGCACAAGACCCAGGAGCCTGTGAGTCTTCTAGTTCGGATCGCAAATCACTGGAGAATCAATACGCACTTAAGGATAGAGCGTTTTTTGTAAAACTCGAAAAAGGATCCCTTTTGGCGGGGCAAACACTGGCGAATTCAAATATTGGACATAGCCTGGGGATGCAGGTTATAGCGCTTCAGCGAGATGGGCAGACTCATTTTGCACCAGGGCCTGACATGGTATTAAAAGAAGGAGATCGACTTTACACACAGGGCGAAGCTGAGCGGCTGAATGAGTTGATCGGTTGGCATGATCTTAAACCGGTCCAAGCAACCGAAGAAAGCATCGTTCAGGAAGGTGTTGTTTCCATGGTCGAGGCCAAGGTGACTGAAGAAGCGGATTTCGTGGGTAAGAGTCTACGCGAATCTGGCTTTCGAAGAAACTATGGTCTCAATGTCCTAAAGGTAATTCACGGTGAATCGGAAAATGATGACCAGCTAGCCAAGCAAGCGCTGCAAGTCGGAGATCGCATGCTGCTGCAAGGTGGCGAGGATGCTATTGATTCATTGAGGGATAACCCGGGCTTTGAGGATCTTCAGCCCGTCTCTGATGAATTACTCCAGCGGTATCGCTCAATTGAACGTAAACTTTTTGAAGTCGAGGTGCCTGAGGATTCCTGGTTGGCAGGTAAAGCATTGGCTGAGTGTCGGATGGGTCAGCTATTTGATATCCATGTTATTTCTATTAAACGGGAGGGTGAGGAGTTGTTGTTGCCTGATCCGGAAAAGCCGTTGCAGGCCGGTGATCGTCTGACCTTGCATAGTCGTCCTGATAACCTGGATACACTACAAGGGTTACAGCAGCTGAAGATCGAAACGTCGGAAGAATCAGATGCGGCCATTCTTGAAGCTGAAGACATTGCTCTAATCGAAGCGACCCTGGCTCCAAATACCCAATTTGCAGGAAAAACAGCAGCCGATATTCAGCTACGCAATCGCTATGGCTTGCAGCTTCTCGGGATATTACGCGCAAATAAAGTTCACAGAACGGACCTGGGGCAAATGCAGATCCAATATGGTGATGCACTCTTGCTTATGGGCCCTGAGGATAAGTTAGAAATCATCAAAGCTGATAAGAATTTCTTACTTCTATCGGAGCTGCCTGAAGCCAAAGAAGAGGGGACAAACAAACCCTGGATTGCCTCGGCAATTATGGCGGCCGTTATCATCCCCGTGTTTCTTGGTTGGATGCCTATTGCTCTTACTGCGATTGCTGGAGCGACTCTTATGGTATTAACCGGATGCTTGCGAATGGAGGATGCCTATAGATCCATCGAGTGGCGTGCTGTATTCTTGATTGCAGGAATGCTTCCATTGGGAACCGCCATGCAACAATCAGGAGCAGCCTCTTACCTTACAAAGGGATTGATGTCTGTCATTGGTGGTCAAGGACCTTGGGCTATCATTGGTGGACTCTATATTATTACTTCATTGGCCACGACGATCATCCCCACGGCGGCGCTGGTTGTGTTGATGTCACCAATTGCGATCCAATCTGCAGAGACTCTGGGATTCTCTCCTTATGCAGCTATGATGGCTTTAGCTATGGCCGCTTCAGCGAGTTTCACGAGTCCCATTTCCCACCCGGCCAATGTTTTGGTGATGGGGCCTGGAGGTTATCGTTTTGTTGATTACCTGAAGGTAGGAACTCCTCTAGCTTTTCTTGTATTCGTGACGGTAATGATTTGCCTTCCGTTCTTCTGGCCGGCTTGAACTAAGCATTTTTTATTCGTCCAAGTAATCGGGCCTTTGTTCGTTAATCATCTTTAGCTGTATCGGAGTGACCTTCTCCACATAAATCTTGAAGGGGATTCCTGACACTTCCTCAATCGTCGATTTGAAGATTTCTTTTCCAGATGGTCGGCCCTCAAGGTTGGTTATCTTCTCTCGCACTGTATTCAGGAACTTATCTTTGTTTCTCATATAAGCGTCCAGAACGATAAAACGGGCATCGCCTGGATTATTGAAATTAAGTTTCTTAACCTTTGCTGCGGGCTTGGACGTTCCTTTTCGTTTCTCCCCTCTGTTCCAATTGAGCAGATCAAGGCCTTCCCCGAGGACATTGCGAGAAGGGCTGAATTTTCGGATTCCATTCAAATTATAGATCTCTTCTTTTCCGTGACGTTTGATAGTGATGACGTCGTTGAGGAAGTTACAAAGTACCGGTTCAAACCAATCATTGTCTGACACCTTGAGGCTGCGTCTGCTTAGGTGATTTTCCAGGTCCCTAGCGAAGCCTCCACGGAAGCGCGTATTCCGCCGAGCCATCCAGCTAAACGGATCGTAGATATGCAGCAGATTCTGGGCATAAGTTTCCTTTAGACGCTTCAGCTGTATCTGGTGATCCTCCCTGGAGTTTACGATAATGGGGTATGTGAATTTTACGTCCTTGAATGCGTGAGGAGGAACCTGTGCGGTGAGCCCTCGGTTTAGAATATGGAAGCCTTTCTGAGTATCCAGATTCAGGCCTTGTTGTTTCTCAATGCGGACACCTTTACCTAATTTTCCTTTGTTGGTGTAGGTTCGGTAGGCCACGACCCAGTCAGTGGTCACTCGACGTTCCCAGGTATTTTTCTCCTCATTGAAGTGGATATCCTTCGCATGCTTGGTGAGTGGTAGGTTGGGGTAGAGATCGTTAAGCTGATCTTCATGCCATACGATCAGTTCCTCAATTTTGAAAAACGGTTCTTCATTGAGACGAGTTACAATCGAAACTTCTCGTCGCAACCAATTTTCGTGGCGCATTTTGAAGCTTTTGATTCCAAAGGATTCGGCGAGCTCTCGAAGGTCTTTTTCAAAGGCAACGCCATCTTTGAGGCGGAAGTCCAGGTGCTGAATCTCATAGACCAGTAGTTGGCGGTGATACTTAAGCAATAGATCGTTGAATGACTCCGCAAAGTCCAGGACGAGAGGATTGGTTCCGATATATTTTTCGCCCGTCATCCCATCGATGACCGGTATTGGGCTTTCATAGATTACAAAGGGTTCCAGCTCAAATACTTGGCCTCCAATTTTCAGTTCATCTTTGGAATAACAAGGGACGGAAAGACTGAATAGTAGGGCGGCCATGAGCAGCCATTTGGGGTAGTTATTTAAAGCCATACAGATGAACTACATAGAAAGGCAGTCCATGGCTCAACTCTGAAGTATGAGGAGTTCCCTCTAGGAAATGCGTGCAGAACAATACGAAAAATATCCTCGATACACTTGCGGCCAAGTGCCTAGATGAATTGCTTAAAGACAACCTAATTTGTCCTTATGAATATCTATAAAGTCTTACCGGACCTGACAAACGAGCGGCAGATGCGCCTTTGGTATCAAGGCCTTCGCAAACGATGGTCTGCCGAGGATATTAACTGGAAGAAGGCTCTGCCTAATATTTCAAAATCCTGTTTGGATGATTTGGCCAAAGTTTTGACCCCTGTTCTCACGGGAGAACAATCTGCTCTTTACAGTGTAAGTGGATTGATCCCGGTCTTGGGGCATCGCAGCGAAGTCGAAGGGGAGGATTGAGATTTCGCCTCATAATCCGTCAGGTCCGATATCATCTGCTGCAAGCATTCACGCCGCGGCCCTCTATCCCGATGTAGTTAACA
>CALJGU010000017.1 GCA_938075565.1 uncultured Opitutales bacterium | reverse complement strand
AAATCGATGCGTGGTTTAATGAAGGACTACTGCATTAGCTGCCACAATCCCGATCAAAAGAAAGGGAAGCTGGATCTGGAAAGCATACTTGAAGTCGATATGGCCCAACATTTCGAGATTTGGGATGAAGTGTCATGGATGCTGGAGGAGCGAGAAATGCCACCCGAGGACGCGCCTGACGAACCACGCCCGACCGATGCCGAATATGAACAGGGAGCGCAATGGTTAGCGGATGCATTAAAAGGACTCGCTCCAGAGGGACACTCCGCCATAGCAATATCCTCTAAGCTAGCAGTGGTAGATAAATACTGCATCAGTTGCCACAACGCAGAGGAAAACAAAGGCGACATGAATTTGGAGGACATTCGTTTTGATGACGTGTTGGAGCATTCTGAAATCTGGGAAAATGTGATCACGCGTCTCAAGTCGCGTCAAATGCCACCCTCAGATCGCAAACGCCCCACCGAAGAAACCTACGAGGCCGTATTGGCAAATTTGACAGAAACCCTGGACGCCGCGGCTATAGAAAACCCAAACCCTGGAAGAACGGACACGTTCCGTCGGTTAAACAGAACCGAGTATCAGAATTCGATCAGAGATCTGCTAGGAGTCGAGATTGATGCAGGGACCTTGCTCCCAAAGGACGAAGAAAGCCATGGCTTCGACAATATCACTGTAGGAACACTCTCCCCAAGTTTACTGGACCGCTATATCTCAGCAGCTCAAAAAATCAGCCGCCTGGCGGTAGGCGCGCCCAATGACATACTCTCAGGAGATACTTTCCGCACCCCTGCAGACCACACTCAGGAAAAGCATGTAGCAGGGTTACCTCTGGGTACTCGTGGAGGAGTATTGATCCCCTACACATTCCCTCAAGACGGAGAATACGAGATCGAAGTGCGCCTGACACGCGACCGCAATGAGCACATTGAAGGGTTAAATGAATCTCACGAAATGGAGATATTAATAAATAAAGAAACGCTGCAGCGATTCACTATCGAAAGACCCAAAGGACGCAGAGATCACAACGAGGTAGACAAACACCTCACTATGAGTACCGAAGTCACAGCGGGTCCGCACGACCTGGGTGTCACTTTTCTGAAGAACCCCTATTCTCTTTCGCAGAACAGGAGACAACCCTTTGAATCTCATTTTAACTACCACCGTCACCCACGACTATCCCCAGCAGTTTACCAGGTTACTATTACCGGCCCGTTTAATGGGAAAGGAGCATCCAACACACCAAGTCGTGACAAGATATTTATCGAATACCCGGAGAACCCCGGTGAGGAAGATGAGGTAGCTAAGGTCATACTAGGCAACCTGATGAAACGAGCTTATCGACGAACGATCACTAAGAAGGACCTCGAGCGCCCCTTTTCATTCTACAAAGACGAAGCCAAAGTAAATGGATTCGAAGCCGGGATCGAAACCGCCCTCAGCTCCATTTTGGTGAACCCAGAATTTATCTTCCGAATCGAAAGAGACCCCAAACGAGCTAAGCCTGGACAAGCCTACCAGATAAGTGATCTGGAATTAGCGAATCGTCTCTCCTTTTTCTTATGGAGTAGTATTCCAGATGAAGAGTTACTGGAGGAAGCAATAGCAGGAAATCTCAGTACTCCTAAAGTACTGGAAGAGCAAACGCTTCGTATGTTGTCCGACCCACGCTCCTCCAACTTGGTTAACAACTTTGCAGGTCAGTGGCTACACCTTCGAAATCTTGAGGCTATTGTGCCGGATCTAAGATTGTATCCGGACTTCGACGACAACCTACGAAAAGCATTCCGCAAGGAGACCGAACTTTTTATGGAGAGCATTTTGCGTGAGGACAAAAGCGTAGTCGACATACTCAAAGCCGACTATACTTACCTCAACGAACGACTGGCTCACCATTACGGCATTCCCAACGTTTTTGGCAGCCGCTTTCGTCGGGTAGAGCTCGACCCTAAATACAATCGTGGAGGGCTGCTTCGACAAGGCAGCGTACTCACTGTTACTTCCTATGCGACGCGAACCTCACCGGTCATTCGCGGGAATTGGATTCTTGAAAACATTATAGGGACTCCAGCAAAACCACCCCCTGATGATGTACCTTCTTTGGAGGAGAATTCAGTCGATGCCGACCTTCCTATGCGGGAGCGACTGGCACAACACAGCTCGAACCCAGCCTGTGCCAGCTGTCACGTCTTGATGGATCCTCCAGGATTCGCTTTGGAAAATTTCGATGCGATTGGACAATGGCGCGAATATGAAAACGGCGCTCCAGTTGATGCCACCGGCGGATTACCCGATGGACGCACCTTCGATGGTGTCGGCCCATTGGAAGAAGGCCTGCTCCAGCGCCCTGAGCTTTTTGTTCGCACATTTAGCCGAAAATTACTTACGTTTGCCCTTGGTAGAGGCGTAGAAGTCTACGATGCCCCTGCTGTTAGAAAAATTGTGAAAGGAGCAGAAGAAGAGAATTACCGCTTTTCATCTGTCATCTTAGAAATAGTAAATAGCGTCCCATTTCAGATGAGAACCAAGCTGGAAGAAGAATTTGCATCGACCCAACCCTAGTCAGAATTCTCATGAACTTCATCACTAAAAAATCGATCCCTCGTAGAACTTTTATCAAAGGTGTTGGCTCAACCATCGCGTTGCCACTTCTAAACTCTATGGTGCCAGCGGCAACTGCGGCGTCCAAAACGCCCGTCCATTCAGTAAAACGTCTTGGGTACGTTTTCATGCCGATGGGTTGCGACCAGTCTCGCTGGACCCCACGTAGTGAGGGCAATCTGGATCAGCTCTCCCCCATTCTAGACTCCTTGGCTCCTGTGAAGGACAAAACAACGATTTTGACCAACATGGAGCTAAGACCCGCCTACCCTGGCTCTCATGCGACTTCAAACTCCTCCTTCCTCAGCGCCGTTAAGGCGAAGGTGACGGAAAGCTCTGATTATTACTTGGGAACCACAGCAGACCAGCTGGCGGCTCAACAAATCGGCCAAGATACGCAATTACCCTCCCTTGAGCTGGCCATGGATTTACTCCAGGTAACCGGGCAATGTGACAATGGTTATGCCTGTGTTTATCAAAACAATCTTTCTTGGTCATCTCCCACTACGCCTCTTCCAGCCGAAGCGCACCCGCGCATTGTCTTCGAGAGTCTTTTCGGAGAAGGCGGTACACCAGAACAACGACAGGCTGCATTGCGCAAACGGGCCAGTCTCTTGGATTCAGTATCCGAGAGTATGCAAACCCTGAAACGCGATCTCGGCCCGAGAGATCAATCCAAGATCTCTGACTACCTGGATGCGATTCGAGAAGTTGAACGCCGCATCCAACAAGCCGAATCCGCGACCAAGGTTAGTGAACCACCTGACCTCGATCGTCCGATGGGAGTCCCGGCCGCTTATGCAGATCATGCGAGATTGATGTTTGATCTTCAGCTTCTTGCTTACCAGGGAGACATCACACGTGTATCCACTTTTCAAATCGCTAGAGAAACCAGTAATCGCGCTTATCCAGAAATTGGAATTCCAGATCCTCATCATCCTTTATCACACCATGGTGATAATCCGGAAAAGATCGAAAAGATGTCCAAGATTAACGCCTTTCACGTCTCTCTCTTCGCTGAGTACCTTGAAAAGCTTAAGAATACGCCTGAAGGAAACGGCTCTCTGTTGGATAACTCTCTTATCCTTTATGGAAGCGGCATCGGGAATCCAAATGTCCACGATCACACTAATCTTCCCATCATCCTAGCTGGAGGTGCATCTGGTGGAATGAAAGGCAACCGTCACATTCGTTATGATAAGGTGACACCGCTAGCCAATCTTCATCTATCGTTACTTGATAAGGTGGGTGTCCGCCTAGACTCATTTGGAGATAGCACCGGAAAGCTCGACGAGGTATTCGAACCTCTCGCCATTTAATTAACCTCCATTCCGTATACCCCGCATACGATGAAACGCACCATTCTCCTCAGCCTTGGCTTTGTGTTAACCTTAACCGCCAATGCAGAAAAAAGTCCATTGGCAGATGCAGTTGAAAAGGGTGAAACCTTTCAGATTAAAGCACTCCTATCGAAGGATATGGATGTCAATGAGCCTCAAGCCGACGGAATGACAGCTCTTCATTGGGCGGCTCAAAACGACAACTTGGAGTTAGCGACTAAACTGCTGAATCGAGGTGCCAACGCATCCGCCGAAAACAACTATGGAATCACTCCTCTCTACCTTGCCTGCGTCAACGGTAACGGCCCATTGACAAAACAGCTTCTAGATAGCGGTGCAGACCCAAACACAACTATTCGTGGAGGTGAGACGGTTCTCATGGCTGCCGCCCGTACCGGAAAAGTGTCCGCTGTAATAGCGTTGATTGAAGCAGGAGCCGATATCGAATCAAAGGAACGCAAAGACCAGACCGCCATCATGTGGGCAGCTTTTGAAGGGCACCTGGAAGTCGTGCAAACTTTGATCAATGCAGGTGCAGACTTCCTTACTCCTTTAAATTCCGGATTTAGCCCATTTTACTTTGCAGTCCGTGAAGGGCATCAGGAAATCGTCGGCTTATTAATCGCCGCTGGAGTGAATCCTAACGATGCCATGTATTTTGAAAAAGGCTCGAGCAAGGGCCCTCTCAACGGAACGAGTCCCTTGATGCTGGCTGTCGAGAACGGACACTATGATCTGGCGGTCCAACTGTTGGATGCTGGCGCCGACCCCAATGATATGCGAACCGGGTTCTCCATTTTACACGCCCTTTCTTGGATTAGAAAACCGGATATCGGCGAATCCTTCCGAGGCGCTCCGCCGCCGAAAGGTTCTGGACGTCGCAACAGTGAACAATTTATCCGAGAGCTGGTTGCACGAGGAGCAGATGTGAACGTCCAACTCACCCGAGGAAGGCGCGCGGGTGGAGCACGCTACAGTGATATGGGAGTGACTCCTTTCTTCATGGCAGCAGACCGAGCGGATCTTTCCTACATGAAACTGCTTCTGGAATTGGGCGCTGACCCATTCATTGAAAACGAAGACGGGTGCACAGCTCTACTAGTTGCGGCCGGTATAGGAAGCTCAGCACCAGAAGAAGAAGCTGGAAGCCCGATAGAATGCGCCATCGCCGTAGAATTCCTTTTGGAACTAGGTCTGGACATTGACAAGGTCGACGACAACGGCGAAACCGCTATGCATGGTGCCGCCTATAAGAATGCTCCTGAAGTAGTCTATCTGCTGAACGAACGAGGGGCAGACATCAATATTTGGAATACGAACAACAAAAGAGAGCGCACCCCGCTTTTGATCGCCGAAGGTTACCGCCCGGGGAACTTCAAACCGTCCTTTGAAACGGTAGATGCAATTACAGAAGCAATGCATTCTCATGGCATTGAACCTCCCACCGGACCTAAGCCTCACCACACCAACTACGCGCCTTAACTTTAGGCTAGTTTCTCAACTCGGTTAGAGGCTTTCATACCCCAAAGCTGCGGCAGTGCGGTTAATCCGGCTATATAAGCTGAATTTTAAAGGCCGTCCGGATCTGCTAATAAAACGCGCTCTTGGAGGGCTGTTTTTCATTTTTCTGGACTTAATTGCCGATTTTTAAGGAAATAGGCCTTGGCAGGCCAGTTGTAGGGATTAGTTGGGATCGAAAAGTCGCTGCCGTTTCATCTCCGAAATTCTTCTCAGAACATTATATATGATAGCGTCGAAACCCAAATACCCCGGTATAAGAATTACCACCAACGGAAACCAGCTCGTCGCATATTACACTGAGGCGAGAATCACAGACGGAGGGATCTTTTACCCCATTACGCCGAGCACCGAGCAAGGTGAAATGTATCAGCAATCCTATGCCGAAGGAAAACTGAATGTGTTTGGTCGCCAAAAAATTGCGATCGAATGTGAAGGTGAACACGCGGCCCAAGGAGGAGCGATCGCCTACTCCGTCACCGGAAAACGCACAGTAAATTTCACATCTGGACAAGGTATCGTTTATGGCGTGGAGCAATACTACCATGCTCCTGGCAAACTCTCTACCATGGTTTTGGAAGTCGGAGCACGCGCCCTAACGAAACATGCACTGAACGTGCATTGTGGCCACGACGACATTTACGCTGCGCTAGACACCGGCTGGATCATGCTCTTCGCCAAAGACGCTCAGCAAGCAGCTGATCAGGCACTCATCTTACGCAAGGTGACTGAAAACGCACTCACTCCAGGCATGAACATTCAGGATGGCTTTTTGACAACCCACCTGGAAAGAACCTTTCACATGCATGAATCGGAGCTTCTACGTGAATACTTAGGTTCTCCAGATGACATCATTGATTGTCCGACCGAGTCTCAGAAGGTACTTTTTGGCCCGACTCGTCGACGAATCCCCAAAGTTATAGATTTAAAGAACCCTGCACTCATAGGCCCTGTGCAAAATCAGGAGCACTATATGAATGGGGTAGCAGCTCGGAGGAATAACTTCGTAGAACCTATCCTCGATTTCCTGCAGGAAGCTTACGACGAATTCGGCAAGCTTACAGGTCGCCACTACGGTTTTATAAGCGAATACAATACAGCGAATTCTGATACAGTATTCGTCACTCTTGGATCCAGTGCAGAAAACATCGAGGCTGGCATTGATTATATCCGAGAGAATTTTGGAGAAGAGGCTGGAGTTGTCCACGTCAACGTGATCCGCCCTTTCCCAGAAGCAGCAGTCGTTCGAGCCTTAGCTGGCAAAAAGAACGTCATCATCATCGAAAGAACCGATGAGCCAATGGCAGGTGACAATCCCCTTGCACGAGATGTGCGAACAGCTCTAACCAAAGCGATAGAAAACCAGAACGGATTTGCCCACGAACATTTAGCAGACATCACACTGGAAGAAATGCCGCGCATTTTCTCCGGCATCTATGGACTCGGGTCACGTGACTTCCGTCCAGAAGATACATTGGGAGCCTGGCAATATGCGACCGGCAAAATCAAAAGGCAGGATGGAAAACATCGCGACGATGGCGCATCCTTTTTCACACTAGGAATCGACCATCCTTATAGAGTAGTATCAAAAGAAAAACCTTCACTTCTTCCCGAAGGCTCCATCGCTGTTCGACTTCACTCCATCGGTGGTTGGGGAATGATCACCACAGGTAAAAATCTTTCAGAAATCATTGGTGAGATCGGCGATAAAGTAGCCAAAGAAAGAGGCAAAACCGATGCCAATGGACAGCTTGAAGAGCTTATCCACATCTCAGCGAATCCCAAATACGGTTCTGAGAAAAAAGGAGCTCCCACTGAGTTCTTCCTCGTAGCAAGTCCCGAACGGGCGCGCGTCAACTGTGACCTACGTCACGTAAACGTGGTACTGTGTTGTGACCCCAAAGCATTTACTCATATTGATCCTCTTGATGGTATCGTCGACGGAGGTATTTTTGTTTGGGAATCCAATGAAGATCCGGATACAGCGTGGCAAAGAATTCCACCCGCGGCCAGACAGACGATCATCGATAAGAAACTTCAGGTGTACATTTTGCCAGGTTTTGATATCGCGAAGAAGGCGACTTCTCGTCCCGAGTTACAACTTCGGATGCAAGGTAACTCCTTCCTCGGAGCATTTTTTAAGCTATCCGCCTTACTGAACGATCATAAAATCTCCGAGGACAACTACCGTGAACTTGTCCGCGCACAATATGTGAAAAAATTTGGTCGTTTTGGAGAAGCGGTTATCGACTCCAACATGGAAGTAATGATCCAAGGAGGTGAGCGCTTACAAAAGGTGGAATACGGCGCCATGGATGCTCCGGATCGTTCTGCCATGCGAGGTGAGTTACTACTTCCTAACGTTGATTCCGATGGCGACTGTGGCTCGTTGTGTGGTTGCTCCACACCTAAGCCTGAGAAGCAGGAAGAGCGGATTCCGATGTATAAAACGGAGACCTTCGACAACGAGTACCGTTCAGGTCTCGGCTACAACCAGCCCTCTTCTCCACTCGCCGCCGTTGGGGTAATGGCTGCTGCATCAGGAGCGACCGCTTCAAAATACGGTGCACGTCGTGAAACGCCTGTTTATTATCCGGAAAACTGTACCCAGTGCATGGCGTGTATTACAGCCTGTCCAGATACCGCACTCCCAACCACGACTCACGAGCTTTCTACGATCTTAGAAACAGCGTTTACCAACTACGTTTCCAACGGGGATGACCGAGCAAAGATGATCGAAGCGATTCCGACCATCGACTCAGCAGCTCGAGAGATTATGAATGCAGTGGTGAAGGCGAAGGAAAAGACACCTCTCCCTTCCATCGTAATTGAGGAAATCAACAAACTCGACACCATCACCGATCGATCAAAACAACAGTTTGCAGACATTGCTGAGAAACTCCCTCTCGCTTACAACAAAGTGAACGCAATTTTTTCCAACATGGAGCGTCGTTCACCAGGAGATGGAGGCATTTTCTCTATTTTTGTTTCAGACCTTTGCAAAGGTTGCGGTGAGTGTGTCACCGAATGTGGCGACCACGATGCACTTCGAATGGAATCTGATACTGAGGAAAACAATGCGCGGGTCCTTTCCGCTACCGCATTCCTCGATATCCTTCCTGAGACGAATGAAAAGTATTTGGGGAAATACAACCCGAATGCTCCAGAAGAATCACGCCCCGCGACGCTGCGGAATCTCATGATGATGACTGGAGCATACAAAGCCCTCGCATCTGGCGATGGTGCCTGCGCAGGTTGCGGAGAAAAGTCTGTGCTTCACGCATTGGCCTCCGTAACAGAAGCCTATATGCGTCCGCTCTATCATGATAAATCAGATCGGTTGATGAATAAATCCTGTCGCCTCGAAAAAGAAGGTGAAGAATTACTCAAACAGCTCAAAGCGACAGATGACGATGCTTACGCATTTCTAAAACGTTCCGTTTCCCATGCCATCATGGGGCTAGGTGGTGATACCGATGCCGACACAGATAAACGTCTAGCCGAACACGGAGAGATTTCCGATAAGCAGACTATCGATGCCTTGGTAGCAGTTATGCGTCAGGATGCATTCAACCATAAGTATATCCAAACCATCGACGGACGAGCTGATAACGGTATGTCTGTTATGGCCATGGGTGCACATACGGGATGTAATACGGTTTATGGGTCGACCCCACCAAACAATCCACACCCCTACCCTTGGATGAATTCACTCTTCCAAGATGGAGCGACAATCTCCTGGTTGATGGGGGAAAGCTTCATTTTGGATAATGCACGGACATCCGTCATTCCAGAACGTCTTTGTGACCATATTCTGGATGGAGACAATCTCACTGAAGCGGAATACTTCGATTACACCCACTTCAGCGACACCTTGATGACCGATCAGGAAATCAAAGAGATGCCGAAGGTATGGTGCGTTGGAGGTGACGGAGCCATGGGTGACATTGGATACCAGAACGTATCCAAAGTGATCCTACAAAACCGTCCCAACGTAAAGATGCTCATGCTGGACACTCAGGTGTATTCCAACACCGGTGGGCAGAATTCTGACTCATCACCGATGACGGGCGGATTTGACATGAACCAAATCGGCGCCGCTTCGCAGGGCAAATTGGTTGAGATGAAGAACATCGCCGAATCATTTGTCAGTGGTCACGGATCACCCTATGTCTCCCAAGTGTCTATGGCGGACGTTACGAAACTCTACGGATCCATCCTTGAAGGACTGGAATACAGAGGCACTTCTTTCCACCTTTGCTATACGACCTGTCAGCCAGAACACGGTGTAGGCGATGATATGGCAACTCGACAGGCGGTAGGTATTCGCGACAGCCGCGGACTACCTGAGTTCGTTTCGAATCCAGATCTGGGCGAAACCTACCAGGAATCATTTAGCATCAAAGGGAACAAGAATCCCAACCGAGACTGGATGCAAGCGAGCTACGCTTGGAACAAAGAAAAATACAACTTAACCGTTGCTCATTGGTGTGCAAAGGAAGGTCGTTTCCGCAGACACATCAAACGTATCAAAGAAGAGCAAGCAGCCGACCTCATTAAGCTAGATAACCTTATCTTATGCGTTGAACAAAAGGATGTGGTCAACAAACGCTACTTAAAGAGTGATGCGCGTGCCTATGTTCCTGACTATGGCACCTATATCCTGGCACAGGACCCTAACGGTAATCCGGTTTACTTATCATTGTCGCGGCAGATGGTTCTCTTCGTCATTGAACGTCGAAAAGCATGGCGCATGATGCAGTCCCGCGCAGGACAAGAAAACATCGACTATGCCACGCAAAGGGAGATCATCGCGAAACTCGAGAGTGGCGATATTGCCCGTGATGATGTCTGGGAAAAAGGAGCTGAAGCACTGCAGGAAGAAGCAGGTGAACCTGAAGCAGTCGAAAACTAGAACCAACCAATTATTTCAAAGGCCTCAGTCGTGTAGCGATTGAGGCCTTTTTGTATATACGGATATAGAAACTTCTCCAATGCTATCGGCTGATTACTACCGATATCGTGCAAGGTCGTTTTGCAACTGCGTGATCCAGATCTGGTGCCTTCTCTGTTTCGCCACTTCCAACGCTTGGGTTAGAATCCCTTTTCCTATCTCAGCACGCTGTGTTCGCTTATAGACATCTGCTAAAAGACGCACACCTTGCGGAAAAGTGAGTATGGCGATCAATTGAGGCGGAGCCGGCTGCTCATCTGTTGGCAACTTAAGAAGAAGCTCCAAATGCTTGCGCGCCTCTATTTCTTGTCGCGACTCCAAAAGCTTGTTCACTAACATCAACCGAGCTTCGACATTGGCTGGATCAATCTCAAATATCTGATTGAGAAAAAAATGCATCTGTTCTGGATTTCCCCCGGCATCGAACATTCGAGCTGGAATCAAAAACGCTTCAATCAGCACGGAATTCAAGGGGATCTCAAATTTTAGATTTTCTTCGGTTCCTTGGGCAGCAATCTCAAAGTAACGCATAGAAGCCTCCGGCTTCTGATCCATTACATATAACTTCCCGACCTGTAGATTCAGATAGGGCTCTGAAGGATCTAATTTCAACCCTTCCTCCAACAGCTTGATCGCCGACTTTACCAGCTTTTGCTCTACCAGCAGACCTGACAGTTCAACTCGTGCACTCAAATACGTGGGATCAATATCCAACGTGTCCTGCAAAACTTTTGCTGCCGTCTGTTGACGGTTCGCTCTACGAAGAAATCGCCCCAGATTCAATCGAGCCACATGAAATGAATCATCGGCATCAATGGCTTCTCGGTAATAATATTCAGCCTGAGTCTTGTTGCCCTGCCCCTCATAGATACCACCTAGCTTATTGTGAGCTTTAGCATGCTTGGGATCTTCTTGAACCGTTCTCTCGTAAGCTGTGACCGCATCTTGAATGTGTCCCAATTGCTCCCTTTCCATACCCACTTGATAAAAATACTCAGCACCTCCTCCGGCCTGACCTATTTCATAGTTTAGTTGGGCATTCTGAATCGCAGCTCTATCAGCTGCATTGTGGAGAAGCAATTCGATGAAGACTTCGGCCATTTCTTCAGAGGAAGTTTCGTCTAAGATTACTCGTCTGGGGGGATTGTTTGGATTCCTACTATTTGCGGCTGAATTATCGAATGTGTACCGAATCAGCATTTTTGACCCAGCTGAAATTACCATGGGTTCTTCAAAACGATAGTCTCTCTGCCATTGCGGATCCCACTCAGGAATCCTCAACAACCATTGCTGCTGCCCATTGGGAAGCTCGGCAACTATCTCTACATTTTTTGCCAAAGTATGAACGCGCGGCGAAATTCCAAGAACAGAGACGGCAACAGGCACGCTTAAGCTTTGCTCTACAAGATGATTACTCTCGCCAGCTGGGATATCAATCCCGGTGGAGCGTAGTAAAAAATAGTCGGTTGGCTTGATAGGTGGCGTTTCAGAAAAATACAGTCCAATCCTAGGATTAATAACTTCAGGGCTTTCTGTAGCTTGCATTCGCAGCTGAACAACCAGATCGGTATTTGGCTGCAATAGCCATGCAGTACCTTCGTGTGCCTCGTAGAGATTGCGACCTGGTGACCAGCCGATGAACTGGCCTGAAGAATTAAGGGTTTTAGCAATTCCGCCTCCAGGAAAACCTGGCTCAGCATCAGTAGCATCTCTTCGACGAGACCCATCTGATTCATCCACTTGGATCATCGCTTGGCGTATCGATGATTGTGCCCCTGGTAGAAATTCCACGAATTGCACATATTTTGGCTCAGTAATTGGCACCGGGATCACAAAGTTTCTATAAACGTCGTTTCCATCTTCAGGAAGAGAATAAGACTCCTGAAGTTGTAACACCAAGTCAGGTTCACCTTGGGTCCAAGTATCTGAATAATCAGGCGCCTTTGGAGCGCGTCGCGAACTGCCACGCTTTGTACCCTGTTCCGCCCACTGACTGATCACACCTATTTCCTCATCGGAAAGTCGATGTTCTCCAATTATGCTTGGGCCATGAAAAGGAGCAGGCAACCACGGTGGCATAGCCCTATTCTCAACTGCTGCCACGATCTTTTCTGCCCGATCTTTAGAATCATCATAGCTCAAGAGCGAGAATGGAGCCGCTCCCTCTTCTCGATGGCAGGCAATGCAATTCTGATACAGAATAGGAGCAACATGCTCAGACCACGTGATGGTCTCACCCCGTATGTCCGCTAGAGTAAATCCAAACGCAAGGACCAGGACTTGCTTAGGCAATTGTCTTTGTAGATGAAGATTCCACATAAGTCGCTATAACCATACATTTTGAGCAGGAATGCAACGCACTTTCTCCCTAGTTAACCAACAATCAATTTCGAGATTGGTTGCTATAACCAAGCCAAGAACTGTATGACTAAGTGTAATTATTTTTTTGAGACACATGGCCAGAAAAATTGAATCACCAACGATCGTCGAAGCAGCGGGCAATAAACCTAAGATAATAGAGGAGTATATTGGGAATATGAATACCCAAACCTCTTCTGTAAGCGTCGCTCGGATGCAAAGTCCAGGCGGCTGGAAAGAACCTGGGCAAACACCCAAATTCGATGAGTACACGGTCGTTTTAAGAGGCAAGCTACAGGTCAAAACTCAAGTCGACACGTTAGTAATCGAGGCAGGCCAGGCAGTTATCACCTCCGCCGGAGAATGGGTTCAATACAGCACCCCGACGGAAGAAGGAGCAGAATACATCGCTATCTGTATTCCTGGCTTCACTCCAGATACCGTCCACCGGGATGAAGACTAAAGTCTAAATCCAATCCTTAAGCCAAGTTTATCAAACCAATATGCGCTTTTGCATCGTAACACCTTTCTTTCCGTCTAGGACAAAATCTGGAGGAGGAGTGGGAATGCATTACTACGACTTAACCCGCTACCTGGCTCCCTACTGCGAGGAGATTGTCTTGCTCTACGTTGCCGAGGAACCATTGGACGCTGAAACTATAAAATCCCTCCCTGCAAATGTGACAGTTCACTACTTGAAGGACAGTTTTGGAAGCATCAAAGGAGACCCCTATTCTCTCCCTACAAAAATCAAGAAACGCTTAAGTAGGCTGGCACTAAACATACGCGTTGCTCTTAGGTTGATGAAGCTAGATAGGGAAAAACCTATCGATGTGGTAGAAACGACAAACTATCTATATCTATGCCTCTCCTATACATTTAATGCTACCCGCAAGCCACTTATCACGCGGTTTAGTTCATCTACCGGGCAGCTTCGGCAGTATGGCAATTGGCGCAGTTCTAAAGTCGACCTGATCGAGCTACTGGAAATCTGGATGTTTAAACGGAGTAATATTAAGCTCTCACATACCTACCAACATAGTCATTTGATTGCACATCAGATGAATGTCTCCCCATCCAAAATTAGAATAATCCCTCACGGCACTTCCATCATGGAAGGACAAACGTTGGAGCCAAAGCAATCGGCAGGGAACACCCTAAACATCTTGTTCCTAGGCAGGCTGGAAGCGAGGAAAGGTATCCACACATTCTTGAAAGCAATCCCACTTCTAAGGAATCAACATGCCAATCTCCATTTTAGAATCGCAGGAGAAGATCCAGACAACGTCTACCAGAATATATTCAATAAAGAGAACTCTTCCAACACAGCAGAAGTCACCTTCCTTGGAGAAATTACTCACGACGAGAAAGTAGAAGAGTACAGAAATTGTGATATCTTTGCCGCACCTTCACTATATGAATCTTTTGGACTCATCTACATAGAGGCGATGAGTTTTGGAAAACCCGTGATTGGCTGTTCAGCAGGTGGAGCAATTGAAGTGATAAAAGACAAGGAAGTTGGCTATCTCATAACACCCGGCTCAGCAGAAGAGTTGTCCGAAGTCTTAAGCCTTCTAGTATCCAATCCAGATTTAAGGGATAAAATGGGAGAAGCTGCAAAACAAAGAGTGGAGACCTTATTTACAGCAGACATTATGGCTAAGAATTCACACCGCATGCTTACCGCGATCACATCTGATTGGAATTTCAGATTATAGGATTATGGCGAAAGGATTCGATCAACATCAGGAGTATCTCCAGCAACTTTCATTGCTTGGGAAGGATTTGACGCGACGATCCCGGGCAAGCTGTGAGCTATGTACTAAATCAGGAATTTCCCTTTCTATTTACGAAGTTCCTCCGGCCCCAAAAGAACCCCAGCTCGATTCAGTAATTTACCTATGTGAACCATGCATCTCTCAATTGGAAAAACCTAAGCTAATCGACCCCAACCACTGGAGAATACTCTCTGAAACAGTTTGGTCGGAAGTTCCAGCCGTTCAAGTTATGGCTGTCCGTTTACTCAGGCACTTGGCGAACAACCAAGCTTGGGCACAAAAAATCCTGGAGGAGCTTTACCTCGAAGATGAGTTGGAAGCCTGGATAGATAAGCAAGGTCTACAATAAGGGGGGCATGCAGGAATCACCAAACACAATGGAAATCGCTCTTCAGAATTGGCAGCAAAGAGAAGAGAGATATCACTCACAAATAAGACCCTGGATGGATGCCTTCCGACATCGCCGAGAAAGGAGACAAACTCATCCCGTCCACGATTTCTTGTTTGAATACTATCAGTTCAATCGGAAGCTCGTCTCTAATTGGCATCCAGCCATTGGAGATAAGTTACCTGTTCCGGAAGCTAGGAGGTTTTTAGAGTATTCACAATACAGCGAATCAAACTCTACAGTTTTTCTAGACCCGCTTAAGTTAACTGAAACTGATACTCATAGAATGGAATGGATTTGCAGCCTCATCACTGCAGCCATGAAAAATCCAGAACGGATTAATTGCTATGGGCTTCATGAGTGGGCTATGGTATACAAGTCAGACTGTATTCGCCATGAAAGTACGCCGCTTCGCCTGGAACCGGAACAAATTGAAGCAACAATTGAATCAGCAAATATCTGTTGCACGCACTACGATGCCTTTCGCTTTTTCACACAAAAAGCCAAACCTCTAAACTCCCGACAACCTACCGCAGACGAAAGAAGAACTAACGACCAGTTCGGTTGTGTGCATTTCAACATGGACCTGTTCAAGTGGTGCTACAAATTGCATCCTTGGATCAGTAGCGAGCTGACTTTAGATTGTTTTCTCCTTGCGGTGGAAGCTAGAGAACTAGACATGCGTGCGAGCCCATACGATTTGCAAGCAATCGGGTATGCTCCCATCCTCATCGAAACAACAGAAGGGAAACAGCAATACCAGTCCCAGCAAAAAGCCATTGCCGTCAAAGGGCGTAAATTGGCAACACGCTTCCTCACAGAATGCTCGGAGCTAGCAGGCTGATGTTAGCCTAAATATTAGGCATTTCGTAAATCCTCCTTTTCTTCCTGCTCATACTCTTTACGCTGACTGTATGAGTAAAAAGATCGTTGTCACGGGAGCCACCAAAGGATTGGGCCGAGCCTTGGTTGAAGGTTTTGTTCGAGGAGGAAATCAGGTGTTCGGCTGTGGCCGTTCGAGCGCAGGTGTTCAATCTCTTCAAGAAAGTTTTCCTGAGCATATTTTTAATGAAGTGGAGGTAACTGACTTCGAGCAGGTTTCGACCTGGGCAGATTCCATAATCAGTCAATTTGGTCCACCAGACCTTCTCATCAATAACGCTGCGCTCATGAATTCAAACGCTGCGCTTTGGGAACTTGAAGTGGAGGAGGTAAAGTCACTCTTTGACGTCAACATTCAGGGAGTTTTCCACTGCATCAAAGCCTTCGTACCCACTATGGTGAAAAACGAAACCGGTATCGTGGTAAACTTAAGCTCAGGCTGGGGTCGTAGCACATCTCCTGAAGTAGCCCCTTATTGCGCCTCCAAGTGGGCGATGGAAGGCTTAAGCAAAGCAATGGCCCAGGAGCTGCCCAATGGGATGGCCTGTATTCCTTTGAACCCAGGTGTAATTAACACAGACATGCTACAAAGTTGTTTTGGCCCTGGAGCAGACAGTTATCCAGACGCTACGGATTGGGCGAAACAGGCAGTTCCCTATATTCTAGCGCTTTCACCCAGAGACAACGGGCAATCACTCACAGTCCCTCAGTAATAGGGCTCGCCTGAAGTAATGACAAAAAAAGGTCCTCCCCGAAGGAAGGACCTTTTTAAAGTGTATTGGTGAATAGATTACATCATGCCACCCATGCCACCCATTCCTCCACCACCGTGGTCGTGACCAGCTGGCTCAGGGGTATCTTCTGGGATGTCAGTAATCAAACACTCAGTTGTCAGTAGGAGACCGGCAACAGAAGATGCATTCTGCAGAGCAGTGCGAGTAACCTTAGTTGGGTCAACTACACCTGCTTTGATCAGATCTTCGTATTCGTCGGTTGCTACGTTGTAACCTTGTGATCCGTCACCTTCGAGCACCTTCTGCACAACGACTGCACCTTCGATGCCGGCGTTGGAACAAAGCTGCTTGAGAGGAGCTTGAACTGCGCGATGAACGATAGCAGCACCGATTTCTTCGTCGCCTTCGAGATTTAGAGCATCGATAGCTGCAGAAACACGGAGAATAGCAACTCCACCACCAGGAACGATACCTTCTTCAACAGCCGCACGAGTTGCGTGCAGGGCGTCTTCTACGCGAGCCTTCTTTTCTTTCATTTCTGGCTCAGTAGCTGCACCAACGTTGATCACAGCAACACCACCAGCCAACTTGGCTAAGCGCTCTTGCAGTTTTTCGCGATCGTAGTCGGAAGTGGTTTCGTCGATTTGACGTCGGATTTGCTTTACGCGTCCTTGGATTTCAGCAGCAGTTCCGCCACCTTCAACGAGAACGGTATTCTCTTTGTCAACTGTGATGCGTTTGGCAGAACCAAGATCTTCAACGTCAACGTTCTCGAGTTTGATTCCAAGATCTTCGGTGATGAGCTTACCACCGGTAAGGATCGCGATGTCCTCGAGGATGGCCTTGCGACGCTCACCGAATCCAGGTGCTTTAACAGCACATACATTCAGAGTTCCACGAATCTTGTTCACTACGAGAGCAGCCAAAGCTTCACCTTCAACATCTTCAGAGATGATGAAGAAAGGTTTGCCGGTTTGGGCAACTTTCTGAAGGAGAGGCAAGAGGTCTTGCAGGTTAGAAATCTTCTTTTCGTTCAGGAGGATGTAAGCATCTTCGAGAACTGCTTCCATAGATTCGGTGTCAGTTGCGAAGTAAGGGCTCAAGTAACCCTTGTCGAACTGCATACCTTCAACCACGTCGAGCGTAGTCTCGATAGACTTCGCTTCTTCAACAGTGATCGTTCCGTCCTTACCAACCTTGTCCATCGCGTCGGCAATGATGTCACCGATTTGAGTGTCCCAGTTAGCGGAAACCGTTGCAACCTGGCGAACTTCTTCGCGGTCTTCAACAGACTTGCTGATGTTGTGGAGCTCGGCAACAGCAGCTTCAACAGCCTTGTCGATTCCACGCTTCAGGTAAACAGGGTTAGATCCTGCAGCTACGTTCTTAAGACCTTCACGGTAAATAGATTCAGCAAGAACAGTTGCAGTTGTGGTTCCGTCACCAGCAGCATCAGAAGTCTTAGATGCAACTTCACGAACCATTTGTGCTCCCATGTTTTCGTAGGGATCAGCCAGTTCGATTTCCTTGGCAACGGTTACACCGTCCTTGGTTACGGTTGGAGAACCGAATTTTTTGTCGATTACGACGTTACGTCCCTTGGGTCCGAGAGTTACTTTGACTGATTTAGCCAAAGCTTCGACGCCACTAAGGATCTTTTTGCGAGCGTTTTCGCTGAAGAGTAATTGTTTAGCCATTTTCTAAGTATTTTAAATTAAAGGGTTCGATTATTCAACGATGCCGAGAATGTCGTCTTCATCCACGAGGATGTAGTCAACATCACCAACTTTGACTTCGGTTCCACCATACTTGCTGGTGAGAACACGATCGCCAACAGCTACTGCAAACACATGTTCGCTACCGTCGTCGGCTTTTTTTCCAGTGCCAAGTGCTACCACTTCGGCTTCCTGGGGTTTTTCCTTAGCGGAGTCGGGAATGATGATTCCGCCTTTTACTTGCTCATCTTCCTCAACACGTTTGAGGAGAACTCGGTTACCGAGAGGTTTGATCTGACTCATTGCAGTTCTTATATAGGGTTTAGTTAATGTTATTTAATGGATTAAAAATAGAGGCTTGGAATAAGCAATGGGGGTGCCACCACTGCAAGGATATTCTCAAACTACTGGTAAAGAGTAGTTTAATTAATTTATAGCTCCGAAACACAGCCAATCCTCCTCTATAGATCTGGCGCAATCTGTCACACCTGTGACACACTCCGCTTTCCAGGCAAATTCTGTGTCACATCCCACAAAGAGCTTGGATTTTCAGTCCACACCGCTCACAAAGACAGAAGATGCCGCAGAAAAAGAAAAAAGTAGATTACGAAGCCCTTAATTCCCGACTCATGCAAATCCCCAAAATGGACATCACATCGGCTCGTGATTTACTCGACATCGGGTTCACTGATATCTTCGAGCTCGAAGGCCGGAGCCCTGAAACTTTGTTCGAAGCGATTAAGAAATTGAAACCCGAAGTGGAACCAAGGCGCTTGTGGTATATTCGAATGGCTGTCTACTTTGCGGAAAACAAAACAAATCTGGACGGCAAAAAGATGAGTCCGTGGGCCTGGAGCGAAGAGGCCTTAGGCTAATGCATTAACAATGAGATTGGAAATCGACCTCCCAGACCGCGTGCCGGTCATGACACTGCCAGAAGTGGCCTTTTTCCCAAAGGTCATGATGCCCTTATTTATTTTCGAACCGCGTTACCGAGCCATGCTGAAAACTAGCTTGGAAGGGAATCGCATGTTCGCAGTCGCTGGTATAGACCCGGCACAGGTTGATAATTTTCCTATCCCGGAGCCCGCTCACTCAGTTGCTACCATCGGACTCATTCGAGGTTGTAAGACTCAAGAGGACGGAACTTCTCATCTCATTCTAGAAGGACTGAGTCGTATTCGGCTGGACGAATTATTTGAAGACAAGCCCTACCGTGAGGCAGCGATCACACCCTTAAAGTCGGCAGTAGAAGCTGATGAACTGGAACTCTCTGAGCTTCGTGATGAGCTACTCGAGGTAGTGAAGGCATTTGTAGAAGAGGATTCTGAAGTACCCACCGAGTTGCTTCAGTTTGTCGAAAAAATGAAAGATCCCGAGGATTTCGTGGATCTTGTGGCCTACACGTTTGTACCAGATCCTGTCTTAAAACAGCACGTCCTCGAAACTTTAAAGGTGGAAGCACGCTTCGAAATTTTGATCGAGGCTCTCTCCTGATTTCAGGAAATACTATACAAACTCGAGATTACCTTCACTATTAATACGGCGGTAATAGCAACCGTGGCGGTGCTTCCCCTCAGCATCCCGAGTGTGGCAACTCCCAGCCCCTTTCAGGCGCACCCGGTATAGAATAGAGTTCTGCTCACAATTGACGCGTGTGTCGACGAGTTCCAAATAGTCACCCGAGGTTTTGCCTTTAATCCACAGCTCATTGCGGGAAGTGCTCCAAAATGTAGCAAGTCCTTCCTTCTGAGCCGTCTTTAGAGCGAGTTCATTCACATAGCCAACGATGATAACTTCACCACTTTCTACATCCTGAGCCACAGCCGGGACTACGTCGGCATCCCCAGACGCGACCTTCCGCAATTTTTTAAAATCGAGGGTCAACTCTGTTCCTTCTTCTAATTCCTTGCTCATAGGGGGACGAACCTTGGAGCCCGAATTGGGCTAAATCAACTGCAATTTATGAGACCGGATTGCCAGCACCGCAAATTGCTTTACAAACCGAAAAATTGGAGCAGTTTTGACGTTCTTGGATTTGCCGGGATAGCTCAGTTGGTAGAGCAACGCATTCGTAATGCGTAGGTCGTCGGTTCGACTCCGATTCCCGGCTCCATCCATACCCCTCAATCAGTATTCCTAATCGAGCCGTTTACCATTTGGCTTAGAAATCCCCTCGACTGGACCTAAGCAGACCATTCGATAAACTTCTTCCCAAGGATGGGATTCCTATTGACCAGAAATTGGGGCTTCTTCCATCCTGTAGAACTCTTCAGTATTTCTACTAGAAACAGTAATAACTACATCAATACCTCTACGTTATGGATTCCCAGGAAATCAATGTAGTCCTTCACGAGAATCGGACTTTCCCACCATCAAAAGAATTTCAGGACCAGGCTCATATAGCCGGTATGGACGCCTACAGAGAGCTCCACAAGAAAAGTATTGAGGATCCGGATACCTTCTGGGCCGAGGCAGCGGATGAACTTCATTGGTTCAAGAAGTGGGATCAGGTCATGGATGACTCCGAAAAGCCGTTCTACAAATGGTTTACCGGTGGCAAGACGAACCTTTGCTACAACTGCGTGGACCGTCACCTCGATGGACCCAATCGAAACAAGGCTGCAATCATCTGGGAAGGTGAACCTGGCGATAGCCGCGTTCTCACCTACTACGACCTGCACCGTGAGATCTGTAAATTTGCCAACGGACTTAAGAGCCTGGGCATTAAAAAAGGCGACCGTGTCGCTATCTACCTACCCATGATCCCAGAGTTGGCGATGGCTCTCCTTGCCTGCGCTCGAATCGGAGCCGTTCACTCGGTTGTATTCGCTGGTTTCTCAGCAGACTCCATTAAAGACCGGATCTTGGATATGGACGCCAAATGGGTCATCACAGGCGATGGAGCCTGGCGTCGTGGCAAGCCTCTGCATCTGAAGCCTATCGTCGACGAGGCCATTGAAGGTCTAAACTGCGTAGAAAAAGTGGTAGTCGTTCAACGTGATGACGGCGACACCTTTGATTGCGACATGAAAGAAGGTCGCGACGTCGATTACCATGAACTGGTAAAGGACCAATCGAAGGAATGCCCAGCCGAGGAACTCGATAGTGAAGACATGTTGTTCCTACTCTATACCAGCGGCACCACAGGAAAACCCAAGGGCATCATGCACACCCAGGGTGGCTATATGGTCTACACCTACTTGACCGCGAAATACATTTTCGACCTCAAGCCGGAGGACGTCTACTTCTGTACCGCTGATATCGGTTGGATCACAGGGCACAGTTACTTGGTTTACGGCCCACTGGCGAATGCCGCCACCTGCGTCATGTATGAGGGTGCACCTAATTACCCGGACAACGGACGCTTCTGGGCCATAGTTGAGAAGTATGGGGCCACGATTTTTTACACCGCTCCTACAGCCATTCGCGCGTTTATGAAGTGGGGAGACCAGTGGCCAGAGTCTTACGACCTCAGCTCGCTTCGCCTTTTGGGAACCGTTGGTGAACCCATTAATCCAGAAGCCTGGATGTGGTACCACGAAAAAATCGGTTCTGAAAAGTGTCCGATCGTCGATACTTGGTGGCAGACGGAAACGGGAGGTGTAATGTTAACACCTCTGCCCGGCGTCACCTCGACCAAACCAGGTAGCGCCACTCTGCCATTCTTTGGAGTAGATGCAGCTGTTGTGAATGAAGCTGGCGAAGAAAAGCAAGCAGGGCTTCTCACTATTCGCAAACCCTGGCCAGCCATCACCCGCGGTGTCTATGGCGATCCCGAGAGATTCAAAGACACCTATTGGTGTAATTGGGATGGAAAATACTACTTTCCAGGCGACGGTGCCAAGATCGACGAAGACGGTTACTTCTGGGTTCTCGGTCGAGTCGATGACGTGGTGAACGTATCAGGTCACCGAATCGGAACCGCTGAGCTTGAATCTGTTTACGTCGAACACCCGACCGTTGCTGAATCGGCAGTCGTAGGTATTAAACACGAAATCAAAGGGCAAGGGCTGGCCTCCTTCGTCACCCTTCGAGAAGGCATCGAAGGCAGCGACGAATTAAAAAAGGAGCTTGATGAATTGGTAGCCAAGAAAATCGGCAAGTTCGCCAAGCCCGAAAAAATCATCTTTACGATCGACCTGCCTAAAACCAGAAGCGGGAAGATTATGCGCCGCTTACTTCGGGATATTGCCGAAGGACGAGCGCTGGGCAATGTTACCACTTTGGCAGACCCAAGCATCGTCGAAAGCCTCAAAGGACAATATTCCGAAGATTAGTTGCGGAACACCTTTGAACCAAGAGTGTTTTATAAAACGTCGGAACAGGACCGTTCCGGCGTTTTAATCTCGTTATATTCAGCCAGAATCGTTTTTCTGATTACTCTTAGATAAGCTATGAAGATCTTCTTCCCTACCCTTCTATTGTGTCTCACGACACCGTTTCTAGCCAACGCCAAGCTGCAATTTGAGAATGACCGCATCGTTCACGAAGCCAGCTTAGACGAAACGAAGTACACCGCAAAATTTGCTTTCACAAATCGTGGCGACAAAGCAATTACAGTGAAGGAGGTGCACTCCAGTTGCGGATGCACAACAGCACTTCCGAGCAAACGCTTGTTTGAGCCCGGCGAATCCGGTGAGATCTCCGCCACTTTCGATTACGGCCAAAGAGAAGGTATACAGATCAAATCCATCCGGGTTGAAACAGACCAAGAGGAGGAGCCAAGAATTGTTCTGACCTTGGAGGTCAATATTCCTTCCGTCATGGAAGTCAGCCCAAGTGTGGTCATGTGGAATCGATCTGTGGATTCCGAATTTAAGGCCAAGGAAGTAATCATCGAATCTCATTTAGATGAACCAATCGAAATTACGGAAGTCATCGGGAGCAGTGATCTCTTCGTTCATGAAGTTAAAGTGATTGAAGAAGGAAAGAAATTTGCGCTGGCAGTAACTCCGCAGAACATCCCAGCAGACAAAAAGGGAATCCTCCGAGGAACGTTCGTGATTAAGACCAATTTCGCGAATCCGTCCAAAGGCACACTTAAAATTTACGCGTTAGTACGCTAAGCGTACGCTGAACATTGAGTAGGAACGCTATGCAAGTACTCATCATAGGCCTACTAAGTCTAGTAGGAATGGGAGGCACTTGGCTATTCCACCCAGAGCCACCACCCTGGAATCCGATGACTGTTGCCGAAGGAGAAATCCTGTTGGAGGATGCTCTGGCTATAGAGCCTAGCACTTGGATCGATGCACGAGGACAGATGGCCTACGAAGAGGACCATATTCCAGATGCTTTGCTACTGAATGAGGATCATTGGGCCGAAAATTTTGAGCAATTCATCATCAACTGGGATGGCGAAAGCACTATTATCGTTTATTGCGACAGTCGCACCTGCGCTGCAAGCAAAGGAGTGGCTGAACGCTTAAAGGCCTCTCTCGGAATTGAAGATGTTTGGGTCTTGAAAGGAGGCTGGGAAACTTGGCTGGATCATCGCAAATAGGCCTCTGGATTCATCGAGTCATCCGCATTGTTCTAGCAGGTTTTTTTATCGTAGCGGGTGGCCTTAAGATATGGGATCCGCAATCCCTTACAGCAGCGATTGAGACCTACCAGGTACTTCCGTATAGCTTGGCGGTACTGTTGTCACTTTACATGCCTTGGCTGGAAGTTTTGGCCGGAATTGGGATTTTAACCAAGAAGCTCTATGTTGGCAGTCTCTTGATAATAGGAGGCCTGTTACTGTTGTTTATTATTGCCTTGGTCCAAGGCTGGATCCGCGGATTGGATGTTACATGTGGTTGTTTTGGCAATGCAGACCAGACGAACAATACCAACTACCCTTTGCTTATAGGCAGAGACCTATTACTATTAGGAGCAGCTGGATTACTTTGGATTCGACACTCCCTGAAGGATAGACACTGATAAGCCGCTAAGTTCGCGAGATGAGCCAATCTCATCCAGGAAACCTTGGTTTAGATATTAAAAGGAATAAGTTCCAATAAGGAAACTCACATGAGCAACAACGGAGATTTGAACTTCAACGACCTCGTGAGTAAATATTACCAACCATTATATCGATTTGCTTATTCTCTAGCACGTAATGCCGAGGAAGCAGCCGATTTAACCCAGCAGACCTTCCTTATCTGGGCTAAGAAGGGCTCCATGCTAAAGGATAAAACAAAGGTTAAATCCTGGCTGTTCACCACCCTCTACCGAGAATTTCTTGGCCTTCGACGGAAGTCATCACGCTTTCCCCACATCAATGCTGAAGCCATTGAGCACGAGCTACCGAGCATTTCTCCCAACGTAGCTAGTAAACTGGACTCAAAAAGAGCTTTAGAGGCATTGAATGAAATCGATGAGACCTTTCGCGCACCCTTGGTTCTCTTTTACATGAAGGATCTCGCATACAAAGAGATTGCAGAAATTTTAGATATTCCAATTGGAACTGTGATGTCACGGCTCTCCCGCGGAAAAGCTCAGCTTAAGAAGATCCTCAGCAAAACCAAATCCCCCATAACTTGATCGCCCCCTCCCCGACCACGTTTACAAAATGACTATAGAAGAAGCAAAATTCATACTTCAGGCTTATCGCCCAGATATGGATGCAACGGACGTCCCAGACCTGAAAGAAGCATTACAACTGCTAGAGGAAAATGAAGAACTTCAATCCTGGTTTGAGGAAGAGAAAGCCTTTGATAATGCCTTTGCCGCTACTCTTTTGAATATCGACGTCCCACCCGAACTTGAGTCCCAGATCCTAGATCAGGTGATCGAGAAACCTGGAAAGGTTGTGGAATTCCCCTGGTGGAAACAGCTTTCAGTATTAGGAGCCGCCGCCGCCATACTCCTGGTTCTAGGATTAGTATTAGTCCCTATTGGACAGCAGACAGGTTACGAAGAGACCGCGATGACTGTGGAGAACTTTCAGTCCTTCGCAAATCAAGCTCTTAAAAATGCAACTGGTTTCAACGCCAAGTCTCGGGAATGGGCCACCTTGGTAAGCTATCTAGACGAGCATGACACTCCTGCCCCGACTCAATTGCCAGGTAAGTTGGACGAAATGCCACCCGTGGGCTGCATGACATTGAAGTACAATGCAAAGCCGGTCGGAGTCGTTTGTTTTGGAAAGAACAGCAAATCCCATTTATTTGTAATCAATTCTGAGGATTTCCCGAATATGCCTGAGCGAGAAGAGCCGGTGTTGGACCAAAACCCATATTCCACAACGGCCTATTGGACGAAGAATGACCGCCACTACCTTCTTATGTCTACCGACCCAAAAGAATTGAGTATGTTTGTTTCTTTTTAGTGAAGCGGTAGGATCTTGCCCCAAGCTTCACAACTGATTGACTGATTTCATATGGGAGAATTATCGATTAGAGATTTGGTC
>CALJGU010000016.1 GCA_938075565.1 uncultured Opitutales bacterium | reverse complement strand
AGCGTTGATACTGGAAAAATGGTTATTCCATTTGAAATCGCTATTCAGGCAGCTCTCGAGGGACACGAAGAAACAGTTATTCAGGCTCTGGAGACGGGAACCGATCCCAATCAATTGGACGAAAATGGACGGAATTTGCTAATGCTGGCAGCGTTCAACGGCCATACTTCCATTGCCCAACATTTATTGGATCAAGGATCCAAGATCGATACCCAGGATCTAGCAGGCAGAACGGCATTAATGTTTGCTTCAACTGGCCTGAATATCCCCACAGTTCAGCTTTTGCTGAATCATAAGGCCAAGGTTAATATAGTAGATTCTGAAGAGCATTGGTCCGCTCTCATGTTTGCTGCTGCTGAAGGACACAAGGAAGTTGTTGAATTGTTACTCCAACACAAAGCGGACCTTTCCTTACCAGATATAGACGGATCAACTGCAGAATCTTTTGCCCGAGATAATGGGCACCTGGAAGTCGCAGATTTACTTAAGGAAAAATCCGAGAATCCTTAAAATTCTGGATAATAAAACTAGGGTTTAATACCGAGAACAAAAGACTGGCCTTTGAAAAGATCGATTAGCTTGGGCGGTTCAGAAAACAACGACTTTCATCTCGTAGTCATCGGCGGGGGTGCAGCTGGATATTTTGCTGCAATAAGAGCAGCGGAAATAGGTGATCCATCGGAGCCTGTCCTCATTCTGGAAAAGGCACCTCAAGTGCTGGGTAAAGTTCGTATTTCTGGCGGAGGACGTTGCAACGTCACGCATGCCTGTTTTGACCCTCGAACCTTCGCGACACATTACCCTCGGGGAGAAAAAGCACTCATCGGCCCACTTCATCGATGGGATGCCCAGAAAACGATCGATTGGTTTGAGGATCACGGGGTTCAAACGAAAACCGAAAAGGACGGCCGCATATTTCCAACAAGTGATAATTCTCAAACGATTATCGATTGCCTGTGCGATACTGCAGAACAGCTTGGCATTGAAACGAGGACTAGAACGAATGTCTCAGAAATATCTCATGACGCAGACGCCCCTTACCCATTCAGTATTCAGTGCACAGGCGGATCGACCATTCGATCAAAGAATTTATTGATTGCTACAGGAGGAACTCGTTGTGTGGCATCTGAGTCGCTCCTTCAGTTTACGGGTCATAAAATCCACCCGGCGGTTCCATCGCTGTTCACCTTTAACATCCCAAAGAACAGTTTGAGTGAACTGGCGGGTATTTCCGTAAAACATGCGAGTGTCACTATTCCCGAGGCAAAACTAAACAGTCATGGCCCGTTGCTCATTACTCACTGGGGATTGAGTGGCCCGGCTATTCTAAAACTATCCGCCCGGGGTGCCCGCAAGCTTCATTCAGTAGAATATACCTTTACGGCCTTTGTAAATTGGCTGCCGAATGAAGACCTTGAGATTTCATTTTCTCAACTTCGAACCTCTGCCGGGAAACGGTCGCTAATATCTCGATCGCCCTTCCCCGAATTGCCTAAGCGTTTGTGGGAGAAACTGATTGAGCGAGGAGAGATAGACGGCGCAACAACCTGGTCACAGATATCTAAAAAGCAGCTGACACGACTGCGTGAGATGCTGACCCATTGCGCCTTCGATGTTTCTGGCAAAAGCATGAACAAGGAAGAGTTCGTTACCTGTGGTGGAGTTGAGCTCAACGAAGTCAGCCTCAAGACCATGGAAAGCCGCCGGATTCCTGGCCTATACTTTGCAGGGGAAGTCCTTAACATTGATGGAATAACTGGAGGCTTCAATTTCCAGAACGCTTGGACGACCGGATACTTAGCAGGATCTGCTATTGGCGAAACAAGTGGCCAATTTTGATTGATGCGCTCGGCAAGATTCCCTTTCTTAAAACTCTACACCCCAAATCCCTTTTCTAACTTATCCCGTGATCTCTCACTCCCTAAGAAAATTGAGACTTCTAGGCGCGGTTATTTTAACCGTTCCCATGGCTTCGCTTTGTGCCAATAAAGCGATACTTGAGTCATTTAATAATGAGATAGCGCCTTTGCTCGATAGCTATTGTTATGACTGCCACGGATTCGGGATCAGCGAAGGCAATGTAGTCCTGGATGAATTTACGGCCGAAAACATAAGAGACCACGATCTCTGGCTTCGTGTCCTTAAAAATACGCGAGCCCATGTCATGCCTCCGCTAGAGGAAGCGCAACCCTCCAAAGAGGAAAGGCAACAGCTTGCTGATTGGATCAAAGCAGAACCTTTCAACATCGATCCGCAAAACCTGGACCCTGGACAAATTACCGTCCAACGGCTCAATCGTATTGAATACCAGAATACAGTAAACGACCTCCTGGATATTGATTTCAATACATTGGATATTTTCCCAGTCGATGATTCAGGGGAAGGCTTCGACAATATTGGTGATGTGTTAACCATTTCTCCAATGCTCCTAGAAAAATATCTGGACTCAGCCAACAGCATCATAGCCGAAACAGTCCCCACCCAATCGACTATCACTCCAGAGCAAGCGTGGTCAGAAGAGGCACTGGTCAATCTGTTCTCTCCAGGACTTCCCGAAGATGAAGACGAAGATAATCTTCAACTATCATTTTACACTCCATCGTCCAGGACGGCGCAGTTTGAAATAGAAAACGAAGGTGACTATAAATTGATCGTACGAATCAAACCAAAGAGTTTCTCCTCATTCAGAGGATTCGATTACAATGAATGTCACTTTACGTTCTCAGTCGATGAGGAGGCTCTCGTCGACGAGAACTACGTTTATACTTCCGGCAAGATTCATGAGTTTGTTTTCGATCGTACTTTCGAATCTGGCACACATACTTTTACCGCTTCGGCTGAACCACTCACTGACCTTGAGAAAGTTAAATCCCTCAAAATGGAAATTGAGGAAATTATCTTACGCGGCCCCAGTGATCCTAGACACCAAGTAAAACCTCCCAATTACGAGAAATTTTTCGCAGAAGCCCCCCCCGAGAGCAGCTGGAAACTCAAAGGCTTCACGCGCGATATCCTGACTGATTTTGCGACGAGAGCCTTCAGGAAGAAAGTAGACAGCAGCACAATTAATCGCCTGACAAAACTAGCCGAGTCAGTCTCCTCTCAAAAAGGTAAAAGCTACGAAGATGGAATTGCCCAAGCGATGGTAGCCATTATGGCCGCTCCAAGTTTCATTTTCAGAGAAGAAGGGACTCTAAGGAAACGTCGAGGGGAAGCTCACCCACTCATAGACGAATATGCCCTCGCCTCTCGGCTCTCTTATTTCTTCTGGTCCACCATGCCTGATGAAGAGTTATTCGAACTGGCCGAAAAACAGGAACTCCGGAAAAACCTGGAAGCCCAGGTGGAACGTATGATGGGTGACGAACGTTTCGACAATTTCATAGAAAACTTTGGTGGTCAGTGGTTGCACTCTCGAGACATCATGGGAATCAACATCAGCGATTATGACGTATGGCTAAGGGAGAAAAACGATCCTAAACTCAGGGAAGCACGAGCAGAATATCAAATTGTTCGGGATGTCCCGGAAGCACGACGCACAGCCGAAGAACAAGCTACCTACGATCGCACACGTGCCATTATCGTCGCGAGCTACGACGAGGAGCGTCCTGATTGGAGCGGCGGCCTAAAGCGCGCCATGCAGGCAGAGACAGTACAGTTTTTCGAGCATATCATCAAAGAAGATCGCAGCGTCTTGGAACTTCTGGATAGCGACTATACATTCGTCAACGAGCTACTCGCAAAACATTATGGTATCGAAGGTGTAAAAGGCTCAAAAACCAGAAAAGTCCAATTACCTCCAGACAGTCCACGAGGAGGCGTACTTACTCAAGGAACCATTCTTGCATTTACCTCCAATCCAACGCGAACATCACCCGTCAAGCGGGGAGTATTTATATTGGAGAATATCCTCGGAACTCCCCCCGCACCTCCCCCACCCGATGTCCCAGCTCTAGAAGATGCGGAAAACGATGGAGAAGGATCAGAATTGACCCTTAGAAATATCCTCGCTAAGCACCGTGAAGAACCACTCTGCAGTTCCTGTCACAACCGTATGGACCCCCTTGGATTAGCTTTGGAGAACTTCAACGCAATGGGCATGTGGCGCGATCAGGAGCTGGCAATGCCCATTGATAGCGAGGGAATTCTCATCACAGGAGAGTCGTTTTCCACCATTCAGGAGTTAAAACACATACTTGCCACGGAGCGAAAAAGTGATTTTTATTACTGCATAAGTGAAAAGCTGCTGACTTATGCTTTAGGTCGAAGCACAGAATATTACGATACCGAAACCCTTGATCATCTAGTAAACGAATTAGAAAAAAATGACGGCCGTCCCTCTGCCCTATTGATGGCGATCGTCCAATCTGTTCCCTTTCAAAAAAGAAGGCACCCAAATTTCAAACCCGAGTAAGTTATGCCACGCTCATATACACAATCCTCCAACCTAAGTCGCCGGCACTTTCTTAAAGGCCTAGGCGCCGCTATTGCTCTTCCCACCTTTCAATCGGTTCTACCGGGCAACCTCCCGGCCAGTAATTCGCTACGTCCCATGGCCACCACCGCGACTGGCGCACCTCTGCGAACAGCTTTTGTCACCTTCCCAAATGGAGCTATTCCAGCATCCTGGTGGCCAGAAAACTCGGGGAATGATTTTCAACTGAGTCTTACACTTTCATCGTTAGAGTCGAAGAAAAATTCTTTGCAGGTCATACAAGGGCTCGATCACCAGCATGCAACTGGCTCCAAGGATGGCGCAGGAGATCACGCTCGTGGAAATAGTGTTTTCCTGACCGGCGTTCGACTGAAAAAGAGCTCCACCGATATTCGAGCGGGCGTTTCTATCGATCAGGCTATTGCCAAAGAAGTTGGAGGTGAAACGCGCTTCCCCTCTATGGAACTATCCTGTGATAAAGCTCGCGCTTCCGGTAGCTGTGATTCCGGCTACTCATGCGCTTACCAGTACAACGTATCCTGGAAAACGCCTACGACCCCAATGGCTCCGGAATCAAATCCCAGAAAAGTATTTGAGCGACTTTTCGGAGAAGGCTCGCACGGAGAACGTGCTGCCAATGCACAACGACGCATGATCAATCGTCGATCCATTCTCGACTTTGTTATGGATGATGCCAGACGTATGCAAAAACGCCTCGGCCACCACGATCAGGATAAACTCGACCAATACCTGACCGGAGTTCGAGAAGTTGAACAGCGCATTGAAAAAATGGCGCGCCTGGGACCCAACATCGATCCAGGGGTAGCCACCCCCGAAGGAGTTCCTTACAGCCACGGTGAGCACATCAATATTATGTATGAGATGATGCTCCTCGCCTTCCAAACAGACTCAACTCGCATCGCTACTTTAATCTTGGCGCACGATGGTGACAATAGATCCCACGAGGAAATCGGTATTACCGAAGGACACCACGAATTAACCCACCACAGAAACAAACAAGACCGGATCGATAAGGTTGCCAAAATTGACCATTGGTATGTTGAGCAATTTGCAAATTTCTTGAGTCGTCTGGACGAAGTCAACGACGTCGATGGGAACTCAATCCTGCACAACTCCATGATTTTATACGGAAGTGGAAATGCAGATGGCAATAGACACACGCACCACAATCTTCCCATTCTTCTTGCTGGGCATGGAGGTGGCGAATTGTCGCCAGGACGCTACGTGAAAAACGGGTCTGTTCCAGCAACCAATATGTTCCTGGGTATGGCCGACAAAATGGGTGTTCAAAACTTACCTTCTTTCGGAGATTCGACTGGACGCCTAAGCAATATCTAGCGAGTTTATGCCACCATGGCACTCGAATTAAAACTCAAAGAAGGAGATCAAGCTCCGGGCTTCAAAACAGCAACCAGTGGCGGTGGATGCATTTCCTTAAGCGACCTTGCAGGCAAACCCGTCGTCCTGTACTTTTACCCGAAGGATGACACGCCGGGATGCACAAAACAGGCCTGCGGAATTCGAGACAGCTGGAAAGACTTCCAGGAAAGCGGTGCCGAAATTTTTGGTGTAAGCGTCGATTCAGTACAAAAGCACGATAAGTTTATCAAAAAATACGAGCTACCTTTCACACTATTGTCAGACGGAGAGAAAAACATCGTTCAAGACTACGGCGTGTGGGGTGAGAAAAAATTCATGGGGCGCGAGTATATGGGCACCCATCGCGTAACTTTTCTCATCGATGGATCAGGTGTAATTCGCAAAATCTGGCCCAAAGTGAAGCCAGAAGAACACGCAGCCGACGTGTTGAAGGCCATCGCAGAATTATAGAACATCCCTGAGGAGACATGGCAAAGATGCCTTCCTTGTTAAAAGCTGGTTAATCAAAGAATTTAATAGGCCAAAGTATATAAGCGGAGTCAGGTTGGACCCACGGTTGTAGTTCCTATCAACCTTCAATCTCTCTAGCTTAAAATTCCTTAAAACTCGAAGTTCAATGGCTTGCCTACTTTGCTACCCAAGAGGGCTATCTCGATTCCGCAAAATGTCTGGTCCTCAAGCATGCCTTGGGACCCGATGCTGATATCCTATCTTTTGGAGAAAAGCTCCTAGATCGCGGCTATTGTCCAGACTTCGACATACTCCAAGAGTTGGTCAATAGTGCCTATGGGAAGGCAGAAGCAAACGAACCTGTACCGTCGAACCCATTTGATATACTGAGATCATCTTCATCTCGACTCAGCATGCGACCCAGTAGAGGAAGCCAGGCGCCAACAGAAGCACCCACTTCTCCCGTCTCTGAGCCCACCTTTTCGACTTCTTCGAAGCCAGAGATTGAAATGCCGGCCAGCTTACCAACTTCCAGTATTCCAAGACCATCCAAAAACCGTACCAGAGCCACACCACCCAGCATACCTGAACCACATACTCAAGAAGCTCCCCCTCAACAAGAGGCAGCTCCTGCACCCTCACAACTAGGGTCGGAACGTCCACGTATTTCAATGCGTATGCGTTCTACAACTACCGAGGAAGCAGCTCCGCAAGCACAAGCCGCTACTCCCAGGCAGCTCCTGTCGAGTATCAGCAACCGGTCCCTGCACCGGTACCCGCGCAGCCGCAACAGGCTCCAGTTCAAGTGGCGGCTCAACCTGCACCGGTGCAAGCAGCTCCAGAACCGAAACGTTCAAAGGAACGTCCAGAGGTCTCCTTAAACGTTCCAGATGAATGGCCTGACTTTGAAGACATTGAAACGCTTCCAGAAAACGCTACCCGTGAATGGCTTGTCCAATTACTGCTGAAGTGCCAAAGCATTGGAGCTAGTGATCTTCACCTCTGTGCTGATTCCAGGCCCTTTATTAGACACAATCGCACCGTCACTTACGTAGGTGACCATATTCTAACTGAGGAAGAGTCGGAAAATTTTAACACCTCTCTACTCTCAGAATTTCAAGCTCACGAGTTCGATACCAATCAGGATCTCGACTACGCACTTTCTCTAGACCTTCATCGCAGGTTTCGCGTCAACATGATGCTACACAAGGATGGTATGGCTGCCACCTATAGGATTGTGCCCGATGAAGTTAATACACTTGAACAACTCGGATTCTCCGACCCGGACACGATTCGAAAGCTTCTGACCTACCATAATGGATTGATCATGCTTACAGGCCCTCTCGGATCCGGTAAGACTGCAACCCTTACATCTTTAGTGGCCGAGTTAAACCGTACCCGCCAAGATCACCTGATTACCGTAGAATCTCCTATCGAGATCGTTCAGCACTCAGATGAATGCCAAATCACGCAGCGCGAGGTTGGTAGTCACACAAAAACGTTTCATAGCGCACTTAAAGGCGCTCTACGCCAAGACCCCGATATCATAGTGATTGGTGAGATGCGGGATCTAGAAACCGTGGAGATGGCTATCAGTGCTTACGAAACCGGACACTTGGTTATCGGAACTATGCACACGAGTGATGCGGCCAATACATTAAATCGCCTTCTAGACGTATTCCCTGCTGCTCAACAAACTCAAATTCGCTCCATGGTGGCGGAAAGTCTTCGAGGAATTGTATGTCAGCGTTTACTACCTTCTACGGATGGTGGAGTTGAACTGGCATACAAGCTTCTCCTCAACAATGCCGCTGTGGGTAACCTCATTCGAATGGATAAGGCTGACGGCCTGAACAACATCATCGAAACAGGTCGCGGCGAAGGCATGGTGCTCATGGACAAATCCATTTTCGCCCTTTGGCAAGCCAATCGAATTTCCGATGAAGCAGCACTGGCCAACTTGATCAGTCGCCCGATGAAGGAACAGATCAGGCAACACACTCAAGCACCTGCAACCGCCGAATAACTTTTAGTATGGCCGAATTAGATACATACCTCGAACGCATGCTTGATATGGGCGGCTCTGACTTGCACCTCGCTGTAGGAATGCCCCTAAAGTTAGAACATCCGGTTCCATCGAGGACATGGACGATGAAGAACTCGATGAACCAACACTGAAAGCCATGCTTAAGGAACTTTGTTCCGAAGCTCGCTGGGAACATTTTATGGAAACACGTGACCTCGACCTCGCCCACGAGATCCCTGGCCTACCTCGTTTCCGTGGTAGTTTCCTTTATAATCATTGGGGACCAGGAGCTGTGTTCCGCCAAATTCCCGCTGAGATCATGTCTCTGGAAAGCCTCAACCTCCCTGAGGTTTTAAAAGAAGTTTGCGCTTACCAGGAAGGCCTTGTCCTCGTAACAGGTCCAACTGGTAGTTGTAAGTCCACCACGATGGCTGCCATGCTCGACTATATTAACGAGAACTACCAGAAGCACATCATCACGATTGAAGACCCAATCGAATTTGTTCATCCCAAAAAAGAATGCGTAATAATACACCGTGAAGTCGGTGAGCATAGTCACTCCTTTGCCAACGCTCTTCGCGGCGCCATGCGTGCCGACCCAGATATCATCTTACTCGGGGAAATGCGTGAGCTTGAAACCATTCAACTAGCGCTGAGTTGTGCCTCCATGGGCATGCTCGTTTTTAGAACCTTGCACACCAACAATGCACCCAAAACGGTCGACAGGATCATTGATGCCTTTCCAGCTGATGAGCAGAACCAGATTCGCACCATGTTGGCAGGTTGCTTACGCGGGGTTGTTTATCAATTACTTTGTAAGAAGACGGGCGGCGGACGCGTTTCAGTGAACGAAATCCTTCACAAGCATGATGCATTGCCAAACTGTATTCGCAGTGGTAAAATCAGCAACATTCGAGGAATCATTGAAAGCTCTATGGCCGATGGAATGACCACCATGGATGCTTCGCTGATGAAACAATTGCAGGCAGGCAACATTTCTGGTCACGAGGCATATATGAAGGCCGCCGACAAGAATCAGTTCGAGCAATATAAGAATTCCTAAGGATTGTCAGCGAGGCTAAGATTTAGCACGCTTCCAAAATGCCCCAATTTTCTGACTGGCAGAATCCAGCCAAACCACACCCAGACTTAGTCTATGGCGACAATGTCATCGCCACTTCTGAGCCCCATGCGACGCAGGCCGGCCTAGAGGTATTTCGTAAAGGTGGAAACGCCGTAGACGCCGCGCTAGCCGCAGCCATTACGCTGACCGTAACCGAGCCTTGTTCCAATGGAATTGGCAGCGATGGTTTCTCAATCATCGCCAATGAAGGTAAGCTTCATGGCCTGAATGCTTCAGGAAAGTCTCCTAAGAGCTGGGATCGCGACTATTTCAAGCAATTCGACTCCATGCCCAAACAGGGCTGGGATACCGTAACCACACCCGGAGCAGTCAGCCAGTGGGTAGAACTCCACAAACGTTTTGGCAGTCGTCCTTTTCAGGAATTATTTGAATCGGCTATCGGACATGCCCGAAAGGGATTTCCTATTGGTGCTAAAGTTGCCAGCGGATTTCGTGCAGCGCGTAAAACGTTTGCCGAGTTTCCTGAGTTCCAAAGAACATTTCTACCAGATGGATTTGAGCCGCAAGCGGGTTCCGTATTCAAAAACCCCGCACAGGCGGATACGCTCCAAGAGATCGCTGATACATATGGAGATTCATTTTATCGTGGTTCCCTAGCAAAAAAAATCTCTAATCATGCAAGCGCCACCGGTGGTTGGCTCAGCGAAGATGACCTTGAGTCCCATGAAGCATTCTGGACCGACCTTATATCTATCGATTATCGAGGATACCGCATCCACGAAATCCCCCCAAACGGTCAAGGATTGGTTGCTCTAATCGCCCTCGGTATTCTCCAAGAATTTCCTCTCGGAAAATGGGATCCTGATTCACCCGATTCGATCCATGTTCAAATCGAAGCGATTAAAATAGGTTTCGCCGAGGGCTTCCAACATATCTGCGACCCGGAAGCATGGAACCCAAAAGCATACCAAGTCCTGAAATCAGACTACCTAAAGGACCGTGCCCAATCCATATCCATGAAATTTGCGAGTAGTCCGGAGGCTACTCATTTCCAGGATCATGGTACCGTTTATTTGTCGGCAGCAGATAAAGCCGGAACGATGATCTCACTCATTCAATCCAACTACATGGGCTTTGGCTCTGGTATTGTCGTGCCTGATACAGGTATTTCCCTTCAGAACCGCGGAAGTGGATTCTCACTCACTCCAGGTCATCCTAACGAACTCGCTCCGGGTAAACGCCCCTTCCATACCATCATCCCAGCCATGGTTACCCAAGGTAGCGATCCACTATTTTCTTTCGGTGTTATGGGCGGACACATGCAACCTCAAGGCCATGTCCAAGTCTTGAGCCGTATCCTCGATAGTGAATGGAACCCACAAGCCTCCTCCAATGCTCCTCGCTGGATGGTTACGCCCGATTTTGAAATCGTTTTTGAGGAAGGGTTCGATCCGCTAGTCATTGAAGAGCTCAAACACCGAGGCCACCGAGTAACCAGCAGCGATGATCCAGGCCTCTACGGAGGACACCAAGGAGTATTCAAACTTTCTTCCGGCTATTGCGGCAGCAGCGACCACCGAAAAGATGGTTTTGCCGGAGCAGTCTAGTTCTTCCTCCTACTCCTACTTAGCCTCTTACTTTAGTTTGTGATTCACAGAACTACCGTTCAATAGTTCTGGCACTCTTCAGTGAACTCTTAGTCCGGCTTATCCTATGCATATTTTCATAATCTCAAGGACGAGGACGAGAAAGATTAGAATCCAGCTCTCATCCTTCTATCTTCATCCCTCAACTCACGCCGTCTCCGGCATGAAGGTCGGCATCACAATGCCATTAATCTCGGGAGCCTCGCCCAACACTTGCCCCACGTGCATTTCACAATTCCTGGCTCCGAGCGCATACATGGCACTCACTAACTCCCGGTTGTTAGCCGGAAGAAGAAATACAGGGCTTTTGCCTTTATGATTGTTCAACTCTGTTTGAATGAGAGCTGCGGCAATCTGCGGAGATTGAGCCAAGCCTGGTCCAAGCATATTACTCCCTGGGTGCGCAACCGAGACCAAAGCCCCAACCACAGCGCCGGATTCATCCTCAGCAACCGTTGAATGCCAGATACCACGCTTATTTTCGATAAAATAAGCCCAGTCTCCCTGCCGGGACGTTTGCCAGATTTCACCTTCGAGAGCATCAATAGCTGATTCATCTCCAGCTCGAGCCTCGCGAATCGAGATGCCTGGAATTGAATCCACTTCAACCCCTGATTCGGGCACGTTGATCATCACGTCCTGATAAATGGCAAAAGGAGCCATTCCCTGGCGCGTATACAAAGAATAGGAGTCTAAGTTGAATGCGCTGGAAACCAAACGGACCGGTAGATCCTGATCTTTGGCAATATCCATTATGGCGATCAGCAAAGCCTTCGCCACACCCTTCCGCCCAATAGCCGGATGCGTATTCATAATCCCCAGCGAGACGTGGGTTTTTCTAGGATGGTAAAAACACGACCCCAGTATGGTTTCATCACCCGTTACCGCAATCAGGCAACAACCAGGATCTATATCCCCATAAACGTCGGTAAAAATGCGGCAGTCCTTCCACTTACCTTGGAAAATCCGATTGTGGCCATGGGTCTCATACCATTGATTGGTTGATTCATAAATGAGCTCAGCCACCTTATCCGACTCTTCCGGTCGCATGGCTCGAATGGTAAATCCAGGTCCAGTTCTTTCGTTTTTCATGTAAATTTGGAAATGTTACAGCGAAACTCTAGTCGAAGGTACTGACAACTCTTTGTCATGGTTATTCCGTTACAATTTGCTCCTTGATTAAAACTAAGGTCTTTTCCCCCCTCAAATTTTCTGCTCTCATGCTCTAAGTTTCGTCTACTCGATCAATCTATAAACTCCACGTCCAGTATGAATAGTACCCGTATCAATCTATCCCTGATGATGTTTCTCCAGTTTTTTATCTGGGGAGCCTGGTATGTAACTGCCCCCAATTATCTAAGCCGTATCGGTTTTACCGGAAATGATATCGGTTCCATTTATGCAGTTGGGCCCTTTGCAGGTATGATATCCCCCTTCTTTGTAGGGATGATTGCGGACCGATTTTTCGCAGCGCAAAAAGTATTGGCTGTCCTTCATTTATTAGGAGCTGGGGCTATGTTTTTCTCAGCGTCATTAATGGGAAGCGGAACGGAACCGAGCACCATCATCATCCTCCTTGCGGGGTATATGCTGACTTACTATCCAACCTTGGCACTCAGTAACACCATCGCACTGAAAAACCTCTCCGATCCCGATAAACAATTTCCATCTGTCCGTGTATTCGGAACCCTGGGGTGGATCGCAGCCGGTCTATCTCTCACTTATCTCGCCTGGGAAACAACTGTCAACATGTTCTTCCTCACAGCTGGCGCAGCACTCATACTCGGTATCATCAGTTTCTTCCTTCCCAATACACCCCCTCTAGAAAGCAACGAACCTGTCACTATTGGCCAGATATTTGGAGTCGATGCTTTCCAATTATTCAAAGACCGGTCCTACCTGATTTTCCTGATCGCATCTACGCTCATTTGTATTCCTCTGGCTTTCTATTATCAATTGGCCAGCCGAGTCGTCGAACTAGCCCAACTACCTGTCGGGCAAACCATGTCCTACGGGCAAATGTCCGAAGTCCTCTTCATGCTGCTCATGCCACTCGCATTCAAACGCTTTGGCATAAAATGGATGCTGTTCATTGGAATGGGCGCCTGGGTCTTGCGTTATGGGCTATTTGCGCTCGGAGCTCCTGATCAAGTTCGCATGATGATCTTTACCGGAATAATCCTCCATGGTGTCTGCTACGATTTCTTCTTCGTTACCGGCCAAATCTACACCAACCGCGTAGCTAATTCGAAGATCAGAGCTCAAGCTCAAGGTCTACTCGTATTTTTCACCCTTGGCTTAGGCTTGCTGATTGGAGCAAAAGTGGCCGGCGCCATTGAGGCCAAATACACAACGGAAGCCAGTACCATCGCAGCCGCAGCACTTGCTGAAGCGGAAGTCCAGACCACTTCCTTGCTTGAACAAATCGAAGTGGGTGACTCACCGGCCCTTCAAGCTCAGCTGGAGACACTCAATGGGAAGAAAGGTGAATTACGCTTAGCTCAACTCCAAGGCATGAACTGGAAAATGATCTGGGGCATTCCAGCCGTCATGGCATTGGTAGTAATGATTTTCTTCGGATTGGTCTTCAAAGAACCTGAGGCTCCGGAAGAAGAAGTAGCCACTTAAGCTTAGAGTAGCACAGGCATCTTGCCTGTGTTTTCCTCAGACTATGTACACAGGCAAGATGCCTGTGCTACTTTATGGTAAGCTACGATTTTCTCAAAGAATGGCCTACCAAAGTCGATCACTCCTTTGTAACAGTTACGCAATTTTCCGATTAGGAGATTTGCCACGTTTGGGAAGCATAAGCTATAAGCACCCTGTGAAACTCTGGAAATCATACCTACTCTCCTACTTTTGTCTCAGTTACTGTTTATTGGCCCATGAAAACGAGCCTTTCGAGTCCTCTGTAACTTCAGGCCCCACTCCCTGGACGAACTTAGAATTCCAAAACGATCCAGACAACTTTCAGTTCGCCACTGTAACCGATCGCACGGGCAGTCCCCGAGCCGGTATATTTGAGGATGCCGTCAAGAAATTGAACTGGTTGATGCCTGAGTTTGTCATGTCGGTGGGAGATCTGATTCGTGGCGGTGGAGCCAACGAATCTGAGATAGAGGAGGAATGGATTGAATTTGATGACATGGTAGAGCCCCTGAAAATGCCATTTTTCTATCTGGCGGGAAATCATGACATTCGGGCTAAACATAAGGACAACGCCGCCACCTCGGAGGAAATGACCAGTCAGTGGAACAAGCGCCTAGGTCTCACCTACTATTAATACGTCTATAAGGATGTGCTTTTCCTGGCCATGTTTTCCAATGACGGATTGGAACAACACATCGATCTGGAACAAATCGAATTCTTTAAACAAGTGCTCGAAGATCATCCAGACGTGCGATGGACCATGGTCTTTATTCACCACCCACTTTGGACTTACCCGCACAAAACAAATTTCGAAAAAGTAGAGA
>CALJGU010000015.1 GCA_938075565.1 uncultured Opitutales bacterium | reverse complement strand
TGCTCTTACTGAAAAGATGGTTCTAGAGCATGTATTAACCTAGCCAAGAATTCCCTAAGTTCGCCCCATGCAAAAATTAGCCCTATTTATTTCCTTCATCCTGTTGTCGAATTTCGCTTCAGCGAAATCTACCTATCAGCTATCCACTCCAGGGAAACTGCTGCTCAGTGAGGACTTCGGTTCGTCAGAGCTACCCGAACTCTTTACTGTTGGTGTAGGCGATTGGGCGATTATCGATGGTACGCTTCGAGGCCGGCAACAGCCTGAAGATAAGCACACTGCCTTTCGGAAGATCTACCTCGACCACTACCATGTCATTTACGAATACGATATGAAGTTGGAAGGAGACGGCTTTACCCGCCTAATGATAAATTGGGATCTGGTGCACGTTTCCAAAGGAGAGATCCACCTCGACAAGGCGCAGGTCTTTAAGATCAAAGAAAAAGGAAAGCGCGCACAAATGGCTGCACAGAACCGCGATCAGGGCCTCGATCCTTTGCAAGGTAACTACGAAGAAAAAACACACGCGGTTAATGAGGTTTCGCTGAACTTCAGGGAAGGGCAATGGTACCACGTCATTCTCGAATCGGTAGGCGACAAGATGTGTCTACAGGTGGATGGCCAAACTGTGATTGCTCAGCATGTCGGTTTTACAGAAAAGAAAGACAACTTCGGTTTTCAAGCTGGTGGCTTTGATACTCATCTCTACATCGACAACGTTCGGGTAAGAGAGGCGATTCCCAAAAGGTAGTTGGAATAAGGATGACCGGTTCCTTCTTGTGATGCTGGTCAGTCACGGGTGTTTTCTTTTCTACCTAAGAGTTAAGATAAAACAATGGAAACGGTGCAGCCTCTTGAAGTCGTCGCCGTTTCCATAGATTTAAAAAAAGTGTTAATACATTTCAGGGGCTGCATTGAAGTTAGCTCCTGCAACTGGTTTTCATGTGCACTGATGGAGTTATGATTACACAATATTCTTCAACTCTCGCACCTCAGCAGGAATCAAAATTCTAAGTAGGGTCAGTTCACGTAAACAGGAAAGGATCTTTCGAGATCTTGGCCATCAAAAATCCTCATGCTAAGATACGTTATCAGGACGGTACCGAAACCGTATGTAACTTGTCTGCGCTGCGTAGAATTGAGGCTAATCTTTTAAATAACTAAGTCAGCTTAGAATTTAATCGAGTCCATCTTATTGGACCGATCTCTTTGCTAAATGCTTAGAGCGAACACATTAGGGGGCTCATTTATGATGACCTCCTAAGTTTTGTACAGGAAACAGACTGGAGTTATTTCCTACACGCGTGCGAAAGCCCAATAATGCTGTTTCGTCTTCATAGAATCCGGTCCTAACAATTCTCCTTCGACGATCCTAGAGATAGTTTTCAAACTTGCTTAGAAACCCACTGACGTAGGCGGGTGGAATGTAGAGAAACGCAGTTGTTCGTTTACCTTCCACTTTTACCTTGAGGCCTTGATATTTTTGTTCTTTTAGGTAGTCCAAGGGAATGGCCATTCCTACTCGTTCACTTAGAGAATCTGACATGCTTGCAAGGTCCGAATCGCTATTGGTTGGATCAACGCTTCTGGTTTTTACTATTCGATCCAGCTGAACGAGCTCGAGCTCTGTGCCATCCGCCGTTTCAGCAGAATGGTAGTGAAAGAATCCACGGATGGCATCAGGTCTGTCCGACAGCACTAATTGCACATTGAGATTACCGTTTTCTTCGATGGTTCCCTTGAGTTTGTAGTAGCGTCTATGACGTCCATTGGGAGGATCTTTCAGGCTAGGACCGTTCAAGTAGGAGAAACCGGTATCCTCGTCCAGTTTTTCTTCTGTAAGAGAAGCGAAGATATCTGGATCGGTTTCGTCCCTCAGGCTGGTGGTTGTGTAGCAGCCAGAAACGAGGATTGATGCTAGAAGGATGATAAGAGCACTAATGAGGGGTGTCGTTTTCATCCCCTGAATATAAGATTGCCGAGGATTGGGTCAATCAATCATTGGATCAAGGTATCTCTCCTCTGAGTCTGTAAAAGGTACCCACTTCGATCGCTATTTCTTCCGCATGAAGCCACATGTCGGATTCCGTTCCGGTAAACTCCAGGTTGGTGGCGATCTCCGAAGAGAAATCGTAGGATCCCAAGACGTCCCAAGAATCTTTCAGGGAGGTGGATTTTTCCAAATAGAATTTCCCGCTTGCTGTCTCTTCTCTGCGAATGGGGAAGCTTACCAAGAGACTATTCCCCTCGAGTACAAATGAGGCAGTCCGTTGTGGCCCTTCGGCTTCATTGCCATACAAAAAGTCCATCAGCTCGGGAATGCCATTGGCGTTTTGATCTTCATTGGGTTTCTCAGGATCAATGCCGGTTAGCTCTCCCCAATAAGCGAAGTTGAGCGGCCAGGGTTCGACCATGAGCTCCAAGGCATTGAGGTAAGCATATCGACCGGTCCCATTTGGACTCGGTGCTACAGTGATTTCCAGGTTTCCCTCATTGTCTGCTACCATCCTGGGAAGGGTCACGAAATCGCCGCCGTTATCACTGGCTTCCAAATCGACCGACTGTCCGTTGGCGGTAAACTGGGTCATCCGATCCAGCGATCCGTCTGTCCCGTTCTTAGCAGCAAAAAACCTGAGTCGGAAGGTTTGGTCTGTGGGTAATTGGCTAAGCACGATACTGGCGGGATGCGAGAGAGCCGCCTCGTGTCCTTGATCACTACCCGTCCACCAGTAGTCCGTTGTGACCTGCGTAGGGTACAATTCCCCCGTGGAAGTGCCTTCATCGTCCATGCCTGCAAATCCATCATTGATAGCCAGGCCGACTTGCCTGGGATCACCATCTGAGTTGAGTAGGGCAGTGAGCACTTGTTTGGGGTCGATTGGATCAACAGAAATATTATTCCAAGTCGTTCCATTGGGTTGCCTATGGTTCCACCCAAAATCGAAAAGGAGAGTTTCTTCGTCTTGAAGGGGTGGATAATGGTAGGGCGTTTCTGGTAATGTTTTCGAAAACATCCAGTCATAGAGTGAATTGCTAAGGTCTTCCTCCGGTCCGCCTTCCCAAATATCTGTAAACCCAGTTTCATCTGCGTAAATGGGTGACCAATCATTGTGGGCAAAGCCGGGCAGTTTTGTGAATCGAGGATTACCACCGGCTTCCTTGATATCGTTGATCATGGAGATGGTTTCCCAGAGTGGCACGATTGGGTCGTTGTCACCATGAAATGCCCAAAGGGGAATCCCCGATGAACCTAATAGCGTTGTGGCCTCATATTTTGCACGCGCAGAGAACGGAACCCCTGCAGCAAATATATCTAAGCCTTTGGAAGCGGCATCCCAGGTTCCTCGACCACCCACTGAAATTCCGGTTATATATATTCGGTTTGGATCTACGGGCAGGCTCGCGACCAAGGTCTCAACGAGTTGCCGGAGAACTATGGGATCCCAAAATTGGTAGGATTGGGGGGCCAACAGGAATGCAGGGTACTCGGATCCCATGCATGAATCGATCAGTGGTTGGATGTGCGAGGGGTTGATGAGGGAGCCGACATGGGTCTTATTGTCGGTTCCACGCTCAAAGGATCCATGTAGAAATAGGATTAGGGGGAGGCGGTTTTCAGGGCTGGCACTCTCTGGGGAGTAGAGCCGATAGATATAACCTGCAAATCCTGTGGTACTCCCTTCGATAGGGTCAACCTGGGCCTTTAGACTAATTGCTAAAAGCAGCGTGATGGCAGTTATAAAGCTCGAAATGCGATTCATTTAGATAGGGGAGTTGTCCATGAGATGTGTACCACTGTAAAATATTGAATCCAATTTTGATCGAAGGAGCGGGATGAACCGAAGGCGCGGGATGGATAAAAGGGCTTTCTGACAGCTTTTTAACGGAGGAACTAATGCTCCTGCTGATTACGCCTGTTTTTGCCGAACCACCTCGTAGAGGCATACTCCGGTTGCCACCGAAATATTCAGGCATGGGACCTCGCCTGCCATGGGAATGGAGATCAAGTCATCGCAGGTGTCCATTGTCAGCCTGCGAAGTCCACTTCCCTCTGATCCCATGACAATACCTATAGGTCCGGTCAGGTTCTTGTCGTAGAGGTCTTCGGTAGCTTGATCTGAAGTGCCGATGAGAAACAAGCCAGCCTCCTTCATCTTATTCATGGATTGAGCTAGATTAGTCACCTGGACCAAAGGCACAGATTCTGCGCCCCCTGACGCAACTCGACGAACCGTTTCGGTGATGGAAGCTGCTTTATTCTTGGGGGTCACTACAGCCAGAACGCCCGCGGCATCAGCTGTGCGTAGACAAGCTCCCAGATTGTGCGGATCTTCGATGCAGTCGAGGATGAGCAGCGTTGGATTTTTGAGCTCGAAGATTTTGTCATACAACTCTTCTTCCGACATGCGGGGCAGGGGTGCGTTAAGGTCAGCGTGCTGGCTGCCCCGGTCCCGATTGAATGCTCTAGATTTCTGTTTGCGTTTTGCCATTCAACGGTCACATGAAAGGGGCTTTCCCCGATGGATCAACCCCGTATTTATCGGACCACTTAGCTTTTGCTGTCATTCATTCGCTGATTCAATAAACGAGTGAGAGCTTCAAGTGTCCCATTGTCCAAAATTTCTCTCAAGGAAAGTTGAATAGAGAACTCTGCCTTTATTCGATTCATTAGCCGAATTGCTTTTAAGGAATCTCCTCCTAGCTCAATGAAGTTATCCTCCATATTGATAGTCTCCTGATTGAGTAAATCAGACCAGTATTTAGCCAATTGTTTTTCTAGTTCAGTGAGAGGCTTGGTCGAGGTAGGGTGCGCAGGTGGGCGGGTATGGGTTCCATTGCCTTCCGTTTTTCTTCCACTGAGTACTAGGGAGCCATCTTTCCCTATTCCTCCCAAGTCACCTGTCATCCACGTTCGAAGGTTTTCGTTACCAGGGTCGGTTTGAAATGCCTGTTTCGTCAATACGTCGTTCTTCCAATACCCAATGCTCAGAAAGTGGCTTCGCACCGCAATCTCTCCCGTCTCCGAACTTAGATCCTTATTCAGGACCACCGCTTCCATATCTTCGACTGGATAACCGATTGGCACCGAGTCTTCAGGAAGCTCTGATGACTTATCAAAAAAGAACTGACTGCAAATCCCTGTCTCGGTCGTGCCAAACCCGTTTACTAAACGACAGGTTGGAGGAGCAAATCGCTGATAAACTTCCAGATCCTTTGGTTGTGCTTGGTTACCTTCCAATCGGATCCATCTTAAACTTGAGTGCTTAGTTGTTTCATCGAGCGCGAAGTGAATCAACTGAGGGATAGAATGATAGATCGTAATGGCCTTATCTACCAGCCATTCTGAGAATTTATCTGTCGTTTCTGCCTGTATTCGATTCGGAAATACACAGGCCCCATTGAGGAGTGCCCCGAACTGACTGGAAACACAGGCACTTAAGTTGGGAGCATGGAGCAGAGTCAGCCGATCACTAGAAGTAATGGGCAGACTGTTGGTATAGCGCATTACGTTGTGAAGTACGTTTCGGTGATTATCTACAACACCTTTGGGCTCTCCCGTAGTCCCGGTCGTAAAGTAAATGTAGGCGAGTGAATCAGGTGAGATATCCAATGACGGATTGTGGAGAGGTAGGCCCGAATCAATGGACTCAAGGGAGATGGTAGGGCACGTAGTCTTAGGTAGCGATTTGAGTCTCTCGAGGCCCCGTTGGTCCACAACGATGCACGTAGGATCTATTTGGCTAAGAAGTCCAATGATGGATCCGTCGCTTGCTTGAGGATCCATCGGGACATAAAAGGAACCGGATTTCAGGATGCCCAAGATAGCGACTATGAATTCAACACCTTGTTCACACAAGCAAACCACAGGTCCCTTCTTGAGATTCTTGGAGAGAATATCCCAGGCCAGTCGGTTGGCCTGTATATTCAGGGCTTCATAAGATAGGCTTCTCTCTCCATTTACGACAGCTAGGGACTCTGGGTGAGCTGTCACTTGTTTTTCAAAGCGACTTGGAATGGACTGTGCGATCTCTGATCTTGGAAACGGAATCATCTAGATCGCTTATCAACTGAGAATTCAATTCTCTAAGCAAGCTTTCAGCCAAAGGACCTTTATAGCATTCTCATATTTAAATTGTTTTGATCAAATGCGGTTCTTCTGAAGGCTCATCTCCTATGAGTCCGCGGCCAAAATCTATGGTGAGGGGTGATTCTCTCTGTCCCTGTAAGAGTAAGCAAACATACTACGATTGCTGTATGCCTTTTCATCATGGTAAAGCCAAGCCAACTACAGCCGAGCAGTTGATGCGATCACGCTTCAGCGCCTACTTCTTTCGGCGTGTGGAATACCTCGTTGATACCACTCACCCAGATACCAGATCTAAGAACCTCAAAAAGGACTTGGAGGATACCATCGATCAAGTCAATTGGAGCTACCTGAGTATTGTTGACGTCGTTCATGGTGGTAAAGACGACAAGACTGGGAAGGTTGAATTTGTAGCCGATTACTACGTTAACGGTGAACTGCATCAGCTCAAGGAACGATCTCGCTTTCGGAAATTTAAAGGAGCTTGGAAATACCTGGACGGTAAGCAGTAAGATTTAAAGTGAGCCGCGTGGGTATCCTAATACTCGCTCTAATAGTTTCTCTCCGTCTTTCGATACACCGCTTTCTTAACTTTCAAGCAGCTATGCTCCCGCACGCGCTGTGAATCTAGTCAAGAATCGTATCCTTGCGTTTGATGTGGAAATCCCATCGAGAGGTCATCTCGGAATTATGACCGCTAGATGACTTAAGAGCCTTCTTCTTCGATACTAGGGGCTACCAGATTGCCCTGATCGTCCGTTTTTAAGTATATCGACGATAGCTGCAGTAGAAGTACTTCCAATGCTTCGTAGTATTCCTCTTCTTCCAACTGATCCTTCCGCTTGCGAAGTAATTCAAGTTCAGCTTCCAGGCCATCGCGATCGATGCGTTGTTCGGAGGAGAGGAGTTTCTCAAGTTCGGAAGGTATGAGCGCTATTTGGTGAGATCGGAATCCGTCAGGTTCCTGGCCGCCTTTGGCGCGTTTGGTCACACGGGTGCCTCGAAACCAATCGGGGGGTGTGCCAAGTTTGTCACCGTTGTCATCGAGCAGTGAATGTTCGGATGACAGGCGTGCCTCTCCCGTATAAAAGGCATCTACGTAATTGGCGGTGGTAAGGAAAGCTTCCAGTAATGAAGTCTGTCCATCTTGGTCGATATCTCCTTCGTCGTTGGATATGACATCGGCAAAGAACTCCCCGAATCGGGCATAGTTGATTTCGTCGGGATTACGAGTGGCGGAGATCAGAATGCGGTTGCGTCCCGTTAACGATGTCAGGAATTCGCTCCCAGCGGATCCACCGTGGATCATGATAAATGTCCGACTCATGGTCGGCAGCCAGACTTCCATGTCTCCGGCGGATAAGTCGGGCCCTCTTAGGTTGAGATAAGCATCGCGACGATTATGGGTGCCGTGCCCAATATAAACGACCCAGGCAGGAATGGTGCCCGTCGTATCCAAATTTTGAATCCAATCTTTGATTCGATCTTTGTCATTCGTATCGTCGGGATGTTCTAAGCCTATAACGGTGACTTCAGCCTCTGCTTTCTCGCCAGCTTCTACCCAGGCCTGCGCAGCCTCTGAAAACCCTTCTGCATATTTCTCCTCACCGGCGGCACCGACGATGACCAGGATATCGTGGTTGATGGCTTGTAGGCTCAGGATTCCTGTTAGGAAGACCAAGCAGCTTGAAATAAATGTCCTCATGCGAGCCCTCTCATTCTTCTTACAGCCCACTCCAACAGGAAGCATACTAGGATAGCCATAAACCACCAACTCTTATGCCAGATTGGGGTAGTGTAGACTTCGCTCACAGGTGCTGGGTTGCGGGCCAACAAATCACTCAGTTTCCCCAGTTCAGAAAATCCAAGGACTTGTCCTCCAGTTTTACTGGCAAGGTTTTCCAGAAGTGGCCGGTTAGGTTCCAGTGAACGAAATTCATCGGCAGCAGGGTCAAGTACCCATCCTGCTTCAGCCGTACCAAGCACGGCGCCTTCAGAATCCGTAACTTCAACAGTGGCCAAATAGGCTCCGGCATCGCGTGCTTGAAATTCGCTGATAAAGTGTCCTGGCGAGTCTGATACGGGTTCGGCGTAAACAGTGACCTCTTCAAATCCACCTTCTTCTGATTCATCGCCCAGCTTGGAAACTCGTTTGATGGTAATGCGCGACTGAGCCAAATCTACCGGTTGGTATGATTTATCTCTGGCGATGACTTTAAGCTGAGTCGTTTCACCTTGTTTTTCAGTCTGCAGTTCAACCTGCAACACATTGTCGGTAACTAACCAGCGTGTCAGTTGTCTCCAGAAACGTGCCAAGTCAGCCTGTTCTTCTGCGCTCTTAAGTCCCCAGCGCCAGAGATCGCCAATTGCCAAGCAAGCGACTCTTCCGGATCCAAAAGATTGAGCCACGAGACCCGGGTAACGATTGCCGCTCCGATCGCTTGCTTCAACTAGTACCTGAGCCCCTGGCTTAAGACTACTCAAAGCATTGAGCACCTTGAAGGATGGCATGGCGCGTTGTCGCTCGCGCTCCTCAGATTCGATGGGTCTTACTCGCACCCAGGGTTCCACCCAGCCTTCACGGGTCAGCTCCCATTGTAATTCCGTTTGTGGAGCGACTGCTGGCTCGCGATCCAAGTAGACGGGCATCGCAGCGGCCAGGGGTGTTTCTGCGTAGTCCCCATTGTTGAGTGCATCGGCTCCCCCTAAGAGCAATAGACCTCCGCCACGTTCGCTAGCAAAACGTCGGAGCAAAGACAGTTGGTTAAAGGAAAAGAATTCAGCCTCCACGTCGTCAATGATGACCGCGTCATATTCGAATAGGACTTCAGGGGTCTTGGGGAATCCGCCCAATAGCTCATCCTCATCGCGGGTGTTAATGCGCACGAGTACCGGCTGGTCGTACCGCTCAGTTTCGTCTTCCCGGCCAAAACCCCGGTAAAGTGGATTACTAGATTCACCGGAGCGTCCTTTGAATTCGAATTTGGGTTCGCGACGGGCCACGCGGATGAGCCCGACCAAGCCCATTTGATGATCTTCCGCCAGGGCGCGATTGAGAAACTTAAACTCCCAGTTGGGTCTACCACTGACATATAGAATTCGATATTCTTGCTGCCCTTGATCGAGCATAAACAAGCGACGATTATTCAAGGTGGTTGCTTCTTCTGGATCTAGTGCATCATCGGTAAGATTAGCATCTCCGGTTTGCTCAGCAGCAACTTCGTAAAATTGAATACCGGAATCGAGCGGTCGCCAGTTAAAGTTTATGGCCTGTGGTTCGCTGGTACTTCTACCTGATACTCTAACCGGATCGGGAAGGTAGTCCGCATCGGTCTCACTACCCAGGCTGTCTTCTGTGTCGAGGGCTCGGACTTTTACGTCTACCGATTTGCGGTATCCACCGCGGCTAGCGACTTCGGCGGTCAGAGCCACGGGTGCGTCGTCAAAAGCTGTTTGCCGAATTTCGATCCGGTCAATACTCACATCCGGCATCTGTCCAGGATTCCCGACTACGATGGGGTAGACGGGGGGTAAATCTGGAAGCATTGTCAGGCTTTCATCGAGATCAGTGGCATTGCCATCTGTTAACACCACGACTCCTGCTAAAGGCAGTCCATTAAATCGATCAGCCAGGCTTTCTAACGATTGTCCTAAGTTACTGCGATCTCCCTCAAAATCGAGCTGGGTAAAATCGGGTACGCGGCGTAGGTCTCGGTCGAACTGGTAGGGACGCACTTGGAAGGCGTCATTCAAGTCGGCCAGCCAACTGCTTTCGACACCAGTCAGGTAATCAAGCATCGTTTCTCCACGAGTGAGTTCTGCACCGTTTTCTTTTAGCTGTAGCCCTTGGCTGTTGTCCGAGATGACCGCTACGATATTGGCTCCACGTGCGGCGCGTTCAGAAGTCCAATTGGGTTCCAGCAAAAACAAAAGAATGAAGAAAATACCCAGGATACGAAAGGCGAGGGGAAGCCAGGATTTTCCTCTTACGGGTCCCAACGGTTTCCACCCATACCACGCCAGCGGTACCAGGACAACTGCGGCTAGTACTATCAGCCACCAGGATTCTGCATTAATAAATGTGATCGATCCTATCATCTAACGGGCACGCCTAGCTATCTCCTCCCAGAGCTTCATAATATTTCTTCACAGAGTTGGCAAACTTGGGTGGTACGGGATCTCGGTCAATAGGTTGTAAGGTATCCGGTTTGTCCTTACGGAGTAGTTCCTGTTGGACCCAGGATTCCACTTCCCTGATCGGTTTAAAAATAGAATCGTCAATGTCTTCCCATTGAGGTGGGTTTCCGTGGCGTTTGAATTCAGCCCGCATGCGTTCAGCTTGTTCTCGAGCCTCTTGCATTTGTTGGCGTGCTTCTGGCAGGTCGAGTAGCTCCTCCACGGTGCGCACCCGCTCATTCCAATCGACAAAGTTATCTCCAGTGATGGGCCCGTCCCAACTTTCACCCTTGTTATTCCATGAGCGAATCAAGTCGTTGATGTCTTGGAGTTGGCCACCGCCACCGCCACCACCGCCGGTTGCTTGTGTGCCCCCCGGTTGTTGCCCTTGTTGTGGTTGTCCTCCTTGTGAGCCACCGCCTCCTTGTTGGCTACCCCCTTGTGCTAAAGATTCAGACGGCTGGCTACCAGGTTGGCTTCCACCTTGTTGGCCTCCCTGTTGTCCACCCGATTGTTGGCCTGATTGTTGACCACCTTGCTGTCCCGGCTGCTGACCTGGTTGTTGTCCGCCCGGTCGCTGCCCGCCGGGTTGTTGTCCCGGCTGTTGGCTTTGTGATTGGGCCAGTTGTCCTTCCTGTTCTTCTCCTTGTCCTTGACCAGGTTGCTGGCCTTGCTGAGATGGGTTTTGTCCGTCCTGTTGTTGTCCAGGAGATTGACCAGGTTGTTGGCCATCCTGTTGCGAGGGATTACTGCCACGCTCACCTTGTTGACCGGCTGATGGGCTTGCACCTTCTTGTTGATTACCGGCATCCGCGAGGGCACCTTCAGGTCTTTCTTGTTCCAAGTCGTTTAATAAATCGTCGAGTTCTTCCTGGGCGAAACGCAAAGCCGTGGTTTCGTCACCCATGACACTCGAAGCTGCTTCTTCAACAGTGTCGGCGAGTTCATTCAAAGACTGCTGTAAACCGGGTTGCATTTGCTGGGCCTGATCAAGGAATCCTCGTTGCACGAGTTCCTTTGCGACTCCCAGGTTTTCGCCCGTTTCATTTTGGTTTTGGCGGCGAAGCAGATCGTATAATTTTCGGTGCAGGGTGGGTTCGCCGGTTTCGGAGTCCTCGGTGATCTCACGTAGATCGCGCATGAGTGCTTCCAGGTCTTCCTGTTGCCGATTGTATTGCTCTGTTACTTCCTGGCGGTTTCCAGATCCATCGAGGGTCGGTGCTATTTCGTTTTGCAAACGATCCAACTCCCCAGAAATGTTTCTTTGATTTTCCGATAGCTCACGAGCTGCATCCCTAACCTGTCGCATGGATTCTGAAAACTGGCTTGAAGTGGATTCTTTGAATTCATCCTTCAGTTCTTCCAGGTTTTCTTGAGCGCGACTACCAGCGGCCAGGGCCTGGGAAACTTGCTCCTCCTGAAGTGATTCACTGATGTTGCGCATGTCCTCACGTGCTTCCTGAAGTTGCTCACCTGCCTGGCGCATTTCCCTATCCTGAGGCAGGGTATCCATGCGCTGTTGGACTTCGTCCATTTGTGTGACCATATTACGCTGCTCTTCTTCCAGGCGTTTCAGCTCACGTCGTATCTTGTCGCGTTCTTCTTCGTCCTCCGCAGCAGCCAGAGCTGTTTGCAACTCGCGCAAGCGCTCATTCGCTTGTTGCTGACGGCGGGCCAGTTCGCTGAGTTTGCTTAACACTTCGAGTTGCTGCCTTTCTTCCGGGGAAGTAAGTGCTTGAGCCTGGCTTTCCGTCTCGTAGCGATTTACCTCTTCCTTGAAATCCAGTTGGTTCAGCTGGCGTTGGTTCCGGTTTTGTCCACCGCCGCCTCCACCGCCTTGTTGGCGACCTTGAGTTACTCTCATCTCGCGTGGACGCATGCTTAGAAGAGATTGGTAAGCGCCTTGGGTTGCCAGCCAGGCTTCTTCTAGCGGATCTTCAGAGACCTTGTCGACAACGTCTGTAAAGTGCTCAATCGCCTGCTCCATAAATTCGCCGGCCTGATTTGCGGCTTCCAAAAGTCGTTCTTCTTCGAGTTCCAGTTTCGCTTCTTCCAACTGCATACGCGCTTGCTGCTGAGACTCCAAAATGATCTGTGAGTCTTCCTCAAAGCGGTCATCACCTTCGCCTCGTTGCATGAGTTTGAAGGTAGCGATTGCAATCTCTCGTTGTTGTTCAAGTAACTCCTGCCCTTGCTGTGAGCCACCACCGCCTCCGCCGCCACCACCGCCGCCGCCTTCACCTTCGCGGTAGATTTCTTCTAAAGAGCGTACTTCGGCGTAGTAAATATCACTCAATGAACGTCGTGATTCGCCATCGACTCCATAGTCTTCGGCCCAGGCAAACCAGCTGACCAGTTGGTCTACTTCCACGGCTTCTTCTTCAAGTGCGTAAAGGCGGTTGAAGTTTGCCTGCAGTGCTTCCGGGTCTCCACTTTTTAGAGAGACATATTCTGGCGCGCTGGAGCCGATCGCGACTGCCATGCCGTAGTCGATCAATCCAAAATCGTCATTGGCTTTGGCTTCCAATGTAAGTTCTTCAATCGGGGAAACCGCTTGGTCACCTTTTGGAAATGTGAGTTCAAGAGTTGGCTTTTCGTTGTCGCGTACGTCGATGCGAACATCCGGCGGGTAGGAGTTGCCCCGACCTTGATCATCGGTGAGGTGTAAGTGATAGCGTAATGATTCCGTGAGAATGATCTCTGTTCCGAATTTTGTCTTTTCCGGGTTAGTAGGGGACAAAGAGATACGCGCTCCATCGCGGTCAACGAGTTCCACCTTGGCGAGGGGTTTGTTAACGAGGAATTGGTAATTCAATCGAGTGCCCTCTACTGCGCTCACGCGTCGAGTATCCTCAATTAGCCGATCACGTATACCGGTATAGTCTGGATAATCGAGAAATGCATCGGCCTGTACGAGTGCCGGTAGATCGTAGACGTCCATGCGGTAGGTCTGCGTATCGTCTCCAGGATACTCTATGTAATAGTGGGCAGCTTCTTCTACTGAAGCCAAGGTGTAGGCAAAAATAGGATCGGAGAGACTTTGGGCCATCGGATAGCGGAGTGTCGTCCCATCATCTTGTTGGAGAACGAGTGTCGCTGTTCTTGGAAAATCTCCTTTGAACCGTGCAGCAATTACCAGTGCCGAGCTTCTTTCAACTTCGAAGTCACCAGGTGAGACTTCTACAGAGGATACAAGGACGGGCATATTGGGAGCATCAATCCAATGACTTTCACCTCTTGAAAACCAGGAAAGTGATCCTAAGCCGAGCACGAGTATTAGTGCCCCAAAGTGTTTTAATCTAAGTAGTCGCTGCTTTCTTTTTCCTGTGTCTTCCCAGTATTGAAAGAACGAGAACTGCAAGGCACTCGTAATTACTT
>CALJGU010000014.1 GCA_938075565.1 uncultured Opitutales bacterium | reverse complement strand
GTGCAGCCACTGGAGCAGGATGCCTATGAAGCATTGGTGCCCTATGGGCTTAGTTCTGTTTTGGTGTATCAGGAAACTTATCATCGCTCGGCCTACGCAGACTATCATCTGAAAGGCATGAAGCGTGACTTCGACTATCGTTTGGATACACCTGACCGACTTGGGAAGGCAGGAGTTAAGAAGATTGGTCTTGGTGCATTGTATGGATTGGAAGATTGGAGAACTGATGCTTTCTTCGTGGCTCTGCATCTCTCTTATATGGAGAGGAAGTATTGGAAATCCAGATACAGTATCTCCTTCCCTAGAATTCGTCCCCATGAAGGTGAGTTTCAACCTCGATCCATAATGACCGACCGTGATCTGGTTCAAATGATTTGTGCCTATCGCTTATTGAGCCAGGAACTAGAGCTCTCGTTGTCAACCCGTGAGAGGGAGTCCTTCCGCGATCATGCAATTCGCTTAGGGATTACGACTATGAGTGCAGGCTCGAAAACAAATCCCGGCGGTTATACAGTGGACCCGCAGACGCTGGAGCAGTTTGAGATTTCGGATGAGCGGAGTCCGGCTGAGGTTGCTGCCATGCTTCGACAGAATGGCTATGAGCCCGTCTGGAAGGATTGGGACGCCACCTATGACGGAAACGAATCTCTTAGAGTTTCTAATGTTTAGCAGGTTTATCCAATGAGCGAGCTGACCCTTCAGGAAATTGAGCATTATCAGAGGCATTTGAGTCTTCCGCAGTTTGGGGAAGAGGCACAATTGAAGTTAAAGAATTCAAGGGTGTTAGTCGTAGGTGCCGGTGGACTTGGTTGTCCGGTATTGCAGTATCTCGCGGCAGCAGGTGTTGGGACTTTAGGTGTCATTGATTTTGACACGGTTGATTTATCAAACTTGCAGCGGCAGATTTTGTTTACGGAGGAAGATGTAGGGAAGTCTAAGGCCGAAGTGGCTGCAAAGCGGCTTCGCGCCATGAATTCTTGTATTGAGGTGGTCACAATTCCAGAACGATTGACGGCTCAGAATGCGTTAGCTCTGTTTTCTGACTATGACTTGATTGTTGATGGATCAGACAATTTCACTACCCGCTATCTGGTAAATGATGCCTGTGTGTTGGCCGACAAGCCGCTTATCTATGGAGCTATCTATACCTTCCAAGGACAGGTGAGTGTGTTTAATTATAAGGGTGGTCCGACCTATCGTTGTTTGTTTCCAGATCCCCCAGATCCCAAGGATACGCCCAATTGCTCTGAGATCGGAGTGATCGGAGTGTTACCTGGACTGATTGGGACTCTTCAGGCGTCTGAAGCGATCAAGGTGCTTACGGGAGTGGGGGAGCCATTGAGTGGAGCCCTTCTCCTCTTGGATGTGCTTTCCATGAAGCAACAAACGGTTCGGTTCCAACGTGTGCCCGAGGCTGCTCATGTCACTGAGTTGAAGGAAATTGAATTTAGCTGTGAGCTAGAACCAGTGAATGAAGATCGTGAAGAAATCGATGTGCAAGAGCTGAAGACTTGGATGTCCGAAGGCCGAGATTTTCAATTATTGGATGTTCGAGAAGGATGGGAGCGTGCGATGGCCAAGATTGACTCACTCCATATCCCGATGAGTGAGCTGCTGGCTCCTGGGAGCGATTTGATATCGCACGGACTGCAGCAGGATAAGCTATTAGTTATTTACTGTGCATCAGGAGGGAGAAGTTTGATGGCAACTCGTGAATTGAGGGCTCGTGGCAATGTTTCAACCATCTTGAGTCTCCAAGGTGGGATTGGTGCCTGGGTTCAAGCCGGAAACTAGAATTTTATGTCTCGTCCTTATGTCATTACGATTTCTGGATCCGATGCTTCTGGTGGAGCAGGGCTTCAGGCAGATAATCGAGCGATCTTGTCTACGGGTGCCTTCCCGCTGAATGTCATAACGGCACTGAGTTTACAGACCGACCGCGGAGTTGAATCACTGGACTTGATTTCGGCGGATTTGGTGAGGATGCATCTTCTGGGCCTTTTAAAAGCGTATCCTGTTTCTGTTTTAAAAATTGGGATGCTTGGAAATGCGGAGATTGTGCAGGTCCTGGCTGATGTGTTGGTGCAATACAAGGATTTGAAGGTGGTTTTAGATCCTGTTCTGAGTGCTACAAGTGGGCGCCCGTTATTAGATAAGGAAGGACAAAGCCTTCTAAAGGACCGGTTGCTACCTAGGACATTTCTTCTGACGCCAAATCTCCCGGAGTTAGTTGAACTCTCCGATTCGAGCGAATTGGGCAGCCAAGAAACTGAAGTAGAGGCCGTATCTGCTTTGTTGGAAACGGGTTGTTATGCCGTATTGGTGAAGGGAGGCCATGGGGCTGGCAAAGACTGCGTAGATCGACTATTTTGGGAGAACGAATCCCAGCATTTCACTTCACCCAAAATCGATACTCAGAATGTACGCGGAACCGGGTGTGGACTGGCTTCTCTGATCGCAGGTGGCATAGCTAGCGGTCTTGAACTTCAAACTGCCATTCAGAAAGCCAAGGTCCGATTGCACCAATCCTTGATCGATAGGTCAGATGAGGATTGGAAGGGGCATGGCCCTGCATTTTTGTGATTTTGGTTAAAAAAGACTCTATCGTTGCTTTGCTCACCAAAGTTATGGGATATTTGTAACCTAATCCTTCGTTCGTCCGTTTAAAATTAGGATACTTCCGTTACGTTAACTCATTTGCATATGAAATCAGTACTACTACGCCTTCTTCTTACTTTAACTCTTACCTTCGGATTCTCAACTATATCGCTATCTGCGCAGGACGATGAGAAAAAAAAAGAACAGAATGAAAATCAACGTGGTCAACGCGGACAAGGCGGCGGTCAGCGTGGTCAAGGTGGTGGGCAACGCCCAGGTGGTCTTGGCGATATGTCGGAAATGTCGAAGGAAGAGCGTGTGGCTCACCTCAATAAACTCATTAACACCAATGTGGTACAGATGATTGACGCAGCTCAGGTGCGAGAAGATCAGCAAGAAGCCTTTGTAAAAGCTCAGGCCAAATATGAGATAGAGCTTATTAAAGTCTTGGGACAAATGCAATCGGTAGGTCGGGATCGCGATAAACGTCAGAGACTGATGCAAACAAGAGCGAAAGCCACGACCGCTGTTGCAAAAGAGGTGAAAAAAGTCTTAGATAAGGATCAGTTCAAACTCTACCAAGCCAAAATGGAAGAGCGCACCCCTCAACAACGAGGTAGGGGCGGTCGCGGTCGTTAATCGCTGCTGGAAATTTTAATTTTTAAACGAGTCGGATTTTCCGGCTCGTTTTTTTTGTCTACATAACCTTTAACAGAAGGATGCAAGCTGACCGTCAGCGTAATTTTGTGAGCGACAATCATTCCGGTATTTGTCCGGAGGCCTGGAATGCCATGGCTGAAGCCAATAGCCATCACGTAGATGCGTATGGGAGGGATCAATACACTAAGAAAGTATGTGGTCTGTTTAGGGGAATATTCGATACTGACTGCGAGGTATATTTTGCCTTCAATGGTACAGCTGCCAACTCACTTGCCCTCGCTAGTATTTGTCGTTCTTACCACAGCATTTTATGTCATCAAATATCCCATGTTGAAACTGACGAGTGTGCGGCGCCTGAGTTCTATACGGGTGGGGCTAAGGTCTTGCCGATTGCAGGTGAACTTGGAAAATTGAACCCAATTGACATAGCGGAGCTTGTTAAAAAGAGGACAGATTTACACTTCCCAAAAGCGAAGGCCTTAAGCTTAACTCAAGCGACAGAAGTTGGTACTGTTTATAAACTGAATGAACTTAAATCCCTCAAGGAAACGGCGCGCGAGTTGGGATTGAGCATTCATATGGATGGCGCTCGATTTGCAAATGCAGTTGCAACTTTGAATTGCAGTCCCAGAGAGATGATTGTTCAAGCAGGCGTTGATGTTCTTTGTTTTGGTGGCACCAAAAATGGGATGGGCATGGGTGAGGTGATCATCCTGTTCAACAAAGAGCTGTCGCAAGAGTTTGATTTTCAATTAAAACAATCCGGTCAATTATGTTCTAAAATGCGTTACTTGTCCGCTCCATGGTTGGGCATGCTGCAGGATGACGTGTGGCTAAAGAATGCACAAACCTCCAACGCAATGGCTCAGCGTTTGAAGGTCGGAATGGAAGGAATAGGGATCGAGGTCTTATATCCCGTCGAAGCCAATAGTCTGTTCGCTAAGCTTGATGATCGGTTGATCGCTGGAATGCTTTATCGTGGATGGAAGTTCGTGAAGTTCATTGCAGCTGGTGGTTGCCGAATCATGTGTAGCTGGGATACTCGCAATGAGGACGTTGATGCGTTCCTGGCCGATCTAAATGAATTGCACGGTAATGATGAGGATAGGAATGGCGAAGTTGAGATAATGAGTCATTAAATTGAGTGTGGGATGTTGATTGTTAGAAAATTTATTAAGCGAATGTGCCGATTTAAATTAGGTTTGTTTTTAATTCTTGGGAGTCTGCCATCCTTTCTCTCCGCCCATAAGTTAGAGACGGGGCAGGCCGTGCTTACGGTGACTCCTGATCTGGTTTGGATACTCGAGCTTGAGGTCAATCTGACGCGATACATTCGGAGCAATCCGGAGTTGGCCGAAAGTGTTCGTCCATATTATAATGAATTAGAGCCTGAAGGTTTGTTTCAGGACGTACGCTTCAGTGGCTGGGAGCGTGTATTTATAAATTGTGAGAATCAGTTCCGGAAAGAGATCCAAGTGCTTGAGGACGAAGAAGGAATTCAAAATTTCGAACTTTGGTTCCCTCATCCTTCGGAGTTATCTGATCAAGCTTTTGAAACGATGGAAGCGGAAGGATTGCATGTAAAAGTCTTTGCTACTGGCAAGTTATCGACCGAAGAAACGCTGCTCCAGTTTCGTTTCCCAATGGATATTGGAGAGGTCGTCTTAACGACTTTGAAGCCAGAAGTTCAATGGGTGATTACAGGAGAATTCAGTGAGCCCATCTCTATGGGAGCGGGGGCTGCGTTTTCGTTTGAAGACCAAGGCAGCTCTTCTGTTTTCCGTTATTTGAAAGTGGGATTCATCCACATTATTCCGGAAGGATTGGATCACATCCTTTTTGTAATCGGATTGTTTTTGTTGGCGGCAAGAATGAGGCCTCTGCTCATACAAGTGACGTACTTCACGCTAGCCCATACTTTGACGTTGGGCTTATCCATCTATGGAATGATTTCGTTGCCTTCGAGTGTGGTTGAACCATTAATCGCATTGTCGATTGCCTTTGTGGCTTTGGAAAATGTATTCACCTCCAAAATTCGACCTTGGCGACCCGTGTTGGTGTTTGGGTTTGGTCTACTTCACGGTTTAGGCTTCGCTGGAGTGTTGAGTGAGATCGGGCTCCCGCGTGACGAGTTTCTATTCGCCCTCGTTTTCTTTAATGTAGGAGTCGAATTTGGTCAGCTATTTTTGATCGTAGCGGCCTTTGTATTGATCGGTCTCTTCCGTAAGAAGGAATGGTATCGAGCAAGGCTAACGATTCCTCTTTCCTGCATCATCGGACTGGTGGGTCTATATTGGACCGTGGAGCGAATTTTCTTCTAAGAAGCCTCGATCTTGTAAACGCAGCGTCGTTCTCCTGAAAGTAGATGCTCTATGCGGTCTACTTTGGAATTTTCTCCGAGTGACTTTTGAAATACTTTGAGCTCCGAATCGCAAAGCCCGGTACAGCTTTGGGCGGCGCGGCAAATGGGGCAGTGGTTTTCAATTAAGAGAAACTGTCCTTTTTCTGTTTCCTTAAACTCAGCCATGTAGCCTTCGGAGGAGCGAAGTTGAGCCA
>CALJGU010000013.1 GCA_938075565.1 uncultured Opitutales bacterium | reverse complement strand
ATCTGTGCTTCATCTGCATTATCTCCCCAGTTGTCGTTCATCGCCAACTCAGTTTCTTCCACATCGTAAAGGGTTAGTGTCGGATCTACTAGGAAGTTGGATACACCGTCTTTGCCGAGTTCTTCACCAAGTGCTTGTATGGCCACTAGCTGTGTTCCTTCATCAATAACAAAACCTGCTATGAGAACATCCTCTTTTAGGCCTACGCGTCCGCGGGTTGAAATATTGATCAATTTGCCTGCTGAAGTGTTTAAGGGAAACATTTCCAGATAACGAAGGCTGGCTTCTACAAAAAAGTAGTCTGCAAAAATAGCAGCGACTTCTGGTTCGCCCCATTTCCCGGAAGCTTTCCTCAGGATGGACTCGTAACTGGTTCCTTCCGATAGATACTCTGAACTAGCAAGGTTCGTCAGAATGGCTGTTGCCCGATTCAAGTACTTCTCATCATCTGTAATGTCGTAAAGTTCAAGTGCGGCTGATGCGACAATGGCTGCTGCAGAAGAATCGCGTGGGTTTTGCGAGTTTAGGACTGCATTGAAATCGGAGAAGTGGATTGCGTCCGCACTTTGAGCATCGGTTGCACTAACGAAAAAATCAAAGCAGGTCTCAGCTCTTTCCAGCATGCGCGGTAATTGAGTGTAGCGATAGACCATAGCGTATCCGTATACGGCCCAAGCCTGTCCTCTGGACCAGGTCGAGTCGGTAGTCCAACCCTGGTGGGTTCGCTTATAATTTACACTGCCGTCAGAATTATAGCCTACGACATGAAAAGTGCTTCCATCACTTCTTACTAAATCCTCCCAAGTCCTATCGGCATGAGCTATGGATTCATCGATATAAGATTGGTTGGAATCCCTATAGCCGATGAAAAGTGGAAGTTCCAGATTCATCATCATATCGATATTCACTTCAAACACCATGGTGTTTGGATTTGTAGTGCTGCCGGTGATACTGGGATTTGTAACAGGATTCGAGGAAGTGTTTGTCCATGCTCGATAGCTGCCAATAGTCGGGTTGTAGCGCTGAGTGGAAAACGTGTTTGTTGCTGTTCGCATAACATTGAGATAGTCCTCATTGTTTTCTCCTAAAATGAGATAACCGAGGCCAAAGCTGTCGAAGACCTGAAAGCCAGTATCATTGTCAGCGGCTGTGGAGCGAGAACGAACACCGTTGGTCCAAGCTCGTGCACGTTGCGACCAAATGATGTCTCCAGTATGGTCGTACATATACCAGAAAAGACCAGGAACAAAACCGCTGCACCAGGTGCTGCTGTTTTTGATATTCCATTCTCCCGATGTATTTGAGTAGTCCACAAACTGGTTGCTACTGGATAAGACTTCCTCTGCCAGATTAGCGAGTGGTTCTTCGGCAAATTGAAGAGCCGATTCCAGTTTCAGTCCAAGCTCATCGGAGTTGGCTATTGAGGCCGTATTTATGAATGCGAGAATTCCGATAAACAGGGCCCCTATGCCTTTCCAGCTATGTGCTTTCATATGGGAGGGAGTTTAAGGCAAAAAACGAATGCCTCAAACAGACTACAGGACTAATTAGCTCACCTAATTGAGGAGATAATTCCCGTCTTTGGAAATCTCAATTTCCACTACACCAGCTTTGTTTGTGAATGGGATGGGGTTCCCGTCATGAGTCGCCGAATATATGTCTTTTCCCAGCGTCATCCTTACTTGAGTTGTGGTATCAACGTCGATACCCAGTTCTACTTTAGCACCCATTTTGAGGGCGAATGTAACCCGCTCATCGGATGAGAGGATTGGACTGTTCTTGAATGAAAGATTCTTCGTCGATTGACCTGCTACTTGCACTGGTTCGTCGTTTTGTAATCTTATCCAGGCGAAATCTCCGTCTAACTCGATACCCGCCTTGCTGCTACTTTTATCTGAGTGGGATTTTAGGAAGATGTCAGTACCGTATTTACTTGTGATTTTCGCGCCCAGTAATTTTTCGGTAGAAAAGTCTTCAATCGTGGGAGATTGATCGCTGTTGCCAAGTGGGAAAAGAATTTGTCCAAACAGTGCGCTGCTACCGGCCTTTGATGTTTGAAGTGAAGGGAAGGAGGCATAGTCAGCCTTGATGTAGGTGCTCTCAGTGTCGGTGAGCGAAATCTCAGATCCGGGAGAGAGCTGGTAGCTGATTAGTTTGGCTGCATCGCCGTACCGATCTTTCTCATACGACCATGTAAATTGATTGTCTTCGCGATCGACCGAGCTGCGTCCTCCGTGAAAATAGACGTCGAACTTACCGTCCAGTTTCTTTCCATTATCGTGGCCCTTTGCTTCATCCAGTATAAGAAAGTATTCGCCTTGAATAAAGGCTATGGTTCGGTTGGCCGAACCTTGGACTTCCCCGAGGTAGCGTCGGAAAGGTGCCGTCTTTTTCTCGAGATCAAAGAAGGACGTGTTTAGCTGATCCTCTGATGGATTGGGTATGTTCTCAACAAAGTCCCCCAGTGGGATGTCATCAAAAGTGATCGTGTTGTGCGCCTGTGGTCGGCGGTAGTAAGTATAGCGAATGTCTTCTCCATAGCTGGAGCGTGTATACCCGCTGTCCGATGCCATCATCTGGTTTTTGGCATATAGAATAAAACTTAAGGTATCGTTGTGGTCGTGATTATCAGCCTGTGGAACACTATGGAACAGCAGGTAGGATTGTTCGTTACCTGGCTCGTTCAGCCATGCGCTTCGGAAGAAGGTTTGGCCGCCTTCCATATAGATCGTTGGGTCTGCTGTTGGTGCGCTTGCCTTGATGGACGGATCGTAGGTGATCAGTTCATACAACTCTTTTGGGTAATCCCAAGTAGCTCCAGTATAGTTGAAACCGCTGATTTTCTCGACATCGCGGAAGGGTTGGTAGTCGGTCGTCTGAAAGTTCCATTGCAGGATTTCAGAGAAAGGGATGTCGGGGGCTAAAAAGGATCGATAGTTCGCGAATGCTTTAGCCACCATCTGGGTCGGAACTGGTCGAATGAATGCATCTTCCACATTCATGGTCCAGCCTTTGGCGTTTCGACCGATGACTCCCCATTCAAAGGACTTCTTGAAGTCTTCAAAGTAATCTATGCCCGATACATTTTTGTAGTGGTAAAGGAATGGGACGTAGTTGAGCCAAGAGAAAATGTAATACATGCCACCTTCACGATAGATTCCATCGGAACTGAAGTGATAGTGTGTATTCTGATTTGCAGCCTCCATGGCATTGCGAAACCAATCAGCCGCATCCGGCTCATCGGTAAGTGTCAGTGCGTAGGCGGCCAATCCCCAGGCCGGTTTGGAAAGGTGGTTATGAGGGCCGCTGGCCCAAGATTTAAGGTTCTCATGGGTATAACGTGCTACTTTAAGTAGGCGCCCACGAATGACGGAATCTTCCTGTTGGCTCAAGAATGGCTGCACAAAGTCGTAGGCGGCGCAGATCGACTGAGACCAGATTGCTTGGTAGATTTCATCCACCGATTTATCAACCCCGGAGCCGGTGGGATCCAGGTCAAAGAACGGACCATCAAAGGCTCTCGTTAATGCTGCTTTGGCTCGTTCGATATATCGCTTCTTTTCTTCAGGATCATCTGTCATCCAGGCCATGAACCCGCAATACAGTGGGATCTGTGTCATATCCCCGTAGTATTTGTGGATGCGTTTGTTGTTAGCACTTGCGAGTTCCGGGATCCAAATTTCGTCCTCGGGAATGACGATGGGGAAGGGTGAAGTAAGGAATTTGTGGTTCTTTACCAATGCCCAGTACTCGCGGATGGTCTTGTCCGCATCGAGCTGCGTCTTGAAATCAGTCAATTCCTTCTCATTGAACCACATGGACGGATGTATTTCTTTTTCGGGAAGGACAGCTTTGGTGTCTACTTGAAAACCTGAGTAGGATGTCCAGTTGGCACCGAGAAAGTCTTTTCCCGCATGCAGGGTGGTTAATCCCTGGGTCAAAATAAAAAAGGAGCAAACTATGTGGATTAAGCGCATGGTATTTTAGGCCATATAAACTCCACCGTTTATGTCGATGGTCGCTCCGGTGATGAAACCATCGTATTCGGATGCTAGATACGCTACTGCTCTTGCCACATCGTTGGGATTTCCTGCTCGTCCGATTGGAATGGTATCAATGGTTTCATTTGCCGATTCGTCCGTGGTATGAGTATTGTGAAAAGAGGTGCCAAGAATTAACCCTGGGGCAACTGCATTTACTCGAGTGCCTTCTGGTCCCAGTTCTGCTGCGAGAGCGCGGGTAAAGGTAAGAATCGCGCCTTTTGACGTGGCATATACGAGAGAACCTCCATGACCTCCCTTGCGGCCTGCAAGCGATGCAAGGTTTACAATACTGCTGGCTTCATTTTTTACCAGGTGCGATTTGGCTGCCTTTGAAACATAGAGCATGGAGCTCATATTGATGTCTATGACCTTTCTCCAGAATGCTTCGTCTATCTCTTCGAGTTCCTTGCGATCGACCAATGATCCCGCGTTGTTAATGAGAATGTCCAGACCGCCAAGTTTTGCGACAGCTTCCTCGACTATTTCGCTTGCTTTGTTCTCGTTTGTTAAATCTCCCCCGACGGTAACGCATACCTGGTCGATAGCACTTGCTTCACCGGCGATCTTCTCTGCATTTTCAGAGCTTGAAAAGTAGTGTATGGCCACTTTGGCGCCGGCTGATAAAAAGGCACGGCTGATCGCCTCACCAATTCCTTGGGCTCCGGCGGTTATTAAAACGCGTTTGTCTTTTAGTTTTTCGTTCATGCGATAATTGATTTTAGAACCAGTTTAATTCCCTGGCTCGAGTGAAAGCTTCTTTTATGTCAGAAAGGTATGGATGCCACATGCGTTCCCATTCTATACAGACGTATCCTTCAAACTGATTCTGTTTTAGAAGATCCAGGGTGGTTGTTAATGGGAATTCGCCATCACCCAGATTAACGTACGTGAAGGGGTGTCTGGCAGATGGCTCTGAAATACTATCTTTTATGTGCACGCTGCAGGTATTGCTACCCAATTGAGCCCAACTGGTTTCAATGCAATCGCTACCCTTTTTCCAGGTGTGGTGAGTGTCCCAAATCATTTTGAGTTCCGGGTATTTGACTGCCAGGCGTTGATGAGACTCTTTTTGGACCAGGCAATCGTGCGTTTCGATGGCTATATCCGCTTTCCAACCGCTCTTTTCTCTTTCTTCCAGCCACCATTCGATGGTGTCGCAAGCCATACCGTAAGCAATGTCATTCATGCCGGCATCAACGGCACCTCCATCAAAAACACGAAGAAATTGAGTACCGATTCCATCCGCCCAGGGTAAGAATTTGAGGAAGGACAGGCGGTCCTCAATTGAATTACCCACCAGCTTTAGGGATGTATCTAAACAGCTGACGCCTACCTGTTGATCATTTAGGTGTGATGACAATGAGGTAGGAGATCCGAATTGTTCAGTAAATAGCGGAGGAAGGTCGACTCGCCCTTGGATGGCGCGTAATTCCGTAAAGCTGAGCCCGAACGATCGGGCTAGCTCGCAGATTTCGTCCAGTGTAAGTTCCGGGCAACCAAGTGTTGAAAAAGACCATTGGAATTCTGGATATAGGGTGCTGTTAAAATTCATTGTGTTGAATTTAATAAATATAAATCAATTATCAATCTCTTATTTCCCAATATTCCAAATATTATGGAGAGTAAATATGAGATGCGATCCTGTAGAATTTTCACGCACCTTGAAGTTTTTTTATCATATTAATAAAGAATATAAGGGAAAATTGGATGTTAACGGCATAATTTATTCCTGGGTTTCAGACCTTTCTCAACTATTTTTACATT
>CALJGU010000012.1 GCA_938075565.1 uncultured Opitutales bacterium | reverse complement strand
CTGGTTGCTGGTTGCTGGTTGCGATTTATCTCTTCTTAAGATTTTTCGTCGACAGGCGAGCGCTTCGCTCCTTAATTGAGAGCGGTTTAACACCCCTATTATTATGAATATACCTTCAATGTTTGTTCGGATTTTAACCCTTCTACTATCAGCTACAATCGTTGCTTTCTTTGTTGGCTGCTCCTGTGAGTCTGAAGGACCCAGTGTGAAGTTTCCAGTTGATGTAGGTGAGCGTCCTGAGAGCATTACGAAGGGCTTTGGTGATAACTACTTTGTTACGGTCATGAATGGTCGAGAAGATGGCGATGGTGTCATTAAGGTAATTCAAGGTGAGGACGTATCGGTCTTTGCAACGGGTCTTAGTGAGCCTAAGGGGATTGCCTATGTAGGTGGCTTTCTAGTTGCTTCCGATTTGCAACGCGTGGTGAAAGTAAATTCAGAAGGTCAAGTATCTGTTTTAGCGGCCCCAGAAGACTTTCCGCATCCACCTAGTTATCTAAATGACGTTTCCGTAGACCGGGATGGCAAAGGTGTCTATGTAACAGATATGGGTGCGAATAACAAGATGCGCGGACCCGATGGGCTTTGGCCATTGGACAGTGCAGAAGCGAAGGCGATGCCTATGATTGGACGAGTGTATCATATATCGTTGGATGGTGAGGTTTCTGAAGTCATTAAACCCAATTCTAATATGACCAACCCCAATGGTGTGGGTGTGGGTAAAGACGGACAGCTGTTGGTGGGTGCATTTTTCCAGGGGCATTTTCTTGTGGAAGACGGTGATGATTTGAAAGTCCTAACCAGTGATTTGCGTGGAGCGGATGCCGTTGAGCAAGACAGTCATGGCAATTATTACGCTTCAAGCTGGTCCCAGGCGAAAGTATGGAAAATTTCAGAAGACGGAAGCTCAGTGGAGGTTTTGCAGGAAGGGTTTCAATCGGCTGCTGACTTTTATTTAGAAGAAGAAAATAATCGGCTTTTGCTCCCAGACATGTTGGCCGGGAAAGTTTATGAAGTTTCATTAGGAAACTAGATGGATCTTTTTTGATAATTTATGCGCTCAGTCTCAGTTCTCGTTTTTCTTTTTTTATTCATTTCCAAAGTTTTCGCAGCGCCAAGCCCTGATAGTTTGCTGGGGCCAGATTCCAAGCGTCAGTCAGGAGTTCCTCGGGGAACGCTTACCAAATATGCTTGGGATGAAAGTAAGGTTTTTGGCGGAACATTCCGTGAATACCTTGTGTATGTGCCGGAGCAATACGATTCATCAAAGCCTGCTGCTTTGATGGTTTTCCAAGACGGTACGAAATACGCTGATGAAAAGAACTGGTTTCGGATACCTGTGGTTTTCGATAATCTAATTCATAAGGGAGCCATGCCGGTGACCATTGCGGTATTAATTGATCCAGGGTCAAAGATGACGGGGCCGGGTGAGAAGCCGGATCGTGCAAATCGAAGTAGAGAATACGACGCCGTAACGGATGCGTATTCCCGTTTCTTAATTGAAGAAATTATCCCACAAGTTGCTAAGGATTATAATCTGACCGAGAATCCAGAATACCGTGCCATTTGCGGCACAAGCTCTGGAGCCATTTGTGCGTTCACTGCGGCTTGGATGCGTCCCGATTATTTTCAAAAAGTTCTCAGCGGAAATGGTACCTTTGTGAATATTCTTGGGGGACATCAGTATCCTGCTCTGATTAGATCTACTCCGGCTAAGCCGATTCGGGTTTTCATCCAAGATGGTGCAAACGATTTGAATAATCAGTTTGGAGATTGGTTTTTAGCGAATCAGCAGATGGTATCCGCACTCAAATATAAGAACTACGACGTCAAAGCTGTCTGGGGGGTTGAAGGGCATAATCCAATGGAGTTTGGCCCTTACTTACCACACTCGCTCCGTTGGTTGTGGCGCGATCATGCTGAAGGCAGTCCTTAACAAATGAATATGAGACAATCTCTTTTCTTCTTCCTGATCTGCGGGTTGGTTTTATTACTTTCCGGCTGCATGCATCAGCCGGCGCCCAACTTACCCAGTGACTGGCAGGGGAAATCGATTCCGCTGGCCTCATTGGAGGGTGCGCCGTCGGATAAACTCTATGTGTTGATCATGTATGATAAATCCATGTGTGCTCATACAGTGTTGAGAGTTAATTCACCACAGTATGGAACCGTGTTTTGGGATCCAGCAGGCGCTATGGGAAGCCGGAGTATCCGGTGATTGCCAAGCGGCGACATGACTTAGTGATAGATCCTATTCCTTCGATTCCTGATTACTTGGCCTTTCGTGATCATTTCCCAACTTCCAAAGTGGAAATATTCGAATTCGATATAGAACCCGAGCAATCGAAACGGCTTATCAATCTACTAAGACCGCAGATGGGAGAGAAGCGTGCTCCGTATAAAACCGAAACCAAGCCTCTCTATTGTGCCACTGCGATGTCCTCATTCCTCAGCGAACATGCCACTGACATACTCGCGGTGAACAAGAATTTCTTTCCGCACAATTTGTCTGCAGAGCTCTACGAAGCGAACCCGACGCGTATCATATTGTGGGATTATAATTCCATTGTTCAGTACGAAGTACAATAAGTTGTTTCTAAAGATTGCTTCCTGAAATTAATTTAGCATGCTCTTAAATATGGCTTTAGATCCCGAGTTTATCAAGAAGGTTCAAGAACGGAAAGCAAAGCGTGAGGCTCGCGAAGCACGCTACAAGCATGTGCAAGCTCAGCCTAAGAAAAGAAGCAGTGGTCCACGTAAAAATGATCCTGTCTTCAAGTCCACTTCTATGCTCACAGGTGAATCCACATTCATCACCGGTGAGGATGCGAAGGAGCGTGTTAAGAAGGCTAGCTACAAAGGTTAGTCCTGAAGAAGCTCATTAGCTTCCCAGTCCAGCAAGGGCTTCATTAAACGTAGAGCTTGGACGCATAGCAGCAGACGCTTGAGCGACAACGGGGTGGTAGTAACCGCCAATGTCCACGGGATCACCTTGAGCGCCATTCAGTTCTGCCACGATCGTTTGCTCTTTTTCAGCTAACTCCTGAGCAAAAGGTGCAAACAACGCTGCGAGCTCTGCATCTTCAGACTGTGCGGCTAATGCCTCTGCCCAATACAGTGCCAGGTAGAAATGACTGCCTCGGTTATCTAGCTCGTTCACTTTGCGTGAGGGAGCTTTATTGTTGAGTAGAAACTTGCCAGTTGCCTGATCCAGAGTACTGCCAAGAAGTTTGGCTTTGGGATTGTCGAAACTATCGGACAAATGCTCCAGGGATACTGCCAGGGCTAAGAATTCTCCTAAAGAATCCCA
>CALJGU010000011.1 GCA_938075565.1 uncultured Opitutales bacterium | reverse complement strand
ATTCGACCTTCTTGGTTATACATCAAGTTGCGTGCTTTCGCTATGCCGAAGTCGGTGAGCTTCACGTCTCCTTCGCAGGCGAGCATGACATTCCTCGGGTTGATATCTCTGTGGACGATACTGAGTTCTCGGCCTCGGCGGTCTCGCTTGCGATGGGCATAAGAAACGCCTCTGGCAAGACGACTAGCGATAAAAACGGCTAAATCTATGGGTATTTTTTTGCGCAGGCTCCTGTGTATATTAATGAACTCACTAAGATTGATTCCACGTACCAACTCCATGGTGATAAAATACTGTCCATTGAACTCACCTAGGTGATAGGTCTGCACGATATTGGTGTGGATAAGATCTGCCACGAGTTGAGCTTCACCAAAAAAATTGCTCCGAAAATCCCTTACTTGTGAGTATTCCTCACGAATGAGTTTCAAAGCGATGGACTTTTCAAAACCACCTGCGCCATTTTGCACTGCTTCATGAACTATTCCCATGCCGCCTTCTGCAATTTTACGCACGAGGTCGATCTTAAGCTGGTCTGAAATTTCGTTTAGATGCATTACGATGAAACAACTAGAGGCTATTTATTCGCAACTTTCAAGCGATCAATTGTAAAACTAGCATGAAAAATGCTGTGTTAACCTGAATGGGCAGATGGGGTTGACAATAGTAACCTCCTCAACATCTGTATTCGCCATGATTTCACTGACTGAATCTGCTGCCCAAAAAATTGAATCACTCCAGAAAGAAAAGGCCGATGAGACCAAGCGCTTGCGCATCTTTGTCGAAGCCGGTGGATGCTCTGGATTAGAGTATGGAATGAGCTTTGATATGGAGAAGGACGGGGACAATGTCTTGGAGAGCCATGGTGTCTCTTTCCTTATGGATGCAACGAGTCTAGCCTATTTGGATGGTTCCATCGTCGACTTTGATGATGGCTTAAACGGTAAGGGATTCGAAATTAAAAATCCCAATGCCAAGACGACCTGCGGTTGCGGTCGCTCCTTTAACTAAGTCAGCTCAGGAATTAGCTGAAGTCTCTTTCTGGCTCAGTTTCCGCATCGTAATCGACGCAATCATAGCCAAAGCCAAATAATTTCAGAAACTCTGACTTATAGCCTGCGTAGTCGGAGATCTCTTGGAAGTTCTCGTTGGTTGCTGTTTCCCACAACTCTGCAACGGCTTCCTGGATTTCAGGTTTCATTTCCCAATCATCAATACGAGCACGACCGTCTTCGTCGAAATCAATGGCATTGCCGTTATACATTTGTGAAGCATACAGGCGATAGAGTTGTTCGATACAACCTTCATGCAGACCCTTCTCCTTCATTACTTTGAAGAGGATGGAAATATATAGAGGCACCACAGGGATAGCGGAGCTGGCTTGGGTAACTACGGCCTTATTTACGCTCACAAATGCAGATCCTCGTTTAACCTTTAGCATCGCATCGATACGCTTGGCAGTTGCATCTAGATCGGCTTTTGCACGTCCGATGGTACCGTTCCAATAAATGGGCCAGGTTACCTTTGGGCCGATGTAGGAAAATGCGACGCTTCGGCAACCTTCTGCAAGCAGTTCATTTTCTTCGAGAGCGTTCATCCACATCTCCCAGTCTTCTCCGCCCATCACCGCAACAGTGTCGTCGATATCTTGCTGAGTAGCTGGCTCTAAAGTGACTTCTTTGATCGTATCCTTATCGGTATCGAGTGTTGGGCCAACAAAGGCATCGCCCAGAGGCTTCAGAGTGCTTTTATGAATGGCTCCTGTTTTCGGATGCTCGCGTCTGGGCGCTGCGAGACTATAGACGACCAAGTCAACAGGTCCTACGTCCTTCTTCAAAATCTCAATGACCTCTTCTTTGATTGAATCGGAAAAGGCATCTCCGTTTACGCTTTTGGCGTAGAGTCCTGCAGCTTTCGCCTTTTCCTCAAAGGCCACTGAGTTATACCAACCGGCTGAAGCGGTTCTCCCGTTCGAGGAAGGGCGCTCATAGAATACTCCAACAGTTGAAGCATTGCTGCCAAACGCTGCTGCGACTCGTGCGGAAAGTCCGTATCCTGTAGATGAGCCGATAACCAAAACTTTTTTAGGACCATCTTCAATCGCACCCTGGCTTTTGACATAGTCAATTTGCTCCTGAATGTTGGCAGCGCATCCTTCCGGATGAGCTGTGATACAAATAAATCCGCGGACTTTAGGCTTAATAATCATATGCTCGATGACGTTTTCTAAAGGCGCCAAGGCTGGGTTTTACGCCTCGGGCTTTCAAGGCGATAATTAAAAAAGACTTACTGGCCTATTAGCTGGCGAGTGCGCGCTTCTTATCTTCTTTGCGTCGGAGATTCGCATCCAGGATGCGTTTACGAAGGCGTAAGTGGTTCGGCGTAGCTTCCACTAGTTCGTCGGGCTCGATATATTCAATGGCTCTTTCAAGGCTGAAATGGACCGGAGGGGTAAGGGAGATTGTCTTATCATTTCCACTAGAGCGCATGTTATCCAATTGCTTCTCCTTGGTCGGGTTTACAGGTAGCGTTTGGTTGCGTGGATTTTCTCCAACCACTTGACCGGCGTAGACTTCATCACCTGGTTTTACGAACAATCTGCCACGGGTTTGCAGTACTTCTAGTGAGTAGGTAGCCGCTTTGCCCTGATCCATGGAAACTAAGGTGCCTGAAAGGCGAGTGGTGATTTCTCCTACAAATGGGCGATACTCATGAAATAAATGACTCATGACTCCGTGCCCGCTTGTAAGATTAACCAATTCGCTTTCAAAACCAATCAAGCCACGTGTCGAAATTTCCGCCTCAACGGTAACTCCGGTATGATGATGCTCGAGGTTGGTGATCGTCGCTTTGCGGTTGCTCAAAGATTCCATTACACCCCCTAAAAGGTCGGAAGGGACTTCTACCCAAACTCTCTCGATAGGTTCGCAGCGAACTCCGTCGATTTCTTTATATAGAACGTTGGGGCGAGATACGAGAACCTCAAAGCCTTCACGGCGCATGGTTTCCACGAGTACTGCAATTTGCATCGCTCCACGTGCGTTCACTCTAAAAGTGGTAGATTTGTCCGTATCTTCTACGCTGATCGAAATATTCGATTGGGTTTCACGGACCAGGCGTTCGCGGATTTGTCGGGAAGTCACCTTTTTGCCATCGCGTCCAGCTAAAGGACCGTCATTGACGGAGAACTCCATTTGAATGGTCGCCGGATCGATTTCGACAAAGGGAAGCGATTCCGCATCGGGTTTAGCTGCCAAAGTATCTCCAATGTCAATTTCTTCAAATCCCGCTAATCCAATGATGTCTCCGGCAATCCCTTCAACGGAATCGGACGACTTTACTCCACTATAAGTAAATAGCTTGGTTATTTTGACGCGCTGTTTGGAGCCGTCTTTCCTCAGGGCATGTATCGTATCCCCTTGCTTGATCGATCCACTCAGAATACGTCCTACTGCGACACGACCTACAAAATCATTCCAATCAATGTTGCTAACAAGCATACGGAAGGGTGCGTCTTCGACTTCAGGAGCAGGAATATTTTCTACAACCGTTTCGAAGAGAGCATCCATGTTTTCACGTGGGCCTTCGAGGTCGCGGTCTGCCCAGCCTTCTTTCGAGCTTCCATATAGAAATGGAGCATTAAATTGTTCTTCGTTCGCTTCAAGGTCGAGGAATAGTTCAAGTACCTTGTCGTGAACCGCTTCAGGATCTGCGTGGTCACGATCTACTTTATTGACTACCACTATGGGCTTCAGGCCATGCCCCAATGCCTTTTTCAGCACCCAGCGGGTTTGGGCCTGAGGGCCTTCAGCGGCGTCTACGAGTAGCAACACTCCGTCTACCATCTTCATTACGCGTTCAACCTCTGCTCCAAAATCAGCGTGCCCTGGGGTATCTACGATATTTACCGTGATTCCGTTCCAAATAACAGCGGTATTCTTCGCTTTAATAGTGATGCCTTTTTCGCGCTCCAGGTCCATGGAGTCCATGACCCGCTCCTCAACGGCCTGGTTTTCGCGAAACGTGCCGCTTTGTTGTAAGAGCTTGTCCACTAAAGTGGTCTTACCGTGATCGACGTGCGCAATGATTGCGATATTTCTGATGGTGCTGGATTCCATGATGAAAATTGTGAAGCCGCACAAGTTGACACTGCTGCAACGGATGGCCAGCTAAAAAACAAAGGCGGAATGGCCCTTCTTAAGCCCCTGGAGACCGATCATAAAATGATCTGTGACAAGCGGATATTGATTTTATGCTCAACCGGTTCGCCATTCTTCAGGGTAGGAAAAAACTGGACTTGCCGAGCCAGCTCATAGATTTCCTTTTGAAACTCGGTCAGCCCTGATTTTATAATGACATCCTTTGTGTTACCCGCCTCATCAATTAGAACGGTCAAAACGACCTCATTTATTTCTTCTTCTCTCAGGTATTTTGAAATCGATGCCTTATCTAAGGGTTCGTAGAGGCTTGGGCCTCGAGTTTTACCCTCATTCGCAGCCATGTATTGCAGCATGAAAAACTGGTAGGTCTCGTCTTCGTCCAACAATCGACGTTTTTCAGACAGATTATTGGGAATTTCTTCACCCACAGAATAGAAATGATAGGAGACTTTGCTCAGTTCAAAGCCCTCAGGCATTCCTCGGATATCAAAGTTCACCGATTGAGTGTCGCCTGGGATGAGTTCGTCGAGCTCGATCATTCGGCCTTTGATGCCTTTGCTGATTCCATTTTTTCCCTGAATTGAGAAATGAGCTAAACCGAAGAGATATGAATTCTGGAGAGTCCAGTTCGGCGTGAAAGTAAGGTTTACGCGAACTGTGTCAGGAAAAGCCAACGCGTCTGCCATTTCCATATCCAGCTCCATTAGTCGATCCTCGTAGTCAAATTGAAAGTCCGTGTTGTCTATGCCGAGTTTCGAAGAAGGCATCTGCAGGCTTTGCAGTTGGTTATACTCATTTGAAAGCCGTTGGTAGTATCGGTTCTCAACCGTGTATTCTGACTCTTCGATCGTTATGTATCGCGCACTAAACTTCAGGCTTCCTTGAACCTGAATGATTGATGTCTGGGGCAAAGTCTTCTTTTTGCCGTTCACAAAAATGAGGTATCTGTCGTTTTGGAGATCAGCTAAACGGAAGGAGTCGCCTTCATAAGCAATTAGAATATTCGCATCGTAATATAGGCTGGGTTGTTCCTCGGCGGAGAATACTTTTACCTGAAAGCCAATAACCAGGCTAATTGCAATTGTTGAAAGGAGAGTTAAGTGGTTGCGGTTTCTCATCTGTGCCGGGGTTAGGATTTTAAAGTGTTCCTCTTAAATCCTAGCTCAATTCCAGGTAATTTCCAAAATTATCAGGCAGGTATTTTGTCTGGTGATACTGTTGAACAGTGGGCATAATGACTCG
>CALJGU010000010.1 GCA_938075565.1 uncultured Opitutales bacterium | reverse complement strand
CTCAGCAAACAGTGGCCAGTCAGATGCACCATCAGCAACGACAGGTTCAATCATTTTTCCCATGACTCCCCCGGAAGCGTTTATCTCATCAAAGGTGAAGAGAAGTATGTCTCGAAGAGAAGTTTCCGAGATGGCCATGGTCCCACTCAGTGAATGAAGGATCCCAACTTTAACCGTTTCCGATTTGTGACTGTTAGCGTTGGTTGATACTGTTAGCAATCCGATCAAGGATAGTATTTTCGCGAAATTGAATAGTTTAATTTTCATATTATTGATGATTCTTACGGTTAAACTTTGCCTAACCTAATTCAGTTTTGAGCTACCTTCGCCCAAGTGTGGTGCTGTGAAAATGTAGCATCGATTTTTATATAGTTTTGGTTGATTTATATTTTTGGTGGCTCGATATCGGTAATTTTGTCTCTGTAAAAACGGACAACCCCGGTTATTTTATCTCCTGTCGATACTTGCTTTCCTTTATAGGTGAAAACAGTGTCGATTCGCTTGTGAAGAGAAGGTTCATTCAAAGTGGGTTGACCTAGTAGAGAGATCACCGCCTCGGTGCTTAACCCAGGTTTTAGATTCGTCCATAATTGTGAATCCATCCATGGGTAGTTGATGTTGTCTTCCCTTTTGTGAATGACCGTTAGGACATTATCTAACAGAGATTTTTTTGTCTCAGGGGCCAGTTGGTTGCTTGCTTCTGATTCTATGCCTAGCTGCAGGTAAGCAAGTGTAGCTTCCAACTTTTCCACTCTTGCCTGGAGCGCTTCAAATTCCGCTTTGCTTGGCGAATCTGAAGCTCTAAGCTGAAGTGAAAATGCCATTACAAAGGCGATACAAAGAACGGTGGTTCTTGCTGTCAGGTAACTGCTCATTGGATTAAGTGTTAGAAAGGCCCCCAGCCCGCTCAGGGCCAGGGGCCCCAAAATTAAGTAGGCCGACTAAAAGGTGAAGATGATCTCTGCGGCGAACTCAGTTGGGTCCGTGTCGCCGTCATCTACAAAACTTACTTCAAGCAATCCTAAGACATTATCTGAGAATGTGAAACTGGGAGAGATGGTGACCTTTTGATAATCTCCCATATCTGTTTCAGCATCGGTATAGCGACCGGTGAGTCCTGCACTACCAAACGAGTAATAAGCCAAAAACATCATCGATTCCAGTTCACTTATGTTTGTGAACCCTGCGTTATCACCAAAGCCTGCGTAGTCCGTATCGACATATTCTGTTGCAAGAGTCAGGTCTCCAGTTTCATAGCTCGCCCAGAAGTTGATGGTTTCATATCCAGGATCATCTGCATAGATGAACTTCGCAGTTAGACCTTCCACTCCTGTGTAAGCTAAGAGGAATTCTGAACTCACGTCGGAATCCGTATCGCCTAGCCATATCCCAACAGCAAAGTCGTCTGTAACATAGTCCATGGACGCACCGACAGCATAACCTGCTGAGTAGAGTACGCTGGGGCCAGAGTAACTAAACTGGTAGAGGCCCGTTGCATCAAAGGTTTCGAAACCTTGGTAGCTGAGAATATTACCCGCAGAAAAAGACAGTTCTTCACTAGCGGCAAATGTGATGGTGGCCGTTTCAAAACGTGCGTCCGTACCATCGAAACTGATTTCAGCTACCGCTGACCAGTCACTTTCTTCCGGTGTAAAGTTAAGGCCAAACTCATACTCAGCGACAGAGGTCTCCGACCCTGAAGCTGTATCCATGTCTGTGTAAGCCATGTCTATATAACCATATAGGCTAAGGTCCTCTGCTATATTTATCTCGGCTTTTAGGTTTCCGCCTATGAAAGCGGAACATGCAAACAGCATAAGAAGCTTCCCCTTTTGAAAGGTATTGGAAGGTGTTGTTATCAAGTGATTCATAATTTCGTTTTCAGTATTTAATTTCAGTAATTCCCATTTGGGACTTCCTTGATTTAGCACTTGATATGCCACCTGTACTACCTGAGGTAGATTCAACCTCATTAATACAGTGAAAGATAATAATGCTTTCGATTAACGGAATTCATCACGTCAATAAAAGGTCCGTTGGCACTGGATTCTAAGCACACACACATTAGTCGGGCGGCTCTAGGTCCCGTCCTAAGATTCCAAACCGAAGGTGGCAAAATTATCCATATTTTCTGAGAAGGAGAGTTTCAACCTGTGCTACGATCTATTCACTGGACTTAGATTCGACTGGAAGAAGGTCCGGGCGTATTACTTCTGGGCAGAATTCAATTAGACCAACTCGATAATGCTCCAAGCATATACTTTTCTATGGACTGGAATTCGTAACAACGAAGCAGACCAAAAAATTGTAAACTAAGGAGAAACTAAACGTAAACGCCAACAAAGCATGAACTGTGCACTTACTCTTCAAAGAGGAATCCATGTCCTAATTTCTGCTTATTCAGGATATCGGAATCTACACCGATAAACCATCAACTCCTCTAAATCTATGCCTCCAATTTCCTCTTCTCTTTCGAATACTTCCGCCTCTTCGGATGTACGAAAACCAAAAGAGGAAGAGCACACATCCAACTCACATGTCCTGGAGCATCCAACGAAAGAACTGAAAACCTCAGAGGCGGTTTGCTCATTTGACGTATTTGATACCTGCCTGACACGGGTTTTTGCACAGTCAACTGGCCTATTTTTCGAATTAGCAAAACGAGTACTGAAAGAGAAACCCCACGGTCATTACCGCGAAATCATATCCGAACTAGCAAGATACAGAATTAAAACTGAAAGTCGTGTGCGAGAGAACCACAGAAAGGGACTTGAGGAAATCGACCTTGGAAAGATCTACAGGCACATGGAGAGCTTGTCGGAATGGGACATTGACGCTGCAACTATGATGCAGGCGGAACTCGAGCTGGAACTTGAGTGTGTTCGCCCCATATTGACTACTCTTAACCAAGTAAGAGAACTCCGCAAATCCCACAGGATTCTATTTATCTCCGACATTTACCTACCTGAAGAGACGGTTCGTCAGATGCTTGAAAAACTAGGTTTCTGGGATCCGGCGGACAAACTTTATGTATCCAGCAAAGTAGGACTCATAAAATGGTCAGGAAACCTATTCAAACACGTCCTTGAATAGGAAAAGATCGAAGCACAAAACCTCCACCACACAGGTGACAACTTCGATTCTGATTTCAAGGCGGCCCGTAAGCTTGGAATACAAGCCACACATTACAGTGAAAGCGACTCCAACCATTTCGAACGCACTGCTCAGGATCGCTTGGATGCTGACCCAGAACTTCGTTCACTTTACACCGGTATTTCAAGGAGTGTTCGTTTGGCAAATAATCCCGGTGAGTTTGCCCACGGTGGCTCTTTACACGATGTGGCTGCCTCCAGCGTAGCTCCCTTATTCACAGACTTTGTAAACTGGGTCATTCAGGAAGCTCGCCGAGAAGGGATAAAGCGTCTCTACTTCTTATCACGTGATGGGCAGGCGTTTTACCGAATTGCCCAGGAACTAGTAGATCCAGATGATTCCCTTGAACTGATATACCTCGAAATAGCAAGACGGGCACTCTTCCTACCATTACTTTCCTCGATCGACCGCAAAAGTATTGATGAAATTGTTTCAGGATCTGACAACCGCTTAACCACCCTGCTGCAACGACTCGGGTTTGAAAATTGTGAAGAAGCCTACAAACTTCTTAAGGAATCCGGTTATGCAGGTCCCGACCTAGATGGTAGTCCACTTTCAACTGAGGAGTTCCAAGCATTTTTCGATACCTTACAGCAGCCAAAAATCTCTAAACTAGTATTACAAAACGCTGACCGGAACCGGCAGCTTTTCAAACGCTACGCCGAAAGAAAGAAACTATTTGCGGAAGGTAAGTTTGCCAAAGTCGATGTGGGATGGTGCCTCAATCTCCAAAGCATGATCCGTAGGCTACTAACAGACCTAGATCCCAAAATAGAGCTTCATGCCTACCATCTGGGAATTTTGGACAACCGATGGAATGTGTCCAAAGCCGAGTACTACCGTGCACGCTACCTTCAGCAAGAATCTCCTCAACTAGAATCAAGAAACACCCGCTACCTTAACAAATGCACTGGAGTGATCGAAGATTTCTTCTGTTTCGCGGACCATGGAACCGTGAAGGAGTATGTAGAGCGAGAGGGCGAAGTCTGGCCCGTATTCAATAATTCAACACAAGATCCTAAAGTGGAGTCATTGCGCAATCAATTTAACGATTCACTGCAATTATATGCTCGAGAGTTTAGACTCTGGAATCTCGATCGAATAAGCTCAGACTCATTCAAGTCAGTCGCACTTGAAAACTTTATTCACTTTCTAAAATCTCCAAGTGGAAGCGAGGCCCGTGCCCATATCACAATCAATCGAGATGAAGTAAGTGACCTGCCCATGGCTACACCCGTTAATTTCGGTCATTTATTTACTATTCTAAGAGCGATACTTAAAAGGCAAAAGCCGACACCCATTTCGACTTGGGGTGCAGATTCAATGGCGATATCTATCTTTCCAATTCGCTGGGCTTATTCTCTCGCAAATATACTCAAAGAATACGTACGCAGCAGCCCCTCCTTTAGGAAACTGTTTCTGGCCTACCTTAGGTTTCGAGGTTAAAGAAATGCTTTAAACCAGCACTTGTTCTCATCTTCCACTCGATGGTTTCGGTAAATCTATTGGTCTACCCTTTGGAATAAAGTCTCGCGAAGAGCTCCAAAGAGGCAGAGAAGGTAGCAATGGAAACGATCAAACATCCAGGAGCCTGGAAAGGGTCAGAACTGGAGACATCTTCAGATTGGGAGGCTATTTGTGGAGAACTGTCAGAAAACGAAATCCAGAAGCGGCTGGAAGAAGGTCCGGGTGTGGTACTTCTGCGCGGATTTCCTTTAGATCAACTCGACAAGGATCATGCTCGTGAAAGTTTCCGAGAATGGTGTTCAGGGCTGGGGACTCTACTGTCACAAAATGAATCGGGCGATACTCTCTTTGATGTAAGCGATGCGGGTTTCGGGAAAGACGACCCACGTACCCGAGGTCCAAATACTAACAGGAAACTATCCTTTCATACAGACCGTTGTGATGTCATTGGGTTTCTTTGCTGGAAGCAGGCTCAGTCCGGCGGAGAGAATGAGCTCATAAGCTCTATGCACCTATACAATGAGATCGCACAACGACGACCTGACCTACTGAAAGTGCTCATGGACTCGTTTGTCTATAAACGACACACGGTCGATCTCGGAAACAAACAGACATTTTGTGAGCAGCCGATCTTCTCATTTCAGGAAGGTCACTTCGCCTGCAGTTTTTTGCGAGTGCTTATTAATCGAGCTCATTCAGATCCAGAACTACCCGACCTCAGTTCCAAGCAAATCGAAGCCATGGATTTTCTCGAGGCCGTTGCCGAGGAACCGAAGATGGCCTATCATTTTCGTCAGGAGCCCGGAGACGTACTACTCCTCAACAACTGGGTAACCTTACATCGGCGTGCTGCCTTTGTAGATCACGCCGATCCGGAAGAAAAACGATGTTTGTTTCGGGCTTGGTTAAGTATGCCAAATAGCCGCCCACTAGACCCTAGATTCATAGCAAACTTTGGTGCCGTTAAAGCCGGTGAGGCTCGTGGCGGATTTAAGGTAGGTTAAATCACTCCGCCAAATAAGAGGCTGAATTCTTCGAATCTTCCCGAATCTCAACTTCGACGATCGATACACGTTTATCCGTTCGCTCCTGAATCATAGCATTGAAAAGCTCAAATAGGTGCTGCGCTAGTCCTTCACAGGAACAATTGTCGACCACATAGGGTTTCCAGCAAGACTCAGCCGCATTCACCAAGGCTTCGCGTTGTGGATCATCTGTGTTGAATACACAGGCATGATCCAAGTGGACGCTGATCCAGGACTTTATGAACTCCAGTTTCCCGAAGTCGATGACGAACCCATTCTCGTCCGTCTCGGTGCAGGCGAAAGTCAAACTGATGCTCCAATTGTGACCGTGAATAAACGCGCAGTGCCCGTCATGTGAATGCTGACGATGTGCGAACGGAATATCGGTGTAGGTTTTCTTGCAGGTTAGCATGGATCAATCTGTGGCTTGGAAACTTTTCTTCAAACTGTATCAAGAGTCATTGTCATCTAAGATGGTTACCATCCATTCTTATTCAAAAGTTCGTCTATTGAAACAGGAACTCCGCCTCGGCGTTTGCTCACATCGGCCGCTTCCATGAAGGCGTAGATCTCTATGGTCTCTTCCAAGGGAACGGGGGCATTTCCAGTACGGAAAAATTGAACGACTTCACGCAGCATAGGCGTGTAGTCGCCGCCCTGGGTTTGCTCGACGATCTTGTCCGTGCCAAAGGCGGTCACCTTGTAGTCACGCTTGGAATTTCGAATGCCATAGACGACTCCGACTTTTCCATCCTCCCAAGTGCCAGTGATAACATCGTTGTCGGGTGTAAACGTTCGGGTGACAGATTTCACTCCTGGTCCCATCACAGTGAAGAGCGATTCTGTTGGATGAATACCATACCAGAAGAAATCAGGGTGCGTGGGTTCGAGTGTTGCAGGACCATAGGACATTGCGCCTTTGAGCTCACCCTTCTCGGCTTCGGCTACTTCGACCACACCTGGGTAATAACGTAAGGAAGAAGAACTCCAGCAAGGGACTCCGTGCTTCTTCGAAAGCTTATAGATTTCGATCGCATCTTTGAGCGACCCGGCAATCGGCTTGTCGATGAATACGGGTAAGCCTGCTTCAAATACCGGGATGACCTGCTCCAGGTGCGGACGTCCATCCACACTCTCCAGCATCACTACGTCGACATGCTTACACATTTCTTCGATCGAGTCGTATAGCTTCACACCGTATTTTTCGGTGAGCGTCTTGGTAAAGCCGTCTATACGATCAGCACTACTGGCGATATCGGGACTGCCTCCTTTGAAGGCCGCGGTTACTCGCGCACCTGGCACATGCTTAGGATTATCTGTTTCATTAAAGCGACCGGTGAAGGCCGTCACGTGAGAGGTATCGAGGCCAATGAGCCCCACCTTAAAAATGGTTTCTGGAAGCATAGTTTCGATTGTATTTGCTACTTGAATACCCATTCGTCGAGAGCCTTCCTCCACGTAATGCACATCGCCAGGCCCGCGAAACAGACTGGCATCAAAGGAAGCAGAGAGTGAACGCAGATCGTTGGTTGGGATTCCATGGCGCGCCATGACACGAGCCGCAGCTTCATTGTAGTTGAGTTCATCTCCTAAAATCCGACCGGCTTCTCCCTCAGGAACAAACGAAGTGTTGGCCCAAATCAATTTAGCATCGGTTTTCTTCAACCGCGCAACCAGTTTCTCCAAATTCGATTCATAGACATCCAGTGTATGCGTGAGCGTGCCTCGCTCTTTGTCACGATTGCCTTGGTTGTTACTCTCCGGATGACGGTAGCACAGGTCCCACAGCCCCCAGTTGAAGTGAATGACATCCCAGTCACCATCGCCTAGCCATTCATCGATCTTTGCCAACCCGGTAGCAGTATGCTGTCCATTGCCTTTGATGCGCTGCACATCCGCCCTACCTTTAAACATCTCCTGAACATAGGGAGTGTATCCAATGGATATCGAATCACCGATCAGGAGGACGCGAGGTTGATCCGCAGCTGAAAGAACCACAGGCAAGGACATGAAGAGAAGGAACGGAATTATTTTTATGAATCTCATAGAGTTACGGTAAGAGTGTCGGAGCATGGTGACTCTGACAAGAAAGGAGAGAATGAAATCCTTTTCCCTTGTTCGGCCTCACCACAGACTGCACAATGCGGTTCTCTTTAGACAGGTATTCAACCCAATTCTCAATGCAAGATTCTACCCTATCACGAAGAAACTTTGTCAAAAACACCAGTCTGGCAGGCGTTGCCTCCTTCGCCGTGCTCCCGTCGCTCCAAGGTCAAAAGGCGCCCTCTCAGAAACTGAAAGTCGGCGTCATGGGCCTGAAGCGAGGAATGGCTCACATCACTGGTTTCCAAGCGGTGCCCAATGTAGAGATCGCCTATGTCTGCGACGTGGATAAAGACCGCGCGGCGGCCGGAGCTAAATTGGCCAACACCAATCAAAAGATCCCGACAAAAGTGACCGGAGATTTTCGCGATATCCTGGAGGACAAGTCAGTCGATATCTTATCCATTGCGGCTCCCAACTTCTGGCAGGCACCCGCAACCATTCTTGCCTGTGAAGCAGGGAAACATGTCTACGTTGAAAAGCCCGGCAGCCATACACCCGAAGAAGGCGAGCTGATGGTGAAAGCCGCCCGTAAGTACGATCGCAAGGTTCAACTCGGAACCCAACGACGCAGCTATGAATCAATGATTCAGGGGATGCAACAACTCCACGAAGGAGCGATTGGGAAGATCCTGCATGCACGGACCTGGTATATCAACTCCAGGGTAGGAATTGGCAAAGGCAAGCCTGCCTCCGTACCCGACTCCCTCGACTACGATCTATGGCAGGGGCCGATCCCGGAACGCCCCTACAAAGACAACCTGATTCACTACAATTGGCACTGGCATTGGCTTTACGGCGGCGGGGAAATTATCAACAACGGGGTACACTCCCTGGACCTGGCTCGCTGGGGCATGGGTGTGGAATATCCGACCAAGGTTAGCTACTTTGGAACCAGGCACTATTTTGACGATGATCAGGAGACTCCGGATACCGGTGTTGCTCAGTTTGATTTTGGTGAAGTGGGCGCCTCCTGGGATGGCAGCAGTTGCCATCGCCGCCCTGAAGAGAATATTTCTTTCTGCACCTTCTACGGTGAAGGCGGAGCCATGGCGTTTGATTTCTCAGGTTATAAAGTCTATGACCTCAAAGGCAGGATGATCAGCGAACGAGCCGGAACCCCTGGCGACGTTCCTCACTTCCAGAATATGTGTGATGCGATCCGCAAAGGCACCCCGCTCACTCAGGAAATTGAGGAAGGCCAAAAGAGCACCCACTGGTGTCACCTCGGCAACATTGCTTACCGCACGAAATCTGTCTTGGACATAGATCAGGAAACGGGCCGCATAAAAAATAACCGGGAAGCAATGAAGCTTTGGACGAAACCTTACCGCAAAGGTTGGAAACCAAAGGTATAATAGGTAGCGTGAAAAAAGCCTTATTCAGGATAGGCTGCCTCTTGCTGTGGAGTATTTCTCTAACAGCTGACAAGCCAAACCTCGTATTCATTCTGGCCGATGATTTGGGCTATGGTGACATCGACAGTTTTGGCGCGCCCGATATAGAGACACCAAACCTGGATCGGTTGGCGCAGGAAGGTATGCGCTTCACGTCGAACTATTCGAACAGCGCTATCTGCTCTCCCACCCGAGCTGCCTTTATGACCGGGCGGTACTTTCAACGCTTGGGACTGGAGTGGGCGGTCTGGTATCAGGCACCAGGCGAAGGCTTACCTCCAACAGAGACGTCCCTCGCTTCAATGCTGAAAGACGCTGGCTACCAAACGGCACTGACAGGAAAATGGCACTTGGGTTATGAAGAAGGCTGGCGTCCGAATCAGCACGGCTTCGATCGCTTCTTCGGCTGCTTGGGCGGCAATGTAAACTACTTCGAATACTACGATAAGACGGGAACACATGATATGTTTCTTAATGACGAAGCGATTCATCCAGATGCCTATGTGACTGATCTAACTGCGGACTACGCCGTCCAGTTCATTGAAGAAATGAAAGAAGAACCCTTCTTTCTATTCGCATCCTTCAACGCACCCCACTTCCCCTTCCAAGGGCCAGAAGACAGAGAGTCAGAATTCAGCTGGCACGATGGAACTCGAGAAAAGCACTACATTCCCATGGTAGAGAGTTTGGACAAGGCGGTCGGACGCATCGTAGATAAGATCGATGCACTCGATCTTGCCGAGAACACCTTGATTGTATTTACCAGTGACAACGGTGGAGAGAAATTGGCGAGGAATGCTCCACTCAAAGGACTCAAAGGAAGTCTTTGGGAAGGTGGCATTCGCGTGCCTGCGATCGCACGATGGACAGAGGTCATTTCCGAAGACACCGTATCTGACATACCGGTACAAACTATAGACTGGGGTGCGACGCTATTAAAATTGGCTGGAGGTTCGCCTCCCGAAAATAGACCCTTGGATGGCAAAGACCTGATGCCTATCCTGAAAGGAGGACAAGCCCTGACTATGCGACCTTTGTTTTTCAGACGCGCCTTGGACCCTCATCGAAGCAAGGTCGTCGAAAAACGCGCGGTCCGATTGGGCAAGTGGAAGTATCTGGACACTCCTGCGGGCGAACAATTTCTGTTTAACCTGGAAACCGATATAGCAGAACAGAACAACCTGATAGACTCCAACTTAGAGCTCGGCCTTGGCATGAGCAGTATGCTGGATCAATGGGAGGCAGATATAGATCCTCCGCTTTACGACCAACGTAATCAGGCACTCATCAACAAAGCTGCCAGAACAAACTCAAAGTAATTTTCTCGATCAATCTCATAAGAACCATGCGACGCTTATATAACATTCTTCTTTCAATCTGTTTTATTCCGCTCGCTCTGATCGAGGCCAAGGAAGTTCGAGTCGCCACGTTCGATGTAGATGCAACCCCACCCGTAGGTTCCATGATGGCCTATGACGAAGTTCACCATCACAACGAACTGACCATCCGTTTTCGTGGAATTGTCATAACCGGAATCGAAAAACCCATCGTCATGGGCGCTATTGATTGGATAGGAATTTCCAATGAAGCACAGGACGTGTTTCGAGATTCTTTAGCCTACGCAGCAGGAACCGATCGCCAACATGTTGCGGTTCATGCGCTGCATCAACACGACGCACCCGGAGCCGATTTTACAGCTGAGAAAATTGTTAAGGAGCTGGGACTGGAAGGTTACGCGCGACTGCAAAGTGACTTTGCACGAGTCGTTATCAAGCGCGCGGCGGATGCGATACGAGACGCCCTACCAGATGCGCAACCTGTCACTCATTATGGTTGGGGAGAAGTGGAAGTTGAAAAGATCGCCTCTAATCGACGGATGCTTGAGGAAGACGGCACATTTAGAGAAATGCGCTGGACTCGAACGACTGACCCAAGACTTCGGGCCGAACCGGAAGGTGTGATCGATCCCGAGGTTTCCTTACTTTCTTTCTGGAATGAAGATCAACCGGTGGCTGTTCTGAGTTACTACGCCTGTCACCCGCAAAGCTACTACCGCACCGGCGTTCCAAGTCCGGACTTTCCGGGGATTGCTCGATTCATTCGTGGGCAAGGACAGCCAGCAGCCTTACATGTGCATTTCAATGGAGCAGGCGGAAATATTGGTGCAGGAAAATACAATGACGGTGATACGGAAAATCGAATGGTTTTGGCCGATCGACTGGCACAAGGCATGCGAAAGGCCTGGACCACCACTTTGAAACATCCTCTCACGGCTGAGGATATCGGTTGGGCCACAGAACCGGTGAGACTGGAGCCAGCGGATCATATTGATGAGGAGAAGCTCCTTGAACTATTGAAGTCTGGTCAGGCTGAAGACGCATTCCTCACCGAGGTGGATAAGCTCGCTTGGCTACGGAGATACCAAGATGGGCACGCCATCGACATCTCCTGCCTGAGTGTAGGTAAGGCGCGTGTGTTGAATATGCCCGGAGAACTGTTTGTCGAATACCAGCTAGCCGCCAAGGCAATGCGGCCCGACCTCGAAGTAGCTATGGCTGCCTACGGCGAATATGGCCCCGGCTACATTGGCACCGCCATCGCCTATGAGGAAGGCGGCTACGAAACCAGTGACCGTGCATCCAATGTGGGGCCAGAGGCAGAAGCTATCCTGACCAAGGCTATGGAAAAACTACTCGGGGAAATTCCAGAGGAGAATGATTTCCGCATACCATCCCGCAGTCCGGAAGAAGCACTCCAATCCTTTGAAGTCGCGGAAGGCTTTGAAATGCAACTGGTGGCCGCTGAACCCAATGTCGTGGAACCCATACTTATTTCCTACGATGAGAATGGGCAGATGTATGTGGCCGAGTATTTGAAGTTTCCTTCGAAGGGAGGCGTAAGCTATCGACCCGATGGACGCATTCGGGTGCTAAGAGATTTAGACGGCGACGGGCACTACGAATGGAGCCAGGTATTCGCCAACAACATTGAGTGGCCCACCGGAATCCTACCCTGGAAGGGCGGCGTCTTTGTCGTGGCAGCTCCCGACCTTTGGTATTTCAAAGACACGGATGGAGACGGTGAGGCGGAAGTTCGCGAGAAACTGTTCACCGGTTTCGGCTTCCGCAATGATGAAGGCACGGCCAACAATTTGATCTGGGGGCTAGACAATTGGATCTACGGAGCAGGCTCAAATAGCAGTGGAGATATTCGACCCGTCAACGACCCCGACGCCAAACCACTTTCATTGCGCAACAGAGATTTCCGCTTTCATCCAGAGACCCTGGAATTCCAAACCATTTCCGGTTCGCAACAATACGGGAATTCGATCGATGACTGGGGTAACCGGTTCATCTGCGAAAATTCGAAACCGGCGGTCCAGGTGGTCTTACCTTCTCACTACCTTGAACGGAACCCCTACCTCCCTGTTTCTAATATTCTGGCAGAAATCTGGGAGGGAGATGATGTCTACCGCATCAGTCCTCCCGAGCCCTGGCGCAAGGCCCGCACCAAAGTGCGTCTGGCTTCGGACCGCGTGTATGCTGCGCCTTTCGTTGCTCACGATGTCTTCACAGGAACCACCGGTGTGACCATTTACCGCGGTGATTCCTATCCAGACTCAGTCAAAGGAAACCTCTTTGTTGGCGATGTGCAGAGTAATATTGTGCACCGCCGAGTTCTCGAAAAAGACGGAGCGATCTTCAACGCCGTTCGCGTAGATAAGGAGACTGAGTTTGTTCGCTCAAGCGACAACTGGTTTCGCCCGACCAATTTTTCAAATGCACCTGACGGCACGCTGCACATCTCCGACATGTATCGTGAGTTTATCGAAACACCCGATTCACTGCCGGATGATATTTATGCCAAAACGGATTTCAGTAGTGGTGAGAACTACGGTCGCATCTACCGACTTGCTCCAAAGGGCTTCAAAGCTCCCCCGCCCCCTCAATTAGGAAAAGCCTCCTTGGCTGAGTGGGTTTCCACTTTGGAGAATCCGAACAGCTGGTGGCGTGAAACCGCTAATCGATTGATTTACCAGAGTCAGGATGCTTCAGCAGTGCCTCTGCTTCGTGAACTACTTAAATCTAGCAAAAGCGAACTGGCCCGACTTCATGCCCTTCACGCTCTTGAGGGTTTGGGCGCATCGGAATCAAGCGATATTGAAAAAGCCCTTCGAGACAAGAGCAGCGGTGTCAGAAAACATGCGATTGTTCTGGCTGAGCCTCATCTGAAAACCCACTCGGGTATTCTGAAACGTGTCATGCAACTAGCCAAGGATTCAGATCCCCATGTACGATTTCAAGCCGCCTTCTCCTTGGGTTCGGTTGATGATTCAAAAGTAGCGGCTACGCTGGCTGGCATTGCCCAACGCGACGTAGAGGATATCTGGATACGCACCGCCGTGCTAAGCGCTGTTCCAGAAATGGCGATTAAGATACTCGAGGTAGCCGCGGGTCAATCGAAACAGAGTCCCGAGTTTCTAAGACTTCTTCTTCAGGTGATTGGAGCACGGAATCAGGAAGAAGAAATTCAAAAAGCCCTGGCACTGATCAACGACTATGATCGCTCAAAGACTCAATCCATGGTCCTCGCCTTGGGGCAAGGCCAGCTGCGTGCTCAGACAAACTTAAGCCGTGTTGCACAAAAAGATCCCTCCACGGGAAAGCTGATCGAGGAACTCATCGAAGGAGCTATAGAAACCTTGGGCGGCTCCACTGGGAATGGAAGCCAACGCAAACAGGCCGTAAACATCTTGGCCCATGGGGCGTATGAAACCGTTTCAACTCCGTTGGCCAAACTACTCTCGGCAAGCGAGTCTTCCACCATCCAATTATCGGCCCTCGCTGTTCTATCTGGATTTGGAATGGATGAAACAGGGTCGGCACTCATTGAAGCTTTTCCAGAACAATCACCTCAGGTTCGCAGCGAAACCATTGAAACGCTTCTCAGTCGTGAATCCTGGACCCGTGAACTGTTGGAAGCCGTGGAGGCCAATCAAATTGTGCGGGGTGAAATAACATCGGTCAGACAGGACTTGCTAAAGGAGCACCCATCCACAGATATTAAAAACCACGCCATTAAATTATTCGGACAAGGTGCCAGCAGTCGGGATGTCGTGATCGACGATTACCGAAGCGCGTTGGACCTGGTAGGAGACAAAGAGCGTGGGCGCAGTATTTTCGAACAGCAGTGTATGGTCTGCCATCGATTAGGCACCAAGGGATTACGGGTAGGACCCGACATGGCAACGATCCAGAATCGAACTGCTGAATCGTTGCTCGTTCAGATTCTCGATCCGAACCGCGATGTCCTGGCCAGTTACACCCAGTACTTTATTGAGCTTCTGGATGGAAGCCTGGTTAGCGGACGGATCGAATCGGAGTCACCGGCAAGTATCACCCTGCAACGAGCTGGTGGTGCGGAGGAAACGATTCTAAGGCAAAACATAAGTTCCATTCAGGCGTCCAACCGGTCCTTGATGCCGGAAGGCCTGGAACACGCTATCGACAAACAACAGATGCGAGATTTGATCGCGTTGTTGTTGGACGAGTAGGTGCGGCAGAGCTTGAAGTCTTGCCCTACTTATTTTGCATTACCCGCGGTGTTGGGTTTGCTACTTGGCCTATTGGGCGCATACCTGCACCCACACGATCCGTATCTCCCAAATCAGCTCGCGCAATTTCAGCAAGAGCGCTTAAGCGGGTGACGATATCAGGATGTTCAGATGCCACGTTGTTTTCGCTTCCGATATCTTCGACGACATTGAACAAAAGGGCCTCGGTGGGACCGACCTCCGTTCCTGTATAATGTGGGTGGCGATGAGAGGTCTCACGAGGAAGGAATAGTTTCCATGGTCCCGAACGAATGGCCTGAAGTTGTTCCCTTTGGTAATAATAGAAAGCAGAATACGGACTCCGAGCATCGGCTTTATCAAACAACAGACTTTGCACATCATGCCCATCAATTTTGCGATCGTTGGGTGCTGTCGTCCCAGCCAACGCTGCAAAGGTAGGCATGAGATCCATGGTTGTAGAAAATTCGTCGCATACCGTTCCGGCGGGAATCTTTCCAGGCCACCAGAAAATAGTCGGCACACGGAAGCCTCCTTCCGCGGTGGTATAACCACGACCAAACAAAGGTGCATTCGTACCCCGATAAGGCTCCCCTTCTCTACGCGACATGGGAGAACCGTTATCCGATGTCCAAAGAACGAGGGTGTTTTCATCGAGTCCCAACTCGACTAGCTTATCGAGCACTTGTCCCAGTGACCAATCAAGTTCCTCCACGGAATCTCCCCAGGGGCCGGCCTCTGAATTACCCTTAAACTCGCTCGATGCGTAAGGCGATCGCGTTGATCCCGGCATTGCTTGCGGCATGTAGAGAAAGAATGGTTGCTCTTTGTTCTCTTCGATAAAATCCAGAGCTCGTTCCGTGTAACGCTTTGTAAGTGTATCGCGATCAGCCGGTGCTTCGACCACAACTTCGTTTTCCATAAGCGGCAACGGCGGCCAAACCGATCCATCGGGCTCCCAGGTGCGAGCCGTCATATCATCGGAGTAAGGAATACCATAGTAAGAATCAAACCCCTGACTCGTTGGCAGGAATTCAGGCTGATCTCCTAAATGCCATTTTCCGATACAAGTGGTCACATAACCTTGCTCTTTCAAAACTTCCGCCACGGTGATTTCGCCTGGATGTAATCCGTAAGGCGAAATCGGCCGTAGTACGTGAATATCGCGTTCGTTCAAATGCATGCCAACCCGTTGGGCGTAAGAACCCGTCATGGCTGATGCACGCGACGGAGTGCAAACGCCGGCGGTAACCGAAAAATGAGTAAACTTCCGGCCCTCCGCGGCCATGCGATTCAAGTGTGGTGTTTTGATAGTCGTTGCTCCAAACGGCTCAATGTCACCGTACCCTAAATTGTCGACATAGACAAAGATGATGTTGGGAGGACGGCTCTCGCTTGATGTTTCGTCGGATCCTGAGCATCCAATCAGAAACCATGTAGTTAAAAGGGCAAAAAGTGAAGCAATGGAATGGAGGCTACATTTCATAGGAGGTAATCTGGTTGAAGAGAGCCGGATCAAATCATGTCGGACAGTAAGTGACCATGCACATCAGTCAGGCGGCGGTCGATGCTGTTATTACGCACGGTCAATTTTTCATGATCGATACCTAACTGGTGGAGGATGGTGGCATGAATGTCGTAAACGGAGGTATAATTACTCCGATCCTGCGGTTTATATCCCCACTCATCACTCTCGCCATAGGTCCCTGGTTTGAATCCACCTCCGGATATCCAGTTTGTGAATACAAATGGATTGTGATCACGCCCAGCACTTCCTTGAGAGCAAGGCATGCGGCCAAACTCGGTGGTCCAAAGAATGATGGTATCCTCAAGCATACCCCGCTGCTTGAGGTCTTTGATCAGTGCTGCCGTTCCATGAGCCATGCCCAAGGCGAGCGGCTCGTGATCGCGTTTAAGATTTTCATGACTGTCCCAGTTACGACGGGGAAAGCCGTTGTCATTGCCACTCCAGATCTGGACAAAACGAACACCCCGTTCGAGTAATCGCCGTGCAACCAGGCACTTACGGCCAAAGAATTCCGTTTCGGCTTTGGTGTTGAGGACACTGTCATTCACTCCCGGTCCTTCGGGAGCAAGACCATACATGTCTTGGATGTATTGAGGTTCCTGTGACACATCCAGAGCATCGGATGCACTCAACTGCATGGCGCCGGCCAATTCGTAGGCCCGCACACGGGCTGATAAGCGGTTATCTCCTTCCCGCTCGGCGGCATGTATGGAGTTGAGCCTGTTCAGCAAATTGAGTCCCGCCTGATCGCTCTCAGGTGTTATGAACGAGCTTTTTGGCGGATGCAGATCTGTGATGGGCGTTGGGTTTCCTGGTCGTATCAGTGTTCCCTGATGTTGAGCGGGAAGGAACCCCGTTCCCCAGTTCTTGGCACCGTTGGAGGCAAAGCCTCGATGATCCGGCAATACGACAAAGGTAGGTAAATCGTCATTCTCACTACCGAGAGCATAGGACACCCAGGATCCGGCACTGGGGAAGCCTGCAAAATTGAATCCAGTGGTTTGTAGCAACGTGGCCTGGCTGTGCACTCCGGTTTTACCTACCAGGTTGTGAATGAAGCTCATATCGTCGACGACCTCCCCGAGGGGTGCCACGATATCGCTAAGCATTTTTCCGCTCTGTCCGTAGGGGTTGAAATTCCAAGGACTAGCAAAGGTAGCACCCGGACGACTCTGGAATAATTCCACAGCTTCTCCAGGATCCCAGGACTCGCCGTCACGCTGTCCCAGCAGCGGCTTGTAGTCGAAGGTGTCAACGTGACTGGTAGCGCCGGCCATGAACAATTGAATGACTCGCTTGGCCTTTGGTTTGTGATGCAGAGGCTGAACCACGCCCGGAGACCCGAGCAATCCATCCCGGAAGAACATACTCCCAAGAGCCATGCTACCCATCGTGCCAATGAAAGATCTGCGATTCATATCAGTCCAAATAGGTAAAGTCGTTCAGGTTAAATACTACTCGGGCCAAACTGGCGGCGCCGTAGGTTTCATAATGTTGCCCAAGTAACTGTAGTTCATCCGAGTTGGCCGGCCGTCCCAATGCCAGGGAAGTCGCCCGATTGACCACAGCTTCCGTAGAAGGCAGAGCCTCGTTGCTAAGTCGCTCACCAAAGCGTTTGGCCATGGCCTCAACCAAAGCATGGTTCCACTGGGTGAGTGCCTGCAGTGCTGAGGTCGACTCATCCCGCACGGCAACACTGATGGAAGGATCGGCACAATCAAGCGTGGTCAACATGGGCTGGGGCTGGGAGCGCACCACAAAGCGATAAACCGTTCGGCGGTGTGAATTCGGATCGTTGGGATCGTGTAAGTGGTACTCGTAGTGGGGCGAGTGCTGCGGTTTCTCGATGACAAAGTCGTAGAAGCTGGGCCCTCCACGCTCTTCCAGTTTAAGGACGCCGGAAACAGTGAGCAGCGAATCGCGAAATTCCTCAGCGGTGAGTCTCCGGCGATCAGCCCGCCACCAATACTGATTGTTCGAATCGATGGCTGCATTGTTTGAGTCATGTTGGCTGGAACGACGGTAGGTATCACTGCTCACCAACAAACGGACCAAAGACATCACCGATTGCTGGGGATCATCGCGTAACCGAATCGCCAGAAAATCCAGCAACTCAGGATGCGAGGGTTCCATGCCCGCACGACCAAAATCATTGGGGCTGCCTACCAGTGGTTTTCCCAAGGTCCATTGAACCAATCGGTTGGCCATGGTTCGCCAGAGCAGCGGATTATCCTGACGAGTCAGGTAACGAGCCAATTCCGCCCGGGCTTCACCCTCCTGCCAGTCTGCCGATTCAAAAAAGGTTTCAGGGGCTCCATCCCACAGAGGCAATGCACCGGGACTCATTTCCTCTCCGGGCGACTCCAGATCACCCCGGTTTAATAAATGAATGGGGCGTGGTTTCCCATCGGTGGCAAAGAAACGACCCACGCTCGGCCAATTGGCATTGGCCGCATAAACCAGGGATTTGGACTGATAGGACTTCAACTGCTCCTCCAGAACTTTCAGCTCGGCCGTAACTTCTTTCCTTCGTGCCTCAATATCAGGTGACCGGACTTCGGCTGTGATGCGATCGCGTTCCGCTTCGAGTGCTCGCAATTCCTCAAACACACCCTGGTCAAAATCTCCCCTATAAAACACATCATCCACCAGATTTTCGGGATTCCAACGTTCGCCCTCTTCAAGGCTCGCCGAGGAAGTGACCGTTGTGTTGTGTGCAAAATTTTTCTCAGCAAACGAATCGACTGCCTGTAATTCCCCCAAGGCAATCAGATGACCAGTCGACTCTTCTTTCAGTCGGGTGGCCGTAACCCGAATGTATTGGATGGCGGGCGGCCCGACATCGACGGCCACCGTTTCCGTTCCCGGGTTGAGTTGATCCTCCTGGGAGGCATCCATGAGCAGGCGCACGTTTTGTTCAAACGCAGGATCATCCGATGCTTCCACCCGATATCGCAGTGGGAAGCCGTAGCCCTTTTCACTTTTTCCGTCGAAAGCCGGAATGAGAAATATCTGCGTGACAGAGGTGCTCTTTCCTAGATCGACCTGAACCCAAGTGTCCGAATCTGCTTTGGATTTCACATCCGAGCGAAAACCCAAGCGCGGGTTATTCCCAGTTCCGTAGGTCTCTTTGATCTCCCTGATCCGTCGTTTAATTCCGGATACGCGGGCGGTAAGCTCGCGCTCCACATCGGCATTGATATTGTAAGTCTCGCGCTTGAGTCGATTGATCCGGGTCAAGAGCTGGTTGCGCTCCACGGTCTGTTCCGGAGTCAGCCCCTCATACATACGATCGGAACGATCCACCGCCGAAAATACTGCATGCAGCCGGTAATAGTCCTCCATCTTGATAGGGTCGAACTTGTGATGGTGACACTGGGCACACTGCACGGTGGTGCTCTGAAAAACATTGAATACCGCGGACACCATTTCATCGCGGTCGTGATGTTTGGCAATACGCCCGTCCAATTTGTCCTCGCCCACTTCATAGTGACCGACGTGATCCCAAGGGCCCGCCGCGAGGAAACCAAGTCCGATGATTCCGTCGGGATCGCCAGGGAAAAGTACATCGCCCGCGACCTGTTCCTGGACGAAGCGACCATAAGGCTTATCCTCATTGAAGCTGCGAATGACATAATCCCGGTAGGGCCAGGCGTTCGGTCGGAGTTTATCTTTGTCATAGCCATGCGTCTCGGCAAAACGAGCCAGGTCCAACCAGTGCTGCGCCCACTTTTCTCCAAACTCGGGTGAATCAAGGTAGCGATCGATAAAAGCCTTCCAGATTTCATCACGAGAACGTTCTGATTTTGCTGAACCATAACCGTCAACAAACCGCTCCACCTCTTCCGGCACCGGAGGCAATCCGGTCAGATCATAACTGAGTCGACGGATCAAGGTCCGCGGCTCCGCTTCTCCAACGGGCTCAAGATCATGCTCCTTCAGTTTCTGGTCAACAAAGGCATCCAAGGGGTTATCGGTCCGGTTTCCAGGGAGATTTGTTTTCTGAACCGGTTTCAACGACCACCAATCCAGATCTCGAGGTGGATCGTCCCTGAGGACACGTTCTTCGGGCCAAGGAGCTCCGCCGTTAATCCATTCAAAAATGAGATCTACTTCCTCCTCGCTCAACGGATCATCCCCTTCCGGCATCGCCGGATCCAAGCCTGTTATTTGATCAATCAAATAACTTTGGGAGGCCTCTCCGGGCTGAATGGCGTCGGGATGGTCGAACGCTTCAGCTCGGGTTTGCAGGACAAAGTCTCCCTCCGCATCGGCACTATTATGACAAGACAAGCAGTTCGCTTCAAATATAGGTGCAATTTCGGATTCAAAATCCGGAGCAGCAGACGCAGCAATCGTTGCTGCAATCATGACCAAGATGAAAAGGAAGAGACTTGAAAACAGGCTTGGACCCATACAGCTGATATTAGAAGCAAAATGGAGACTGTCAATCATTTTGCCGATACAAAAATTTGCCCTGGCTACGAGAGCCAGGGCACTTTTGAGGACTCAGGTCTAAATATTAGAGAGGAGCCCAGAGCTAAATTCGATGTACCGGGAGCTACTAAAATTCAAACGGGGTTAGGTCGGAAAATTTACGGCAATTGTTAGCACCATACACACACCCACTGCGCAGCCAGCTACAAATAGACTCTTGCGACGACGGATGCGACGCAGAGTCCAAAACACCAAATCAAACACAGGCAAAGGGCCTAAATATCTGGCTACAGGCGCTTGGGGTGAATATCGGTTGAACAACAATCCAGTAAGCGAAGGCATAATTAAGACTAAATCGGAACTAGGGTGCATACCTCAATAGCAAATCACGCCGGAGACCCACGATTGGACCCTAAGGGTTTCCCCTAAGTCGCTTTCAGTCCTAAATGAAAACCAGATCCGGCCTAGTCTTTTTCCTTGGGTATATCTAGTTTCTGGATACGCGTATATCGAGCACGGAACAGGTCATCCATTTGGTCTTTTACGCGCTCTGGCAGTTGACTCAACAATCGCTGAATTTCCTCCTGGCTGGCACGGACACGCGTTAAGTCAGCTTCTTGCCGTTTGACGGTGTCTGGTTCGCCCACAGCATCGGTAACGGGAAAAGATGCAGCCAGGGCTTCTGCCTGTGCTTCCACGCTCGCATCCAGCGAGTCCGGGGTTTTGTCAGAGGCAGACTTTACAAGCGGGGCCTCTTTTGTTTGCTCAGCTTCGTCTGAAACCGGTGGGGCTTCAGTTATTTTTTTTTTGACCGGACGTTTCGGGGGCGTCCTGGGCGATTGCTGAGAGCTCCTTGATGAGCGAGTCAATGGCTCGCGTGCGGCTCTCTTCCACAGCCCTGAGCAAAGTCACCTCAAAATTGACCGTCTGGGAAAGCCCCATCTTAACGCCTGCCTCACCTCGATGAAGCGCGTCATTCATGCGCATAATGCTCTCCACTTGAATGGGAGGGCCTAGAGCAGAGGTCTTTCCACCGCTCTTGATTCCATCCACCAAGACTTCGCGAAGGTAGTTTTGAAGATCGACCAAAATGCGGTAGAGGTCTTTGCCTCCTTCAGCCAGTTTTTCGACCGTAGATAAAATAGACGGATAGTTGGCCTGAGCGAGCAGTGTGGCCAACTCGTGAATCTGCTCCTGAGAAGCCAATCCATACACTTCTAGGACATCGGCCTCTGAGATGGAGTCCCCACAAAAGGAAATCAGCTGATCCAAAGTTGACTGAGCGTCACGCATGCCGCCATTGGCCAGGCGAGCGACGGATTTCAAAGCTTCATCATCGATGCTGATCTTCTCCGCATCGGCGATTGTCTTGAGCTTGGAGCAGATTTGCTCGTCGCTGATTGGGCGAAACTCAAAGCGCTGACAGCGACTCACGATTGTGGGTAGGATTTTGTGAGCTTCCGTGGTGGCAAATAGAAATTTTACGTGAGAAGGCGGTTCTTCCAGTGTTTTCAAGAGTGCATTGAACGCACCCGTCGAGAGCATGTGCACTTCATCTATGATGTAGATCTTGAAGGGGCACTGAGCGGGAGCGTATTGGCAATCTTCCCGCAATTGGCGGATCTGCTCGACCGAGTTGTTGGAAGCACCATCGATCTCGATGACGTCCATGCAGCTCCCATCCATGATTGACTTACAGATATCTGATTCGTCGTCAGGAGTGATCGATGGACCCCCCTCACAGTTGAGGGCCTTGGCGAACATACGAGCCGTAGTGGTCTTTCCCGTGCCGCGTGGACCCACAAACAAATAGGCGTGCGCAATGCGGTTGTTGGTGATCGCATTCTTCAAGGTCCGGGTAATATGGTCCTGCCCCACAATTTCGTCGAATTGCTTGGGTCGCCAGCGACGGGCGATAACCTGATAACCTTGAGCCATATTTGTAAGTGCGAAAAAAATGAAAAGGACGACCAGGTTACCCACGGCTAGCACGATCATGACTACCGTTGCTACCTTCCGGTCCTGGCGGAGTTCGTCTGTCGAGCACCCGTGGGACCCGGCCGAGGATCAAAGGTGGGAAACCAAGCTCCCTAAATCAACTCCCTTTTTAAAAATCTTTAGGAAGCTATTTTAGGACTGGAATGTAAGGACCATTTTCCCGAAACTGGTCCCATGGTAGAACAAATGCAAATCTTGTACCAATCTGCTTTGGACTATATTAGCTCTCCCGGATTCCTCTGGGAAGGAGGTACGATCCTGGCGGTACTCCTCGTGAGCGTAATTCTCGCGGCGATTTTAAAGAAAACTCTCTACAAAAAGTTGGGTGCGTTTCCTTCACCTTGGGTCGCTAACTCCCTGGTACCCGCATTTGCTGCCCTGACCATGCCAGCAGCCTATGTGCTTATTTACGCTATGGTTAAGGGGAACATCATCAGCAGAGGCATCGACGATGTGCTCCTCTCCCCTGCTTCCAATCTGGCGATAGGTTGGTTTCTGATAGTCCTGGTCAATCGCATGACCCAGGAGCCATTTTGGCAAAAGCTGTTGGGGACGATCATTGTAGTCATTACCTTGCTCGGGATCACTGAGCTACTGGATCCTACAGCGAATGCTCTCCAGGCAATCCAATTTCCTGTGGGATCACCTCCCATTACTTTGCTCGGGGTCATCAAAGGTCTGTTCATGCTCTTATTCTTTGTCTGGATAAGTATCAGGCTCTCTGGGGCAGCTGAGTCCCAGATGCATAAGATGCCGAACATTACTCCGTCCATGGAGGTATTATTCGCGAAGATTCTGAAGGTCGTCTTGATCTCTCTCGCGCTAACAATGGGGCTACAGTCTCTAGGCATACCACTCTCCTCTTTAACCGTCCTCGGTGGCGCTATTGGTCTTGGTTTAGGTTTTGGCCTTCAGAAGGTCATCTCCAACTTAATCAGCGGCGTCATCTTGCTGCTGGATAAGTCGATCAAGCCCGGCGATGTCATCTCAATCGGCGAAACTTACGGTTGGATCAACAAACTGAGCGCGCGCTACGTCTCTGTTATTACCCGGGATGGGCGTGAGAATCTTATACCGAATGAAAACCTCATCACCAATGAGGTGGAAAACTGGTCTTTTTCAGACACGAAGGTGAGGCTCAGGGCCCCGATAGGAATTTCCTACGACGCCGATGTTCGCCAGGCCATGGAGCTTTGTAAACAAGCGGCTTTGAACTGCGATCGAGTCCTCAGCAATCCGGCTCCCCAATGCCCGATTAAAGGATTCGGAGATAATTCAGTGGATATTGAGCTTCGGTTCTGGATCTCTGACCCCGCTAAAGGGGTTACCAATATTAAAAGTGCTGTTTATCTGGAAGTTTGGGATTTATTCCACGAGCACAATATCGAGATTCCTTATCCGCAGAGGGATATACACATCCGAACTGGGGGGTCACTACCGGCGACCGATCCACCGAAGCAGGCTGAAGATACGGAATAATGTTGGCTTGACTCAGGCCGTTATTTTGGAGGAAAAAGCCTTCCTCTTTTAGAGTAATGAACACCACTTGCCCATCATTAGGATTGCTCCTACTAGGCCTTTCGCTGCTGCTCCCCTTGGGGGAGTAAATATCTATGCCCGTTGTTTCCCGGGTTCTGGCAAGTAACTTTAATAACCGGGAATTCACTCAAAGAACAAATAAGCAGCACAATTTTAACACATTTAGGCCCAAATGCAAAAAGCACCTATAACCAAGTATAAGCCATTTAAAGGCGTCGAATTACCCGACCGAACATGGCCCGATCAAACGATCGATGAAGCACCCATCTGGTGCAGCGTCGACTTGCGCGATGGTAACCAAGCCCTCGCCATTCCCATGAACATCGAGGAGAAGCTCGAGATGTTCAAACTGTTGGTGGATGTCGGATTCAAGCAGATTGAAGTCGGATTTCCCTCAGCCAGCGATACGGAGTACAATTTTCTCCGCAGATTGATTGACGATAAGTTGATCCCGGATGACGTAACCCTGCAGGTCCTTGTTCAGGCTCGCGAACATTTGATTCGTAAAACCTACGAAGCGATTGACGGAGCACCGAACGTCATTGTCCATCTCTACAATTCAACCAACCCACTCCAACGTCGAGTGACCTTTGGTTTGAGTAAGGAAGAGATCAAAGACATCGCCGTTAAGGGAACCCAGCTTTGCAAAGAACTGGTTGAAACCGTTCCGAATACCAAGATCGATTTCCAATATTCACCGGAGAGTTTCTCCGATACAGAAATGGAATTCGCACTCGATGTATGCGAAGCGGTATTCGCGACCTGGAATCCCGGACCTGGAGAGAGAATCATTCTGAATCTTCCAGCGACCGTGGAGTTGGCTACACCCAATGTTCACGCTGATCAGATCGAATGGTTTTGTCGGAACTTCTCAAAACGTGACCAAATCATTGTAAGTCTACATACTCACAACGATCGGGGCACTGGAGTAGCTGCGACTGAATTAGGTTTGATGGCTGGCGCCGACAGGGTGGAAGGCACTTTGTTTGGCAATGGTGAGCGAACTGGAAATCTGGATATCGTCATCGTTGCCTTGAACATGTACAGTAAAGGAGTGGCACCAGGGCTAAATTTTTCGAACCTGAGCGAAATCCGAAGGATTTATGAACATTGTACTCGTATGGATGTTCATGATCGCTGGCCGTACAGTGGCGACCTGGTTTTTACAGCCTTCAGTGGCTCACACCAAGACGCTATTCGCAAGGGCATGGAACAGATGGATCCGGAAGCAGGAGCACTCTGGCAGGTGCCCTATTTGGCCATCGATCCCAAAGATATTGGGAGAAACTATGAGGCCATTATCCGCATCAACAGTCAGTCAGGAAAAGGAGGCGTAGCTTTTGTATTGGAAAACGAATACGGCTACCAGATCCCTCGTCCCATGCACCCGGAACTGGGGAAAATGGTTTACGACCTTGCCGACACACAGTCACGCGAGTTGACGCCTGATGAAATCCTGGGATCATTTATTCAGGAATATACGGATAAGAATTCTCCACTAAAGGTGAACGACATCAAGGAGCTGGGCAGGTTTTCAGCCACTCGGGAAATCGAACTCGATATCAGCCTTACTTGGAACGCCGAAGACAAACAAGTCCAGGGCCGAGGCAACGGACCGATTAATGCATTCTGTAACGCACTGGAAAAAGAGGAGTTAAAACACTTCAATCTAGTTTCGTTTTCAGAGCATTCAATAGGGTATGGATCCGGAACCAAAGCAGCTGCTTATGTTCAAATTCAGAAATACAACGGCGGTCAACACTGGGGAGTGGGTATCGATACCGATATCGAGCTCGCCAGCATGAAAGCACTGGTAAATGCCATCAATCGCTCCGAAGTGAGCGAGAGTTGATTCCGCAGCGTTTCCATTGATTTGAAAAGGCCGGCTCGCAAGAATCGGTCATTTTTTTTAGGGTCCCTAGAAACGACTGTCTTATTCCAGATAGTAGCAACCCTTATTAGTCCTCGGTGTGGTTGCTGAAAAAGGGCTAGCATTTATTGTGTGGAATATGAAAACGCCGCCCGTAATGTCATTCTTAGGTGGTGGAACTAAAATACTGGCTTTGGTCCTAGGTGGATTCATAACCAGTGCAATGTTTGTCGCCATTCCGTTAACGCAAATCGTATCTGAGAACAACTTCACGGATGATGTTCGTACGATTTCTCTCTACAAGGCTCCACCTCCGCCGCCGGAAATTGAGCCTTATAAAAAAGAAGAGAAACAAGAGGAGAAAGATGAAGATCTCAACATGAAGAAGGAGGTTCAAAAGTTGAGCCTTTCAACCATCAATATGGCTTTGAATGTTGGGTCTGGAGGAAAAGGAGTAGGCATCTATGTCGGAAGCTTTGAAATCGATGATTCAGAATTGAATTTGGATCTCGCGTTTGAGATTTCTGATTTGGACAAAGCTCCCTTCCCCATCCTGCAAATTGCACCTATTTATCCGACCGCTATGAAACGGGCGAATGTTAAAGGCAATGCACTTGCCGAATTCATTGTCACAAAAAGAGGTCGAGTAGTTCGTATATCAATTATTGAGGCCTCCCACAAAGAGTTTGAAAAGCCAATCATTGAAGCGCTTCGCCGCTGGCAATTCGAACCTGGCATCAAAGATGATGAGGCCGTAAACACCCGCGTGCGAATCCCATTTAATTTCACTTTGGATTCTGCATAATCCAGGCGGCAAACATTCGGGCCGCTTCACTAACGAAGCGGCCCCTTTTTATGTACGTGTATTAATATTATCGGGGGCTTCTACGTTAAGTGGGGTAACAAATAACCCATAGATAAGGAAGTAATGCCATGACACACACCCCCAATCCCATATACGAAAACAAGTCCGGTCGAACGACCCTTTCGCTTGTATTCACTATTCTGATAACAGGATTACTCTTTTTGATTATTCCGCTGACGCAGTTGTCGTCGCAGGTAGAAGACCCAGAGGATCCTGAAGATTCTCAGCACATCTACATGACGCCTCCTCCCGATCCTCCAGAACCACCCAAACCACCGGAGCCGGATGATAAGCCAGATGAGCCACCTGAGATGGATGATAAGCCTGAAAAACTCACCATCGAACAAATCAGAAATCTAATGGACCCAGGCCATGGAACCGGCAATCACAAGGTCTATACTTCGTTTGATCCAGATGCCTTTGAGACTGAAACCTTAATCTTCTTAATTGGCGAGTTGGACGAAGCACCTAAGTCAATCATCACTGCAGCCCCTGTTTATCCACCGGAATTAAAACGAGCACGGATTGAAGGGACTGTGGAAGTCATCTACATCGTCACTACGAGAGGCAATGTCTCAAATATCCGAATCGTAGATGCCGCTCACCGAGAATTTGCTGAATCAGTGCGCACCAGCCTTAGACGATGGAGCTTCGAACCTGGTAGAAAAGACAACCAGGACGTCACCACTCGTGTTCGCCAAAGCTTCGGATTCAATTTAAAGTAACAACTTGGAGCGTCACTTATGATCCCAGGGAAGTTGAACCTTCTCTGGGGTTTTTTGCCATACGATGTAGGGCTCGAAGATTTTACCAGGATTGAGAATGTTGTTCGGATCAAGCACTTCTTTGATCGCGCGCATAGCGGCAATCTCAGCTTTGTTGTGTTGGAACTTGAGGAATGGTGACTTGGCAAGACCCACCCCATGTTCACCGGTTATGGCACCACCCATCGCGACAACCGTCTTCATCAGTTTCACCACCGCCTTCTCGGCGATACGCTCCTGCTTTTTATCACCGCGATTGAACATGATGTTCACGTGAAAGTTTCCATCGGCAGCATGACCGAATGTGGGGATGGCTAAGCCCGTTTCTTTTTTAAGCTGGTTCACAAAGCGGATCAAATGAGCCGTCTTTCGAAGCGGAACCACAATGTCCTCATTGAGCTTCGTATTTCCGAGCTCATACATCGCAGGAGAAGACTGCCGTCGAACCGCCCACAATTGTTCTGCCTCCTCATCGTCGTAGGTTTCTGAAAATTGGAGGCCTCTTTCTTTGGCCCATGCCAGCACCTTCTTGCGATCTCGCTCAAGCGATTCCTTGTACCCATCGAGCTCAAGCAAAACCATGGGCGTAGTCCCCACCCCGGGAAAGAAGGGCTTACCTGTCCGACGCTCGGCACACAACACCGTCTCATCGTCGAGGAATTCTAAAATCGCCGGGACAATGCGATCCTTGGTCAGCGCACGAATGGCTGCTAGTGCTTTGGCATCACTTTTAAAGGCCGTTAATAAGGTCCAACGCAATGGCGGTTTAGGAATGAGACGCAACACCGCCCGTGTAATAACACCCAGGGTTCCTTCACTCCCGATCCACAAATCTTTCATGTTATAGCCGGAGACATACTTCCGCACATCGGAGGCCCAACGCACGAATTCTCCATTTGGAAGAAATCCTTCCAGTGCGTAAATGTAATCGCGGGTCACTCCATACTTTGCACCGGTCATGCCACCAGCGTTACAGGCAATCGTTCCGCCGATGCTGCAAAAGCGTTTGGAGGAAGGATCGGGCGGGTAATACCAGCCCACTTTTTCAGCTCGCTTTTTAATGTTCTCCAATACGGCCCCGGTTTCTACATACGCCATACCCGTTTCGCGATCGACGCGGATCTTTTTCCAGCCGGACAAATCGAGCACCCAGCCCCCCTCTTTAGGCGAAGCGGCCCCAGTGAGGCAGGTGCCTGATCCACGTGTAGTGACAGGGACCTTATGTTTATTCGCCAGCTTAAGTAGCGTTCCGATCTCTCGGTCATTCTTGGGTTGAATGACCGCTTCGATTGGAAAAGACAGCTTACTGCTATCGAAACTTTTCCAATACAAAGTATCGGCATCTGTTTTTACAGATCCTCTCAGTCGTCGTTTCAATTCTGATAGAGCCGATTTTTTTGGCATAGCTATGGCTTAGCATGAACGCTTTATGCCTCAAGATCCATTTTCCCGATTGAATCCTGAAGGAGGAGCCGCCTTAGTGGTCCAAGATGGAGAACACCTTTTACTCGGACTTCGACCAAGCTAGCATTCCAGAGCGCGCACCGGATGATTACCGGAACTGCTTTGAAGTCGATCGTGACCGCATCATCCACACCTCAGCCTTTCGCAGACTCCAAGCAAAGACCCAGGTATTCCAGTCTGGCGAATACGATTTTTACCGCACACGACTCACTCACTCGATCGAAGTAGGACAAATCGGTCGCTCCATTTGCAGCTACCTTAAAAAGTCGAGCGATTACCTGGGGGAAGACTTTCATGTAGACCCGAATCTCGTCGAAGCGGTTTGCCTCTCTCACGACCTCGGGCATCCACCCTTTGGGCACAATGGCGAAAAAACCCTCAATCGGCTCATGCGACCTTACGGAGGATTCGAAGGAAATGCCCAAACCCTTCGGCTTCTCACCGAAACGATCTACTCAGATTTAAAGAAACGCTCAGGGATGCGCCCGACTCGGGCTTTGCTCGACGGCGTTCTCAAATACAAATCTCTGTTTTCAGAAAGAGATAACCCGGCGAATCATTTCCTCTTTGATGACCAGAAGCCGTACTTGGATTTCGTTTTTGATGGGCACGACCTGGAATCGAAGTTGCCCGGTCACAAGGCGAAAAACAGTTTTAAGAGTCTCGAGTGCCAAATCATGGACTGGGCCGATGATACCGCTTATAGCATCCATGATATTGCGGACGGAATCCGCGCAGAATTTATTACGATTGATAAACTCGAAAAATGGGCTTCGGGCGTAGAGCTAGATAGCGAGGACACCGCTCATCTGGAAGGTATCATAAGTATCATCCGGAAGGGTAACATAGACGCCATGCTCGGAATCAAGATTGGGCAGTTCATTCAAGGGGCATCTTTGAAAGAACGGAGCAACTTCATGAGTGAGACCACCAATCGCTATCGATTCGAGTTGATCGTCGATCCAGCCAAAAAGCAGGAGTGCGAACTCTACAAGCGCATCATGTTCGAAATCGTTTTCCTAAGTACTCGGGTCAAGCAGTTGGAGTACAAAGGAGATAGCATGCTCGAGCGCCTTTTCGAGGCTCTTATAGACAACTACACCTCGAAGGGAAAGAATCCGCCACGCCTGGTTTCTCCCAAACTTGAAGGTCGCCTAAAAACTGCCGAGACAGACACAGAAAAAGCCCGACTCCTTTGCGACTACCTGGCTGGAATGACCGATAGCTTTGCGATTAAGACTTACCGGAGACTGTTTGATCCCGGGTTTGGGTCGATTGTGGACATCGTATGAACTAATCTTTCTCGTCCTCTTACTTGCCAACAATAGTTGGCCTCCTATTTTTAGTACATTAAAAAGAATAGACGGAAATAGTTTTAAAGTAGGAGGTCTCAATCCTCAACAAGCAGGAGGACGAAGAGGGTTGAGAATTCCTGACTTCCATCTTCAACCAGTTACACTTTTTCACAGCGCTTCATTGACTTCCTTTTCAAAAAGAATTTTATTATCCTCATCTTTTAAAGCGACTGGCGCAACCAAGAGCGGAATCAACCGCTAGGAAGCCACAAAGTTCTATCGAGCGCCTGGGTAGAATCAAAAAAACATATCTATCGCTTCCACATGTCAGAGACATCAACAACCACACCGCTTGCCGAATATCTTGAGCAAGCTGGATCCAGTGCCGACCCAGCCTTTGTAAGCTACCTGGCCAATCTTCAACAAGTGGCCAGAGTCAATCCGACCATCGCACGCAACATTGTCCAGGAGCTGGAAGATCAGCGAAACAACCTAAAGCTGATTGCCAGTGAGAACTTCACTAGCCTGGCAACCCAAGCCACCATGGGCAACCTGCTCACGGACAAATACGCGGAAGGATTTCCCGGCTCACGCTTTTACGCCGGGTGCGACAATGTCGACGACTTGGAAACCGAAGCCTGTCAGCAGGCCTGCAAACTTTTCGGAGCCGACCACGCCTACGTGCAGCCTCACTCAGGAGCGGATGCCAATCTCATTGCATTCTGGGCCATCCTTCAAGCCCGCGTCGGAGTTCCCAGCCTGGAAGAGCTTGGTGAAACCAACCCGGCCAAACTTTCCCGCGAGGATTGGAACAAAGTCCGTCACGCCATGGGCAATCAGCGCATGCTCGGACTCGACTACTACTCGGGTGGTCACCTGACTCATGGCTATCGTCAAAATGTTTCCGCTCAATTCTTCGACAGCTACGGCTACGCGGTGAGCAAGGAAACCGGATTGCTCGATTACGACGAACTTGAAAAACAAGCCTTAGAAGTAAAACCACTCATCCTGCTTGCGGGCTACAGCGCTTACCCTAGGAAAATCAATTTCCGCCGCATGCGCGAGATCGCAGATAAAGTTGGCGCGGTACTGATGGTCGACATGGCTCACTTTGCCGGACTGGTTGCAGGAGGTGTCTTCGAAGGTGATTACAACCCAATGCCATTTGCAGATATCGCAACCACCACGACTCATAAGACTCTACGTGGTCCTCGTGGCGGAGTGGTCTTCTCTAAGAAGGAGTTCGCAGAATTTGTAGATAAAGGTTGTCCGCTAGTTATCGGTGGTCCCCTTCCTCACGTGATGGCAGCCAAGGCTGTAGCATTCACAGAAGCCAACGCACCTGAATTCAAAGCATACGCACAACGAATTGCCGACAACGCCAAGACGATGGCTCAAGCCATGATCGACGAAGGACTCACCATCCCTACTGACGGCACCGACAATCACTTGATGCTGATCGACGTTACGACCTTTGGGCTAAATGGCCGCCAGGCTGAAAGCGCAGTGCGCGAGTGTGGAATTACTTTGAACCGGAACTCCCTTCCCTTCGACCCGAACGGTCCTTGGTACACCAGTGGACTACGCGTTGGAACTCCAGCCATCACGAGTCTCGGTATGGGTGAAGAAGAAATGAAAGAGATCGCAGCGATCTTTAAACTCATTCTTTCCAACACCACTCCGAAGACGTTGACCAAGGGTGCCAACGCTGGAAAACCGAGCAAGGTGAAGTACAATATCGCAGAGGGCGTGATTGATGAAGCACAACAACGTGTGTCAGCCTTGCTCAATAGGTTTGTTCTATACCCTGAGCTAGACCTTGAGGTGCTGAAAAAACATTTCAGTTAAGGCCGGCCAAGCTGATTACGGTTTCCTCTTGTAGGAAATACTCCAAAGGATTTTCCAAGTCTCTCCGTTATCCTGGATCTGCATCCAGTCCCAGGAAAAGGAATCCTTCTCGATGTCGTGGAATAACATCCGCTGGTATGTTATACTTCCGTTCCGTTCAATTGGATCGATTTTGAAATTGCGTTTTGATCCGTCTACTTCATAGGTAAAGCTGAGGTAGGCTCCCTGGTTATCCACCCAGCTCTGTCGCCATACCTGGGTCTTGGGATTATATACGGATAGACTTCGCCCTTTGAAACCACTCGCAGCAGAGAAATTTTCCTGAAGGGCTTTTCCATCCAGAATCTTTTCGATCCGATTGGTCCCCGTGCCTAGAGTTCCATTTGCATTGGTCCAAGTGAGATCCCAATCCCCCACCCAGAACTCGAAAGCAGATGCGAGTGTGGTCTCCGGCTCTTCAGTTGCAACAAGAGTGACAGAACTGAGACAGGAAACAAAGAGAAGTAATCTGAGCATACCCAATAGGAGCTTAAAATATTCTCTCTATTCCTTAATCTCGAAAAGGTTATTTTAAATTTTCTGGCACGTTGTAGGCGTAGCTCATGTAATCCTGCCCAGCTGGAGTCGAACTATTCGGATTGCGATGCACGTATATGCCCTGAGCCTTTACTCCTCCAAAGTTGGATCCCTCAAAGATGCCGCTATCCAGATTCGCTTCGTTCAGAGTAGCTCCCTTAAAGTTGATGTTGTGGTAGCGCTTTGACCAATCACCGAGGTTCGTTTCCAAACCTCCTCCAGCTTGCACACCATTACCTACACTGAACGAGCTATAGCTCAAATCTGCACCACTGAAATCAGCCGCGGACAGGTTGGTATTTGAAAAACCACAATTCCTCATGTCGGCATCGACGAACTTGGCACCTTCAAAATTGATCATTGCCAAATCAGTTCCGCCGGCACTTTTCACATCCTCCGCAGGTCTCCACGGATTGTTAGCAAAGTTGCAATCTGTAAAATCAACGGGGCCCAACCAGGTTCCTGGAGTCGCCGCAAAGCGAAACAGGTTAGAACCCCGAACATCGGCTTCAGCAAAGTCAGATTTTCCATCTGTGGTCCTGGCGTCCTTGTGCCAAATATGTCCAAAAGCTAGGTTGGCCTTTGAAAAATCAGAACCTTTCCAAATCGTGTCCCAAGTGGCATAGAATCCGGAGATGTTACTTTCACTGCCATCAACCGACGTCAGATTGGTGCGTGCGATGGACACTTCATCTAGATCCGCATCCCGTAGATTTGCATCCGTAAGATCGGCATCGTCAAAATCGGTATAAGAAGAACTAGCTCCTAGACCAATCTTCTTCACATTTGAATTCCGAGTATTTGCCGTGATCCTGTTAAGGTAAGAAGGAGCTAAATAACTCAAGCGTGCTTTCTCAAAGGTCGATTTCCTAAGATCAGCGCCTTCAAAATTGAGCTTGCTGCTAATGGCCCAATTCGACCGTCCGGTGTAGCTAAAGTCCGCCTCAGGTAATATCGCTTGTTGAAAGGTATTGTCTCCAAACGTAGCACCATGGAAGTTGGCCTCCTTCATACTGGCCTCGTTGAAATTACATTGGAATACTCGGGCAAAAACAAACGAGGCACCATCCAGATTCGCCTGAGAAAAGTTGCACCTTCCAAGCTCGGCAAAGTTGAACACTGCATTTTCCAGATTGGCGCCAGTGAAATCCATGTTGTCGATCCGTAGTCGCTCAAATGAGACTCCTTTGAGATCCGCACCCACCCAGCTCGGCTATGAGCCATTGACCATGCTTTCCGTCAGGTCAGATTTTTTACCAGACTTGAGACGAGGAGCTTTCGAGCCTTCAGGCAAGTTAGGGAGGTTAACTGGATTGCTGGATGCCACACCTGACACCTGAGCACCTGCTGTATGGGCATGCTCCCAATCGTTGTTGCGGAATTTCGCATCGCTAAAATCTACGTTGGCAAAGTTGGCTCGTTTAAGAATAGCATTCGACAGGTCTGCATGCTCAAAGCTACTACCCACAAAATTACCGCCTTCGAGATCTGCATTTACAAAGCTTGCGCCCTCGAAATTACAAAAGCGGAGATTCCGGAAATTCAGATTAACGCCATTGAGGTTGGCGCCGGCGAAATTGGCTCCTTCCGTCAAACACATATCATGGTCAAACGGTTTGAATTGCTCACCGAGTTTCCACTGGGATCCTAGTTCCATATCCATAAGGTCGGCGTCTTTGAAAATCGCGTCCCGGATGTCTGCCTTCTTGATGACCATTCCCTGTAAGTTGGCCCCGGTAAAGTCTGCGTCGCGCATACGCGTTCTGAAACAAGACATGCGGGGAAGATTGGAATCCTCAAAGTTCGCATTCTCCAAATTGGAGTCATTGAAATGGAAGGACTTGGCATTGGGATCGCCCGTAAATTTGATGTCGGAAAAGTCCGCGCCTTCTAAATTAGCATCAGAGAGATCTACGACAAATTTTCCGCGCTCGAGTCCAACTAAGGTCACCTTACTAAAATCTGCGCCTTTGGCGGAAACGCCCTTCATATTTACATGCTGCATAACAGCTCCAGAAAAATTGGCTCCATCCAGGATCGATGCAGGAGTGTTACCCAATCCGTGAAAGGTCCAATCCGTCATCACAGCCCCTTTGAAGTTCGCATCGGCCAGATCGATCATTCGCAGATCCAGTCCTTTGACTTTGATGCCCGAGAAGTCTGCCCCCTTTAAAGCACCATTGAGCTTTCTAAAAGCCTGCTTCAACTCGCGAGGAACTTCGGCCTCACCCAAGCCACGTAACTCCTTGAGAACGCGTTGGCTTCATCTTTCGGATCCGCCACCTGGTTAGCCGCAGCTCGTGCTTGCGCTTGTGCAGCTAAGGCCTCTTCTGTAGCGACTGCGGCAGCAGCTCTTTCGGCTTCATATTTTTCCAGATACTCAGCCTCCATTTGCTTGGCTTTTCGTTCGGCATCCGCGATCACATCCTCGTAATTGTCAGCCACCACTTTGGCGCCCGTTCCGAGCATCAAACCCATGAGAGAGATCAGGGCGAATACGCCTGCAACTGCCCAGATAGCAATCGAATGGGTCGTAGCAGTTGTTTTGAATTTCGTAGTTACGGAAGGGATCAACAGATAGGCCCAAAGCGCCAAACAGGCGATTGAGATCAAAGTCTGCAGAAACCCTGGAAAGAAAACAAAGAGCGGGAAACTGCTAATGAGCCCTATCCATGAAAGAAAAGAAAACACCTTGGCACCATCGGCCAACGTTCCATCACCCTTTCCAAGAAACTTTCCAATTGCCCAAATGATAACCGCTCCCAAGGCCAAGCCAATCAGTCCGAAGATAAGCATCATAGGAATCACAAAGAACATTCCCAAGATTGCTCCCTGGAATAGGGATCCTAAAACAGAAAATACCGCCAAGTAAGATAGGGTTACCAGATAGAAGCCCAACGCGTGGTTGATGTCCCCATCTTTGCCAGAGTCAAAGAAGTCTCCGGGAGATTTGAATACAGACTGTATCGTATTCAACACGAGCTTCGGATCCTTGATGTATTTCAAGAACGATTGGATGAGCGCATTTACATCAAAACTGTCGTTTCCCAATAGATCATTGGTAGGAGGCGTTGAGGAGGATTCTTCGGTCGGTGGTATGTCTTCTGACATGGTAGTGAGGTTCGAGATTTCGGTTATGCTGCTCCAAAGCAGCTAACACTCACTATAGATAACAAGACCTGATTGCAGTGATCAAGCTAGTTGCATGATGGGGTTCCACTATTAGAGGATCAGCTTAGACCCGTCCGCTTATAAGAGAAACTCTCCCTATTGCGTAGCAGATGCACAAACCGACTTACACATGTCGATCAATAACCTTGGCAATAGAGGCGAATCTGTCCTTGAGAGCAGGATACAGAGCTTGGTACTCAGGATAGAAGTCAGCGTATATGTCCCGGCCGTTTCCTGGTTCGATTTCTCCAGTATTTTTCACAATCCGACTGGCAGCTGAGTCGAGGTCATTATAGACACCAGAAGCCACTCCAGCTAAAACGGCGGCACCAAAAGCTGCACCCTCGGTCACGTTGGTCGTGACTACTTTGGATCCATAGATGTCGGCCTGCATCTGTAACCAGAGGTCACTCTTCGCTCCACCTCCAGAAGCGCGAACTTCTGAAATTTCCAGCCCCAGGTTTCGCATCAACTGCAGAGAGTCGTTCATTCCGTAAGTAATACCCTCGAGAACAGAGCGGGTCATATGTCCCTTACCGTGACGAAGCGTCATCCCAAAGAACGTGCCCCGGGCATTTGGATCCGGGTGCGGTGTTCGCTCTCCTGAAAGATAGGGAAGAAATAACAACCCTTCTGAACCCGCCGGCGCAGCTGCTGCCTGCTCTGTTAGAAGGTCAAAAACGTTGCTTCCATTCTCCTCCGCCAAACGGTCTTCCTCTCCACCAAAGGTATTTTTATACCAATCAAAACTCCCTGCAGCAGACAGCATGACTCCCATCAAATGCCATTTGCCCGGAACCGCATGGCAGAAAGCATGTAACCGGCCATTCGGCTCAACGCGGTATTCATCAGAATGTGCAAAGACGACTCCAGAGGTCCCCAATGTAGCGGATACAATTCCTTCACGCACGATGCCCGATCCAACTGCCTGAGCGGCTTGATCACCACCTCCAGCTGCAATCGGTGTTCCTTCCAGCAAGCCAGTAGCCGCCGCTGCTTCAGCAGAAATACGAGTGGAAGCCACGGTAGACTCAGTAACCTCCGGCAAAAAGGAGCGATCGATTTCAAGCGCATCGCACATTTCATCGGACCAATCGCGCTGACCAACATTGAGAAGGGATGTACCTGAGGCATCGGAAACGTCGGTAAAATGCTCTCCACTTAATAAAAAGCGGACGTAATCTTTGGGGAGGAGAAATCGCTCGGCCTTTGCGAAGATTTCAGGCTCATTTTCGCGCACCCAGGCAATCTTCGGAGCCGTGAATCCTGGTAGGACCGGATTCCCGGTAAGCTCCAGTACGCGCTCAGCACCCACCTTCGCAGTGATGTCAGCACATTGCTTCGCTGTCCGCTGATCATTCCAAAGAATACACGGGCGAAGCACTTGATTGTCTTTATCTAGAAGGACCAGTCCATGCATTTGCCCAGTGAGGCCTACGCCAGCCACATCCTTCGATTCCACTCGAGTCTCTTCAAGTACCCGTTTAATCGATACGCAGGTAGCCTTCCACCAATGAGCGGGGTCTTGTTCAGACCAAAGCGGCTTGGGTGTTTCAAAAGGATAAAATTCGGTTACGCTTCCAACCACAACTCCTGACTCATCAATGAGCAGGGTCTTCATACTGGAGGTACCAACGTCGATGCCGATGAGGTAATTCATACTTGGAGAATGGTTAAATGAACAAAGGCGTGAAGTCCACGCCTTTGCTCTAAATTAAAACGGTTTCAATCGATGACGGGACTTAGATAAAATCGTTGATCAAATTCTCCAACATCTCCTGACGACCACTTTCCACTGATGGTTCCGGATTGGAGAGGCTATATTCGGATAGCTCGTTGAATCCAACTTCACCGGATTCAATCTTAGAACCGATTCCGGAATCCCAAGAGCTATAGCGCTTGGACACAAACTCATCGAGACGTCCGTCTTCAATGATCGCGTTGGCGATCTTCAACCCACGGGCAAATGCATCCATACCACCAATGTGTGCATGGAAAAGATCGACCGGTTCGAAGCTTTCGCGGCGTGGCTTGGCATCGAAATTCAATCCGCCTTCCTTGAAGCCGCCCATACGCAAAAGCTCGAGCATAATCTCGGTAGTCAGGTAAATGTCAGTCGGGAACTGATCCGTGTCCCAACCAAGTTGCGGGTGGCCTGTGTTTGCATCGACGGAACCGAGGGCTCCTGCATTACGAGCAACGACCATTTCATGTTGCATAGAGTGATTGGCTAAAGTCGCATGGTTCGTTTCCAAATTCAGCTGGAAGTGATCCATGAGGCCGTACTCGCGTAAGAAATTTAAACACGCTGCTGCATCAGAGTCGTACTGATGGGTCGTTGGCTCTTTGGGTTTCGGCTCAATGAAGAACTGACCTTTGAATCCAATCTGAGCGGCATAATCGACAGCCATGTGAAGCAGTCGTGCCAGATTGTCCAACTCGCGCTTCATATTGGTATTGAGCAATGTGGTGTAACCTTCACGCCCACCCCAGAACACATAGCCTTCACCCCCAAGAGCGAGAGTCGCATCCATAGCAGCCTTCACTTGACCGGCAGCGTAAGCAAAAACCTCAGCGCTGCAGGAAGTTCCTCCTCCATGCATGTAGCGAGGGTGAATGAAGAGACAAGCGGTTCCCCAAAGAAGCTTTTTCCCCGTCCGGTCCTGGTGCTCTTTCAAAGTCCCAACTACCGCTTCGAGACTAGCGTTGGATTCTGCAAGTGTCGCGCCTTCAGGGGCAACATCGCGGTCATGAAAACAGTAGTAGTCCACACCCATCTTTTCGAGGAACTCGAAAAAGGCACCTACTCGGCGCTGTGCATTTTCCACCGAATCACTACGATCATCCCACGGTTTTTGGGATGTGCCGACACCAAACGGATCTGACAATTCATTGCGCATGGTATGCCAGTAGGCAGCGGCGAAGCGCATATGGTCTTTCATGGTCTTACCCCCTACCACTTCATTGTGGAGGTAGTGCTTGAAAGCCAATGGGTTTTTAGACTCCGGACCTTCGTAAGGAATCTTGGGAATGTTTGGAAAGAATTCTTCAGACATTATATATTCGTTTATGGGTTTACCCAGGGAAACCAATAAAGATGGCTCTGACCAACTGCATGGGCAATCGGATTTTCACTTGACCGAAAAGAAAGGAGAAAAGTGTCACTTTATAAGCAAAACTTACCGACGGAATTCGATCACCAAATGCCCGACTCAGAGGTTAGAAAATTTAGCAGACTTGGACTAGAATTCAATTCATTCACAAAAACGAAATAGAAAGCAACGGTAAACCAAGCAAGGTGATTGACGCCACCAACATTAGGTTTCTATCCTCCCGGCACAAACATACCCGATCTGTCGTGCAGTTTAGGAGCAAACCCCAATTTCAAAGCTTCTCAACCTAGGATCGAGTTATTTCCCAATCCACAAATAAGTCCTACTTACCAAAATGAATTCAGTCTATTTTTGGCCTGTTCCCCTGGCTGCAATTATCGCTCTCATTTTCGCCTGGATGTTCTTTAAGGGCATGATGAAAGGCGACGAAGGCGATCCTACAATGATCAAGATCGCCGAACACGTTCGAAAGGGCGCGATGGCGTATCTAAGTCAACAATACAAAGTAGTGGGAATCGTCTTCGTGGTGCTCACTGGAGTGTTTGCGTTTCTCTCATTTGGACTGAAAGTCCAGAACAACTGGTTGCCCATTGCATTCATAACGGGAGGATTCTTCTCGGGTCTCGCTGGCTACTTCGGCATGAAGACCGCCACTTACGCATCAGGCCGAACGGCTCAGGCAGCTAAAGAATCATTGGATGCAGGTTTGAGAATTTCATTCCGCAGCGGTGCAGTCATGGGACTCTCAGTGGTAGGACTGGCCTTACTTTATATATCGATCTGGTGGCTGATCTTGAACAATTTCGTAGAAGCTGCCTCCGAAAACCAGAAGTTGCTAATCATCACAACCACCATGCTGACCTTTGGCATAGGAGCGTCACTGCAGGCGTTGTTTGCCCGTGTCGGTGGAGGCATCTACACCAAAGCGGCCGACGTAGGTGCTGACCTCGTGGGCAAAGTGGAAGCCGGGATCCCGGAAGACGACCCACGCAATCCAGCTACTATTGCAGACAACGTTGGAGACAATGTAGGTGATGTAGCTGGCATGGGAGCCGACCTCTACGAATCATACAGCGGATCGATTCTCGCAGCGGCCGCACTTGGGGCAGCCGCGTATATGACCGGCGAACATGCTTCACATCAGTCAGCCGCGGTGATGGCGCCTATGCTGATTGCAGCCGTTGGAATCTTACTCTCCATTGTAGGCACCTACTTTGTTAAAACTAAACCGGGTGCGACACAGAAAGAGCTGCTGGCTTCACTTGAAAAAGGCATCAATGTTTCGTCGATCCTGATAATCATCGCCTCCTTTGGTATTCTCAAGTGGCTCGGGCTCCCCAATTATGCAGGAATCTGGGGATCAATTGTAGTGGGTCTCGTGACAGGAATTGTTATCGGCAAAGCAACCGCCTACTACACCTCCGCTGAATTTAAACCCACCCAATACATATCAGAGAACGGGCAAACAGGACCCGCAACGGTTATCATCGCCGGACTTGGAGTTGGATTCATTTCCACTGCCATTCCAGTGCTGGCAATCATGGTTGGAACGACCCTCGCCTACTTCTTTGCAGCTGGCAGTTTGGATATTTCCAATATTAGCCAAGGGCTTTACGGAATTGGTATCGCTGCAGTGGGTATGCTTTCTACACTCGGAATCACTCTAGCTACCGACGCCTACGGCCCCATTGTGGACAATGCGGGTGGTAATGCAGAGATGGCACACTTAGACCCGGAAGTCCGTAAAAGGACGGATGCACTCGATTCTCTCGGTAATACAACTGCTGCTACTGGAAAAGGATTCGCAATCGGATCGGCCGCACTTACAGCTCTCGCCCTTCTTGCCTCTTATTACGAAGCCATTCGCATTTCTATAGGACAAGTCTTAGCAAAGTCATCCAGTTTCGAATTCCCCAATGGCACCGTCATCAACTCGGTGGAACAACTTAGCCAAATTGGTTTGATTGACTTGGTGAACAACTACGACGTTCACCTGATGAATCCCAAGGTGATTATCGGCCTCCTGCTTGGTGCCATGATGGCATTTGTCTTCTGTGGACTTACCATGAATGCAGTTGGCCGTGCTGCGGCCTCCATGGTGGCCGAAGTCAGACGACAATTTAAAGAGATCCCCGGAATCCTGGAAGGAGAGAATGAGCCCGACTACGCACGGTGCGTGGAGATCTCAACCAAAGGAGCCCAAAAAGAAATGCTGGTTCCATCCTTGTTGGTGATTCTGGTTCCCGTCGTTTTTGGTATTCTACTAGGAGTTCCTGCTGTGGTTGGCCTTTTGGCTGGCGGTCTTTCGGCCGGATTTGCCTTGGCCGTGTTCATGGCCAACTCAGGTGGAGCCTGGGACAACGCCAAGAAATACGTTGAAGAAGGCAATTTCGGTGGCAAAGGGTCAGAGGCTCACAAGGCAACTGTCATTGGCGATACCGTTGGTGATCCATTCAAGGACACTTCCGGACCGAGCTTAAACATTCTGATCAAGCTCATGTCGATGGTCGCCATCGTTATGGCCGGAGTCACGGTAGCCTACAGTATTTTCTAATACCTTATGCGATTCGGCGATTCCGTTTCCGCCATACGACGAGTCCTACAGCAAAAATGCTGAAGATGATGCCGTAGGTAGAAGGCTCCGGCGTAGCGCCCACGCCACCGGTCTGGTCTCGAGCAATTTCACCAGGAGAGAATTTTCCCAGTGGAATGGGATCCTCTGCGGTGGCATTCGATGTTTCGTCGTCTAAAGCATTTCTTCCTGGCAGAATCCAATTGTCTAAATTGAAGGTAGTGCCGTCTGGTCCAGTTTCATCTACTCGGTAAGCCCAAGAGTCGGCAAATTTCTATGGGTCTGAATTCGCCGCCTGAATTGTGATGTCACCAAACACATCAATCACAGATCCGTTTTTATAGAGCTCTACTCCAAATACGCCCCTGACCTGCCGCAACGTGTTGTTGGTTATATCGGGGTTGAAACCGAAAAAGTTATTAAAGTTCGTAGATTCGTAGGAGAGATAAACGAACTCGCCTGCTGATACGCTAATAGGATCAAAAGCGAAATCCATGCCCTCTTTGCCAGGCTCAAGATTGGAAACGCCTAATCCAAAAATACTCAGATCAGCGATATCGCTGTCGGCAAACAATTCAACTCCTCTGGGTTGGCCGTAAAATGTTCCTCCCGTAAGAGGACCGTCAAATAAGGAGTTAGTCTTAACTGCGAATAGGCGGCTGAGGAACCAAGTACAACAGCAAGTACAATGATAGGAATGAGCTTTTTCATGATGATCGGATGTAAGTTAGTGTTAACTCGATGATAAGATTCTTAACTTATACCATAACCAGCATCCAACATCTAGAAGGACCGTGATTCCCCATAATAGATTAAGAGTTGCCCCTATCCTTTCAGGGGGGATTTTTATGTACTTCTCAGAATTTGGAGTCAGATGGTGCTAAAACCACGCCCCTCACGACCCAAAAAAGCGAAAAAATCTATCAGGAGGCGCGCTTCGCTTGTATTACCGCCCATTTATTACGGAGCACAACGAGTCCTAAACAGGCCACTCCCACAAACAGTGCATAGGTTTCCGGCTCTGGAATCACCTCGGCACTTACCGCTATATTGTCCAAGGCAAACTGATCACGATTGCCTGTAAGCCCACCCGCGGTATCTGAATTTGACCAGCGTAGGTAGTAGTAATCTCCATCGGCAACGGACAAACCGGTTATGTCAGTGTCTCTCGCAACCGTATCCCAGCCAGGACTTCCACTGGCAGTGCCTGCTGAGTTGAAGTCTAGAGATCCAACCATGGTGTAAGCGGAATTGTCTGCTGAGTGGGAGAATCCCCAGGCGCTAGCAAAGTTGGTATCGTTGTAAGAGAATATGTCGTAAGCGATATCCAGGGACTTAATCGCAAATCCAGTGTTATTCTGTAGGCGCAATGTAAAACTGCCGGGAAGGAAGGTAGTGGATTCGAAGAAAACAAAACCAAAAATACTAACCTGAGTGAAAGCAGGCCTGGCACCCAACGCCCTATCTCCAGTCGAAGTTTCGAAGGTACTGATACCTGCACCGGCAGCACCTGTATTTACTTCCTGGAATGACAATCCCGATCCCGTCCCGCCGAAGTCAACATCGCCAAAGCTTAATCCAGAAACGGCCCAGGAATTAGAATCAATACCCGTGCTGGTTGGACTAAGACCAAAGCCATCATAGGCATTGAAGTTCTCTGTGTAGAGTGAACTCGGAGCGTCTATAGAAAATTGCCCATACAGTGGGTGAGCAGCATAAACTCAGAAATAACACTATAATATGGGCCTGGGTCTTCATGAAAAGAGGCCTAGCTTCTATAGGGTGCCGTCCTAACAATGTAGTCGAAGGCAATGAGTCTTCTCAATTTTACAAAAAATTCATAGATCCTCTCACTCAAGGAATGAGGCCCTAAACTGGCTAAAAAGAACAAGTTTACAGGCCATTGAAGGTGATTTCATAAGAGGAAATGCCTAATTTCCTGAAGCCAATAGTCCCTCGTCCTCAACCGGAGGAGATGAATGAAATGCAAAAAACCCCGGTCACAACCGGGGTTTTAAAAAAGTCAATTGACTGGAAATTCAATCAAGCGCGACCACGTTTCCACATAACCAATCCAAGCGCCAGGCCACCGAAAATCAGGGCATACGTAGAAGGTTCAGGGATAGCGGAAGGGGTGATTGAGATGGCCTGCAATGAAAAATTTTCTCCAGAAACCGCAGTCCCAGAAACGGCTAAGGTGATCTCTTGGCCTGCAATGAACGTTTCAGTTATCGTGTGGAAATCAGTACTTCCTCCCGCAGTCTCGGTGGAACTTCCCGCGAGAATGTCATAGGAGTTCCCTCCATCGAAAGACAAGACTGCCTCAGCAGCATCTTCAATAAACTCAAAATCAATTGTGTTAAAGGTGCCACCAACGTTGAAACTGAAAACCATACTCCCAATTCCATTATCGTTATCAAATCGTTGGGCACTATCTCCAGTGCCACTTGCGTTGATTCCAAAACCGTCAGAAGCGCCATTAAAAACAGTACCCCCACTCACTCCGGAGAGAAAAGCTTCAGCTGACAAAGTTACTCCGCCCACGAGGGACGTTTACGAACTTCCACCTGTGTCAAGGTCGGATCCCGAAGTTAAAGTAGACGCTCCATCATGAAAACTGAACGTAATCTGCCCATTGAGCGATGTGACTAGAAACATCAGGAGGGAAATATAAGCGGCTTTTTTCGTCGGTTTACCTATCCTGTCGTGATTCCAGAACGAAGAAAGCCCAATCGTTCGCATCTGCGTTTGAAAGACACAATTAGTGGAATCCCTACAAAGGCAACTGGTAGATCTTCGCGTAAAAAGCATGTCCTTTGTTAATAATGCGCGATCTAAACTCCATCTAGTCATGCAAGTCGGATTTGAAATCAAAACGGGCTGGTATAACCGCTTAAGCCATGCTACGGATTTGTCTATATTTTTATGCTGCTACGCAAAAAAATCCTTATCCTATCATCCGTTTCTTTTGTCTGCCTTTTAATTGGAATAGCTGGTCTCTATTTCTACTCAATGGGCAAGGTAAAGAATGGACTGACCTATTTTCATAGCCGCATAGTTCAGGGCCAAGGCTACGTTGAATCGCTGGAAGTAAGCCACGAGAACCTTGGCATCAAGTTTCCGTTTGGAGTAGAAGCAACCAATCTCCAATTGGACATTGTCACGACCGGAACAGACCAGGAAGTTTTGATAAATACGGGTTGGCTGAATTGTCAGCTTCAGGGTGTCCCGGCAGGAACGCTGAAAGTTCTAGCGCGTGACATCAACATGACCTCAGGAGTTGAAGATAAACCGCTCCTCAGCAATCAGTATCGGATACGAAACATTGAGCTCCGCTTTGCCGAGTATGAGAGCTATATATCAATACTGAACCCCGATCAGTCCATGCGGAGGATCTACAATCATTTGTCAGAAGTCCTGGCCCGAGGGGATACGACAGGTCGGTTAAAAATGCAGGGGACCGTCTACTTTGATTTCGGCGACAAGGGGATCCTTCCTCAACGATTCAGCACTCGAAAGACGGGTGACATGACCAGGATCGTACTGGATCGAGAAGATCTGAACAGGGTCGCTCCCAAATTTGCCAGCCGCCTATCAGAAGGCGACCTCGACCTCGTGGCCGAGCATCCACTGAAGGCTCCTCGGTTGTTAGCTATTCGTCAGGAGACTGAGGAAAAGTCTCGAGAGTTGCGTTGGGCCAAGAAGAATTTCCCAGAGGACGTTTACAGGCACGTATTATGGAGCTATTTGCTCACCAAGGAGTATGGAGCTGAATTCGCACAGATCGTAACCAACGCTCACGAAATTGGTTCCTACAATAGCGAAGAAGAAATGGCACGGGACCGACAAAACAATCGTGTCGGAATCAGCTATGCCGTGAATGACATTCCGGAAGCGAAACTACTTGAGCGGGTTCAAGCCGATCCTCGCATTCAATTCTGAGTCCCTCTCGTACTTAGCTTGGCGTGGATCAATAAGTGAATGACACCATCATCGACCCGAAGGTGTGAGCCTCTGGTTGTAGGTCGAATTGCTTGGTTCTATGAACCATAGCATAAGAGACCTTAAATGAGCGAATTTTGAATTTCACTCCAAGAGCAAGATCGGCCACTAGGGGTTTCTTATTCACCGAATGGCTATCTCGAAACGTATTCCCATCCATAAAAATATCGCGTGCGACTGCTCGACCCTCCACCGAGGCAAAAAGCAGAAACCCATAATCCTGTTCGCGCCGCATGCCTTCAAACCGATCATCTAGAAATGGGATATTTGTCTCCCCACCAGGACGGATATGGGTCGTGCCAAAGTCTTGAGGTAGGTTGTAACCAAGCCGACCTTCGATCCCCATGTTCAGGTGAGTGCTCACATTGCCGATCACAAAACCTCCACTGGCAATCGCATCCGTTTCCCATCCCATCCCAGTGTTATCTGGTTCCAAACGAATCCGCCGCTCGCCAACCAGATTGAGTCCAAGTTCATTACGGATCTGATTCCCCCACCCGTTCGCTTTGGGAATTCCGCGGAAGTCATGCACAATATCCTGAATTTCTTCACCCAACGCAGCCGGACCTACCATACCCAACTGCACCTCAAAGGTATCCTGAATCCGGTCATTCTTAGCATGGAACCCGGCGCTCAAATAGAGCCACGCCGCGTAGGGCCTGTCGGATTCAATTAACTCAGTAGCTGCAATGTCCTCAGGAGTGTACATGTTCTGCCCGATGGAAAAGGCCAGATTCTTCACATTGTAAGCATCGGAAAGGAAGTGCACTTCCCGGTCAAAGAACTCAGTTAGAACTGGAAAGTTGGTGTGAACATATTCGCTCACATCAGGAGACACCCAAGACACTTTAGCACCATTGGTGTATTGCTGATCGGTATCGCTGAAGAGATCGTTCTCAAAATATATATTCAGCGACCAGGGTCCGGGTTTTTCCAGTGGCTCGTCCAAATAGTCATCTTGTCCAAACACACAGGCCGAAAAGACGAGAAGACCAGAAAGACTGCAGGTAAATATCTGCTTCATTCAACCAAAGCCTAGGGCGACGTCTGGAAAATCAAAATCTTTTTCATTCAAGAACTTGATCCAGTCATGGCAATAGCCGCCCATTAGTGGGAAAAATTGAGCAAATACGGTAATTTGACGGTAAAAAATGATCTTGGGTTTTCCACCGTTATAGATTCTGGTGTGGCTTTAATTTAAGACGAGACTCTTTAAAACAATTATGGCCGAGGACGACTCCACTACAGAATCCCCAGAAAAGCAGAACTTAGACGACCATGCGTTCGCGGCTCTGGGGCTATCCCACAAGGTCGTTCGTGCAGTAGCGAAAAGCGGCTACGAAAATCCGACCAATATTCAGTCGCAAGCCATACCCGTGGTCTTGGAAGGCAGGGATGTGATTGGTTCCTCCCAGACTGGAACTGGAAAAACAGCCGCATTTGCCTTGCCCGTAATTTCGAATCTCAAGGCGCACGGCAAATTACGCTGCTTGGTATTGGAGCCCACTCGGGAGCTTGCAGACCAGGTCACCAACGCATTTCGCACCTACAGTAAATTTACCAACCTGAAAACTGCCTTGATCCAAGGCGGTGTCGGCTATGGTCGCCAGATCGAAATGTTGAATAAGGGAGTCGATGTCGTGGTGGCTACGCCGGGACGACTTCTGGATCTCCACAAGCAAAAGAACATCAGCTTCAAAGACATTGAAGTAGTCGTTCTCGATGAGGTGGATCGTATGCTCGATATGGGGTTCCTCCCGGATGTGAAACGCATCGTGAAGCTTACACCACGAAAACGTCAGACTCTTTTCTTTTCTGCCACGATTCCATCGGAGATTGAGTATCTGGCTCAATGGTCACTGACAAATCCGTTTACGGTTGATGTCGGACAGCGCCGCTCAGCTGCCGAAACCGTTAACCACTGCCTCTATCCAGTCGCTCGTGAACAAAAGATGGAGCTATTGCTCAGATTGTTGAACGACATGGACTACCAAAGCGTACTCATTTTTACCGAGCGCAAATTGGATGCAGAAGTGGTCGCTCGCAAGTTGGAGCTGAACAATCACGAAGCCGTTACGCTTCACTCTGATCGCAGCCAACGAGAACGCAAAAAAGCTTTGGACGGATTTAAGAACGGGGATTTTGAAATACTGATTGCAACGGATGTTGCAGGCCGAGGTCTGGATATTTCAGGAATCAGCCACGTGGTGAACTATGATGTGCCTCGCAACGCCGAGAACTACGTCCACCGCATCGGCCGTACCGGAAGAGCCAATACTGAAGGAGATGCCATCACTCTTTTTGCCGCCGATGAAATGGATCAGGTAAAGGGAATTGAAGGTTATATTGAACAGGAGATCGAACGCGTGACCATTGAGAATTTTGAATACGCGTTTACCACCTTGCTGCAAAAGCAGGAAATCGCCAGACCGGTGAGAAGAGGCCGCAATCGCGGATACGTCCCAGCAAACACGATGCCTTTCAATATGAAGGGTCGTCGCAGATAAATGCCAGGCCATGTCGGAGGCTATCCTACACCTGCTCTTCTTTCTAAACCTTAAGCAACCCTAGCTCCGTCATGCGCGTAACGGTAGTAGGCATCAATTATCATCCGGAAACAACCGGCATAGGACCATTTAATACAGGTCTATGTGAGTATTTGGCCAAGGACCATGAGGTGGAAATGATATCCACCTTCTCGTATTATCCGCTTTGGAAAAAGAACCCGGAAGACGAAAAGCTGCTCTTTAGAACCGACGATATAAAAACAGTCACCGTTCACCGCGGTTGGCACTATGTCCCTGTAATAGCTACTGCCATCAAGCGGATGGTCCATGAGCTCACCTTTATCGGATCAAGTGTATTGCGGGCATTGTTCTCACAACGACCCGATGTCTATGTAGTTGTGGCACCTCCTCTGTTATCAGGATTAGCCATTGGGTTTATCGCTAAGCTGAAAGGCCGCCCGGTCATTTTCCATATTCAGGATCTACAACCCGATGCGGCAGTCTGGCTAGGCATGCTCACGCAACGCTGGCTGATCAAGACGCTATACTGGTTTGAGGCACTCACCTACCAATGGATGGATGTGGTCAGTGGTATTACCCCAGCCATGGTATCCGTTCTGCTAGACAAGAATCTCCCTCGGCAAAAAGTAAAGCTGTTACCCAATTGGATCCCGATCAGTCAGGATGCAGAACGACCAGCTCGCAATACAGATACGGCGATGAGCGTGCGCCGCGACCTGGGGTTAGCTGACGATACCTTTCTGGCAGTTTACTCAGGCAATCTCGGTTCAAAGCAAGGCTTGGACGTATTGTTGGATGCCGCCCTCGAATTGAAAAAGCGCAACGTACCAGCTTCCAAAATTACCCTTATGATTTGTGGTGACGGAGCGGAGAAAGTACGTCTGACAGAAAAAGCCAATGAGCTCGGCTTGGAGAACCTAGTTTTTAAGCCGCTCCTTCCCTACGCAGATTACCAAGCCATTCTAACCTCTATCGATGTGAGCCTCGTCACACAGGTGCTCAGATCAGGAAAAGCATTTTTCCCAAGCAAGGTGCTAAGTATTCTTGCAGCCGGCTGCCCCATCCTAGCCGTGTGCGACGATGAAAGCCCCCTTCACGAATCTCTTGCCGAGGCAAATGCGGGAGTCTCAGCACACCCAGAGGAGCCAGCCAATATGGTTGATCAACTTCTACGTCTGGCAAACGAACCTGAGATTCTAGAAACGTATTCAAAATCCGGATTCACCTGGGTCAAAAGATTCTCTCCTGAAACAGTCCTCGCAAATTTTGATTCGGTCCTGCAGGCTATGAGTGAAAAGCAAACAAGATTGCTCTAATTAGACACCATGACCACCACTCCAGAAGACCCAAGATTGAATAAAGGCAAATCCTCCAAAAACTTTGCCATCTACGCCATAGCCGCTGTTGCCGTGGTTTATGTCATCGTTCGTATATTCCTTTATTTGAAGGCCGGGGAATAGATCGACTCTCTGGTGGCTCGGATTGACATCTTAAAGTCACCAAAATGACTACAAATTGTTATACAAAACCTGTTGAGGGAATGAGGGTTAGTTGAAGGATATAAAATAAATGCGTGTACTACTCACATCGCACGGCTCAATCGGAGACATCTACCCGATGATCGCCTACGGTAAAGCCCTCAAAGATGCCGGTCATTCAGTCTCCTTTGCTTCTGCACCACTTTATAAAAAAGAATTGCTCCGGGCAGGACTAAACTACGTCCAACTTCCACCCGACTGGGAGCAGGAAAAGTTTACCGAGTTCATGCGCAAGCTGGACAGGGTTAAGAATCCCATTCTCCAACTCAAAACAATCTACAAAGGAGCGGTACCATTTCTTTCTGAACTTCTGGACCGGATTGATGAAGCGCTGGAAGACCATGACGTATTGGTCAGTTCCTACCTGTTCCCAAATTACAAAGTAATTGCTGAGAAACAGGGGAAGCCATTTGCATCCTTCGCCTTCTGCCACAACACGATTCCCTCTCCAGATTATCCACCCGAATTGGTTCCTCCTCTTTCCGTTTTCCCACGATCTATTCAAGCACGGTGGAACATGCTATGCTGGAGAATTGCTAACGTTGTAGTTGATCGAGCTATCAACAGCGTCATCGGAAAAGTGCTCAGGGAAAAAGAGCTGCCACTAGCGAAAGATTTCCTCACTCACCCCTGCGACCTTGTACTCACGGCGGTTTCCAAAGCCCTCATGTCTGGCCGAGGTGAAATGGATGACATTTTTAAATTTACAGGATTCTTGCGCTGGCAATCGAAGGAATCGGAAGAGGAAGAAATTCGCATCACAACCTTTCGACAGGATGAACGTATCCCCGTCCTAACCTTTGGAAGTGTGGCCTTTGATGATACGCAGGCTATCATGAATCGGTTTGAGAAAAACTGGCCGAAAGGGATAAAAGTCATCGTGCAGACAGGTTGGTCTGGTCTATCCCTCGAAGTCGATCGGCCTGATATTCTAATCGTAGGGAAAATGTCCCATGATCAACTTTTTCGCCACGCATCATGTGTCATTCATCACGGTGGCGCGGGAACAACCGCATCCGTGCTATCATCTGGTCGGCCTCACATCATCATTCCTCATATCGCAGATCAGAATTTCTGGGGAGCTGAGATGGAACGCCTCGGCGTTGGCCTGGTACTTAAAAAACGGCGGTGGCCTGAGAATGTTCATTCCCGCGTCCAAATGCTTGCTGAGAACAGCCAATTCCGTGATAGAGCCATCGAAGTGCAATCCATTATGGAAGCCGAAGACAGCGCTGGCAGTTCAGTGAAGACCTTGGAAACCTTTGTTTCGCATTACGCTTCTCCCTCGCAATCTGAAGCTATGACCGAAGCGGTCTGAGCCTATTCTGAGGCACAATTCCCTACAAATTTGATAATCTTGGGAACACTTGCTCGTCGGCGAACACCAAAATTCACGTATTCAGATTTTGACAGGTAGAAACTCAATCGTTTTAACCAACTTCAATGAAGGGCTCCTATTTAATTTTTCTCACCTCGCTTTGTCTTATTTTGACCGTCATTGGTTGTGGTAAACGAATCGCGGAATTTACCGTATCTCCCGTTCCAGGAGCTGATGCTACCCGAGTAGCAAAATATCGTTATGAGGTTTTCCGGACCGCCCCTGAAGACCGACCTTACGAGAAAATTGCGGAAGTCGTGGCGAAGACTGCGAATATTGAAGACGCTAAAGAAATTTTCACCAAGCAGGGGAAAAAAGTAAAAGGCCAGGCAGCCGTGAATATTCGCGCGCTCAAGGTCGGCAACTACCGGGGACTGTCAGTTCACCACTGGGTCGCCGATATCGTGGTTTGGAAGTAAAGGCGTCGAAATCCTAAGAACGCGGACTTACACCTAATTAAAATGTAGGAAGGGAGCTTGCTCCCGAAACTACTATTCCTGGCAGGATGAAATCGGGAGCAAGCTCCCTTCCTACACCAAGAAATCACGCATTAGCATTGCGAGAGAATATTGCCTTCGATGTTGCTCCCATCTGGTGAGAAGCTTAGCTCAGCGGCACTTCATTCTGGAACACCTGGTCTAAGGTCTGGCGCTTGCGAATAAGGGCAATCTCTCCGGATTCGCAAACCATAACCTCGGGGACCTCAGGAAAGGAATTGTAATTCTTGGCTGGCATTCCAGCGCAGTAAGCACCGGCTCCATCGATCACAAATAGGTCTCCGATGTTTGCTCGGGTAAGGACTCGCTCTTTAAGCAAACCAGGGTCAGACGGATCAGGTGTTAATAGATCTCCCGATTCGCAACAATGGCCGACAACAATCACTGATTGCTCTTCACGATCTGGATCTTCCTCCAACGGTACCACCGTCATTGGCTGTTGGGCCGCATAAAGGGTTGGACGCAGAATATCGGTCATGCCTGTATCCAACTTTAGGAACTCATGGCCTTCTTCACCGGTGCTGGTCTTGTCCTGCACACTGGCGAGCAAGCAACCGGCATTGGCGACCAGGTAAGTGCCTGGCTCAATTTCCATATGGAGTTTGCGACCGGTGCGTTCAGCAAAAGCTTCAAAGGTCTTTTTGACCGGTGCACCGACAACCTGCAGATCTGTGGAAACTTCATCCGGCATGCGCCCTACTTTGAAGCCCCCGCCCAGATTCACGTTGGTCACATTAGGAAAGCGCTCTACCTGAGCCAAAGTAAGATCAACCGCCTTCACCCACACATCCGGGTCACTACCTGATCCGATGTGAGAATGGATCCGGAATACCTGGAGAGAATATTTCTCAACCAGGGCTTCAACTTGATCGAGCAATTCGTACCAAATACCAAAGCTGGAAGACGGTCCCCCCACATTGGTCTTCTTAGTTCCACCAGAGCCAACACCGGGATTCACACGTAGACCGAGCTTCCCCCCAGGAAAAGCTTCACCAAATGCCTCCACTTGTTTCAGGGAGCACGCGTTAACTGAGATGCCTAAATTCACCAAGTCAGTTATATTGTCTGGAAATTCCTGAGAGCTGAGGCTGATTCGCTCAGCCGGAACGCCGGAACGCACTGCTCGTTGCACCTCGTGTCCACTACTGGCATCGAAATGCAGGCCCCAGTCGCGGAAGCGTGTCAAAATCGCACCGTTCGGACAGGCCTTCATCGCATAGCGACCCGTTAACCCGTAAGGAGCAGGAAAGGCCAGGACCTCCTCAGCTGCTTGTTTCAACGAAGCTTCATCGTATACATAGATCGGAGTACGATACTCCTGAGCAATTTGTTTGCACTGGTCGTGTGATAAGAATCGAGGTGTGGACATAAGTAGGTGGAGTTTCGAAAAAGCAGCTTAGGGGTCGATCAAAAAATAGGAGTCTCAAATTCCTGAGTGTCTATTCTCGCCCGCAATCGACCTGAGAGGATCCTGTGATTCCCGATTGCGTTCGTAATTAAAGGGCGGTTTCATCTCAATTAAAGTAATGAGCAAACTAGGCCCACAACGTCGCGCGACTGATAAAAAACCTTCCTACTCTATTGGAGACGAGCTGCGCGAGTACCTGGCACGTTTCAATCGGGATATGGAGCTCCCCGTGAGGTATTCCCAACTCCTTCATTGGGACGAAGCCATGCCGCTCTACGACAAAGATGGAGAGGATACCCTGTGGCTCACGGTCGTTTATTCGCCGGAGAAAATGAAGCACTTCTCACAAGGCTTGAAGAAAATCTACGCCATGTTGAAAACGGATGGAGATCTGAGCTTTATGGATCACCTCTACGTTGACCGTATCGATTTCTGCACCTTCGGAAACTCAAACCCTTTCCGTATCCGGATTGTGAATTCACACAATGACAATCAGGATTACTATTACATAAAGAAGGCGGACGCATCACGTATTTTTGGGTTGGAGCTAGAGCACTTGCTCTCACCCAATCGCATGCACTATTTCACCTATCACAACACCTTGGCAGAGGAGCACATCGTTGGCATACCGGGTGATGTTTTTATCGATAAATGGTTAAACAGCAAGCGACTCAAATCTGTGCGGATCGCCAAAGAATTGGTGAAGTTTAACGAGCGCTGTTTCATTCGTCTGCTGGGTGATATGCGAGCCTACAACTTCATGGTCGATATCACACCTGACTTTGAAGATATCCAGCTGAAAATTCGCCCCATGGATTTCGATCAGCAGTGTTACAATGGGCGCCTCAACTTTTACCGTCCTCAGTTCTTTAAAGAGAACAACGAGCTGGTTTTCTTTTGCACCAAGCACCTCAATATCGCCACCTCCCTTCAATACCAACGCGAGGAGCAAACTCATATCTACCGACGTATGCAGTTGGGCCACCACCGTTTCGAAAACCTCCTGACCTGCATGCGAGCGACCGAACTTTCGACCCCTGAGAAAGTGAAACAGCTTCGCACATCCCTGGCTGGGTTCTACAAACACTCCCCTTTCGAAGCCTGCGAATCCATGGGCGAGATTGTGTCCGTCAATCTGCATCGCCTGGCTCATGCCCTGCGCAGCTCCCAGCAACCGATCTACAATCACTTCACCGCTCCGTCAGAGGATCAGTGGGAGTGAAGTAACCAGAGTATCCTGATTGAGATTTTAGGAATTATTTAGACGAAGACTACCAAGTGTCATCTGGAGGTATTACAAACAATAATATCTGAAGGATAAATCCAACTCCAGGGATGAGTCCCAAGAGAAGGAGCCAAGGACTATATCCAGCGCTACGAATTCTCGGAATGTCCATGAACGGAAGCCGTAGTATAAAGATTAAAAATAACAAGGGCAGAAAAATTGCCAGACTCAAATTCTCAGGTAGACGATCAATTCCATATATTGCGCATACATAATAGGCTAGCATGGCGGCAGCAAAGAGAAGAAAGCGAATCAGGTAATTTATTCTATTTATCCGTCGTGGAAAAATCGTTTTTGAAGATCTCCGGCTCATATCAATCTTAAAACTCCGCATTACCCGGAGTCCGAGCAAAGGGGATCACGTCGCGGATGTTGCCGACTCCGGTGACGAGCATGAGCATACGTTCGAAGCCTAGACCGAAGCCACTGTGTGGGACGGAACCATAACGACGTAGGTCGCGGAACCACCAGTAGTCTTCTTTGGAAATGCCGTGGGCTTCGAAGTTGGCATCGAGCAGATCAAGGCGCTCTTCTCGTTGGCTACCTCCCACGATTTCACCGATGCCGGGCACTAGGACATCCATGGCTGCAACGGTTTTATCATCGTTGTTGAGGCGCATGTAAAACGGCTTAATCTCCTTAGGGTAATTGTAGACGGTGACCGGGCATTGAAAGTGTTCCTCAGTCAGGTAGCGTTCGTGCTCAGACTGCAGATTGGCTCCGTACTCAACTGGGTATTCAAATTTCTTACCACTCTTCTCAAGAAGCTCGACGGCTTCGGTGTAGCTGACGCGGATAAAGGGACGCTCGGCTATAAACTTCAGGCGCTCGATCAGTCCCTTGTCGACAAAGCGATTAAAGAATTCCAATTCTTCGGTGCAGTGTTCCAAGGGGTCCTTGACCAGGTGTTTCACAAAGTCTTCAGCTAAGTCCATATCGCCTTCCAAGTCACAAAACGCGACTTCAGGTTCGATCATCCAGAATTCGTTGGCATGTCGACTTGTATTCGAATTTTCGGCACGGAAAGTTGGGCCAAAGGTATAGATGTTGGATAGCGCTGATGCGAAGACTTCACCTTCGAGCTGACCGCTCACAGTCAGATAGGTAGGGCGTCCGAAAAAGTCTTTTGAGAAATCGACCTCGCTCTCATCTAGTGGCAAGTCATCCAGGTCTAAGGTCGATACGCGAAACATCTCCCCTGCCCCTTCACAATCGCTGGCAGTAATGATTGGCGTATGCACATAAATAAACTCCCGCTCCTGGAAAAAGTTGTGGATGGCGTAGGCCACTCGACTGCGAACCCGAAATACGCTGCCAAACAAATTGGAGCGTGGACGCAAGTGAGCTACCTCCCGGAGAAATTCCAGGGAGTGCCCTTTCTTCTGCAGGGGATAGTCGGCTTCAGATTCACCCACCACCGTAACGGTATCAGCAACCACCTCCCAACTCTGACCTTTGCCCTGTGACTCCACCAATTTACCAGTGATACTCACCGACGCACCGGTAGTTGCTCGCTCTACATTCGAATAGTCGGGCAGCGAGGCATCTACAATGACCTGCAGGTTTTTGAGGCAGGAACCATCGTTGATCTCAAGAAAGGAAAATGCTTTTGAGCCGCGCTTCGTTCGCACCCAACCCTGAATCAGGATGGAATCTTGAGCTGAGTCGCTCGCTAAGGCGTGTTTGACTAAAGTACGTGGAGTGGATTCTGAAGACATTGGGAAATACTTGTTTGTCCCACTTTGCCTATGCCTCAATCTCGATCAATCCTAACATTTCAACCGCCTTCAAAAGAGTGGGTTTTAAAAGAAAGAATAAGCTAAATCTAGTACATACTAAGCCTGGACTGATTCCAGCACCCTTTTGAAGACTAACATCAACATGCGCGAATAGCTTCGTTCCAAGCTTTCATCCGTTTAGTCACGTAGCAACCTAAGCTCCCTCACTAGATTCAGCTTGCGCCTTGCTATTCATCACATCTCAATATTTTGAGGCTGCTGGGTTACCTCTTCAATCGCTTTTTGTTTAATCGATTTGATGCTGTTGTCTTTGTGGACCAGGACGACCGAGGGGTCGAAGGATTCTGCTTCCTTCTCACTCATCTGGGCGTAGGCAGCTATGATCACCTCGTCGCCGGGCAATACTTTGCGTGCGGCCGCACCATTCAGGGCTACTTCTCCGGGCTCTCCTAAAATGATGTAGGTGGAAAATCGTTCGCCGTTGCTACAGTTATAGATATCCACTCGCTCGAACTCACGCAAGTTCGCTGCTTTGAGTAAGGTCCGGTCGACAGATATGGACCCTTCATAATCGAGGTCCGCTCCAGTAACGGTGGCACGGTGAATTTTCGCTTTTAGTAAGGTTATATTCATAAGGAAATTTACCCAAAGGTTTCAAACGCCTTCACAGGTGCAATTGGGGTCATGTTAAAAACAATGAGTTTCGGATATTAGTTTTAATTTTCATAGCCTCTCAATAAGTGAACTTTCAACACGCTCCATTGAAGGCTAAAACCGACATGCGCGAGGAACTGCGTTCCAGCCCAAAATCCGCTTAGTCACGTAGACACCTACTCTCCTGCACTTGATTTTGGACTGTGCCTTATTCCGCATCACATCTAGATTTTTTGAAATAATTGAGATTATTGGTTCATGTAATAGGCTAAATAGAGCCCGTTGAGCACGAGATTGGGGTAAATATGGTCAAAAAGGTTTTCGGATTGAAATAGCCGGGCATAGCCACCGGTTCCGAGCAGCACAGGCGATTCGCCCGAAGAAAACCCTTTGGCAAACTGTTCGGCCAATTCACGAACCGTGCCGACCTGCGAGTAAAACAGCCCCGCCTGAATACTCTCCACCGTGGATCGCCCGATAGCGGCTTCAGGCTCGATGATTTCAACCAGCGGTAGTTTTGCGGTTCGCTCTTCCAAAGTTTCCATCGAAACAGCAATTCCCGGGAGGATAGCACCGCCGAGGTATTCCTTCTTCGCGTTGATCGCACAAAAGGTCGTCGCGGTCCCGAAATCTACGACAATGACATTCTTATCGGGATTTAAATGAGTTGCCGCAATGGCAGTTGCAATCCGATCGGCGCCCACTTCCAATGGGTTCCGGTATTTTATTTTTAAGCCCGTCTTAGCTCCAGCCTGGAGGATAAAAGGTTCCAACTCGAAATACTTATAACAAGCATTGCGGATCGAGTGCAGCAATGACGGCACTACGGAACATAGCGCAATCCCTGATACCTTCTCTGGCTCGATTCCGTTTTCACGGAGGACGGACCGCAAGAAGAGTCCAATCTCATCGGAGGAGTTTTTGATCTCTGACGTTTTGCGGAAGTGAACGATCAGTTCGTCTCCGTCAAATGCCCCGCCATGAACGGTCGTATTTCCTATATCAAGACAAAGCAGCATCGGTGTTCTCCTTCTCTTGTATTGATTGAGATACCAATTGCAGCACTGATTGGATCAGATCGCTTTTGGTATCCACGTGTTTATCTAAACGGTTCCCAGAATAAATGGCCGCTCGGTGTTGCCCCTTCTCGGGATTAACCTCGGTCAAGTCGTTCTGAACCACAATGTCAGCCAATGAATGCTCGAGTAAGTGAAGTATCGCTTTTTCGCGTTCCACTTCAGTCGCGTTATTCGTCAACTTAAAGGCAACAAGCAGAACGTTTGCATTTTTGCTGTAGCGGTGAATGCGGTCCACAATCTTGTAATTGCGGGCGAGGTTTAAAGTGATGTCTTCATCGGAACTAAACTTGGTGTCCGTTCCAGGATCAACCTTCTCCCCATTGATCAACAAATGATCTACCGTGTAATCACTGACCGCTGCCAAGTGGATAACACAATCGTAATGCTGGGTGGACAACAACTCCTGCAGTCCGTGGTCCAAATCGTGGAAGGACTTAAATGTGGTCTCTGCAACAAGTTCCGTTGCGGGCATTGCACGCTCAGCACGCAGGAGGCTCACATCATGACCTTGTGAGTAAAGGTAGTCTGCAAATTCGGAACCTGTTCTCCCGCTGGAGAAGTTGGAAATGGAACGCACTCCATCGATCGGCTCTTCAGTGCCTCCGGAGGTAATCAAAAAACGAAGTTTGGGAGTCGATGTCTCGGCAGGCCGGGCCAAAGCATGGTCTACGTACTTGGCGATTAGCTCAGGCTCGAGCAGCTTACCTTCCCCAACATCCCCACAGGCAAGACGTCCTTCACCGGTAGGGAGAATATTGATACCCCACGCTTCCAACTTTTGCAAGGAGCCCTGCGTAGCAGGATGACGATACATGGCCGTGTTCATAGCCGGTGCTATAAAGTAAGGCTTTTTAAAATCGTGTGCCAGAAATAGGCTACTCAGCAGATCGTCGCCCAAGCCCTGAGCCAGCTTGTTGACCGTATTCGCGGTAGCTGGACAAAGCACAGTGATGTCGGCCCACTTCACCAAATTGATGTGGGCCATCTGTTTTCCATCTTCATAGAGATCGTGAAAAACGGGCTTACCAGTGAGACCTTCAAAGGTTGATGCCCCGACAAACTTGAGAGCCGCTTGAGATGCCACAACTTGCACTTCGTGTCCCTCCTGCACCCATTTGGAAATGAGGTTGCAGGCTTTGTAACAGGCGATGGAGCCCGTCAGTTTAAATAGAATTTTTGATGGCGACATTGTCTATAAGGCGAACGTTATCGATTACAACTGCTCCGAGGCGGCGATCCTCGTAGTCTTCAACATACTCTACATTGATGCCCTCTTTCGTAAGGGCCTCACGAGCTTCATCGGCCGTTTTTTGTGCAGTGAGATTTTGATGAAAAACAGGAGCTCGCTTACGACCTTCCTCCGTAAGGAGTGCATTGCGCGAGCTCATGGCCAAGCCATCCGATTCTCGCACCGTGGGGACGGCCACCACTTTTGTTTTTAAGAAAAAGGCCTCAACCATCCCTTCAATCAACTTAAGCTGTTGAAAGTCTTTTTCTCCAAAGTAAGCTCGGTCAGGTTTCACCAAATTGAATAGCTTCATGACGATGGTTAACACTCCGTCGAAATGACCTGGGCGATGTTCCCCCTCCATGAAGCTTGAAAGGTGAGACTCACAGATCTTGTAGTTGTACCCATCGGGATAAAGAACGTCTTTTGAAGGAGCCAGAACGACATCAGCTCCCGCATCGGCTGCCAGCTCACGATCTCTGTCCAAGGTTTTTGGGTACTGCTCGTAATCTTTTGGATCGTTAAACTGAGTAGGATTCAGAAAGACACTGACAACCACACAATCGGTTTCTTGTCGCGCCTTTCGGATAAGCTCCAAGTGCCCCTCATGAAGCGCACCCATGGTCGGAACAAATCCAATGGAGAGTCCGGATGCTGTTACATCGTCGCGATAATCGATCCAACTCTCAAGAGTTTCAATCAATGCGTTCATACAAAACTCTCCTTCTTTACGGGGAAGGACTTGGACTTCACGTCCTCATCAAATTGATCAATCGCATTTTTGATGAGGCCATAGCCATCGAGATAACGTCGGACAAATTTCGGTTGGAAGCTGGGATCCATTCCTAACAGATCATGCAGAACCAGGACCTGACCCGATGTATGCGGACCCGAACCAATTCCAATCGTCGGAGTATTTAAGGCTTCTGTAATCTCATTAGCCAAAGGAGCAGGAATACATTCCAGAACCATAGAGAAACAACCGGCATTTTCTAATGCCAAGGCATCATCCATGATCGCTCGTGCGGTTTCCTCACCTTTACCTTGGACCTTGAATCCACCGAGTTGATTTACCGACTGCGGAGTCAAACCGAGGTGACCCATGACGGGCACGCCCGACTGAACTATGTGAGACACCTCATCTAGATGCCCCTGGGCACCCTCAAGCTTCACAGAATGAGCCCCGGCCTTCATGAGCTTATCCACTGTTTCCATCAGTGGTTGCAGACCTTTGCGGTGCGCAAGAAAGGGAATGTCACCAATAATAAACTTATCGGGGGCTCCTTTTGCCACCGCCCTCACATGGGCAGTCATCATATCAACATCCGCATGGACGGTGCTGGGGTGACCATGCATGACCATGGAGGCACTATCGCCCACTAAAATACAATCGATCTCCGTATCATTAATGATTCGGGCTGACCACGTATCGTAGCAGGTGACCATGGAAATGGGATCTCCTGATGCTTGCTTTTTTTGAAATTCGAGCGCGCTCTTCATAGCCTACTCCTTTCCGCTGCATCTGCTACCGCAGCACATGCGCTGACTAGCGGAAACTGCGTTTCCAGTCTAGGTACCTGTCTCATAGATCAAGTCCTCTTGTTTAAAAAATGATGTTGTTGTATGTGAGTCGCGATCTAGTTCGCGCCCAATAAGGAGAGTGAAGGTCGACCAAAGTCCTCAATTTTTCAACTGAAAAAGAGAATTTGTAGTACGGCTAAACTTTCATTCAGGCCCATTCTTCCAGTAGTGCCTGCCAGGGCAGAAATGCACATTTGATACGGCTCGGGTACTGACGGACCCCCGAAAGAGCCATCAAATCGCCCAATTCTGCCTCCTCAGAGGCCGCTCCGCCTTCCTCTTCTAATAGAGTTCGAAATGCGTCAAATAAGGCGACGGATTCCTTCTTTGATTTTCCAGAGAGCAACTCTGTCATGATGGAGGCTGAAGCCCGGGAAATAGCACAACCTTGTGCGGTAAACCTGAGGTCTGAAATTCGATCGTCCTCTGTTTTCCAATACACGCTTACTTCATCACCACATAAAGGATTATTCTTTTCGGCCTTCCCGGAATAACCTTCTAGTGCACCGTAGTTTCTCGGACGCTTATTGTGGCCGAGTATGATGTCTTGATACAACTGGGTCAGATCAGACATCAGGCAAATAAGACCTGTATCTTGGTCAAAGCCTGGGCCAGCTTGTCAATCTCTTCGCGCGTATTATAAAATGCAAAGGACGCGCGAGCGGTCGCCGGGACTCCGAAACGCTGCAGAAGCGGCTGGGTACAATGATGCCCGGCCCGAACAGCAATACCATCGGCATCAAGAACGGTTGCGACATCGTGAGGATGAGTGCCCTCCATGGTGAAAGAAACCAAACTAACTTTCTTTGCAGCCGTTCCAATTATTTTAAGCCCCTCAATCTCGGAAAGTGACTCGGTTGCATACTCAAGCAACTCATGTTCATAGTCCAGAAGAGCAGCCCGATCCTGTTTTTCCAGGTAGCGTATGGAAGCGGCCAAGGCAATGGCTCCACTGATGTGAGGCGTACCGGCTTCAAATCTACCGGGAGGTGCTTTGTAAGTAGTGCCCTCGAAACTCACACGACTAATCATGTCTCCACCGCCCTGGTACGGGGGCATCGAGTCGAGTAGATCATACTTTCCATAAACCACTCCAATTCCAGTAGCACTGAATAATTTGTGACCGGAGAAAACATAGAAGTCGCAATCAAGCTCCTGAACGTCCACTGGGAAGTGTCCAACAGCTTGAGCACCATCCAACAGCACTTTCGCACCGACACCGTGTGCTTTCTCGATAATGCTCTTAACAGGATTAATAATACCTAGAGAATTGGAGGCATGTACAACAGAAACCAATTTGGTGCGCTCCGAAAGCAGTGATTCATAGGAGTCCATCTCTAGCTCCCCCGCATCAGAAACAGGAATCACTTTTAAAACAGCTCCTCGGGCTTCACAGAACAATTGCCAGGGGACAATGTTCGCATGGTGCTCCATTGTGGAAATGATGATCTCGTCCCCTGCTTCGATGAACTTGTTGCCGAAAGTGTTGGCTATTAAATTGATGCCTTCTGTCGTTCCACGGACAAATATAACCTCATCTTCTGTGGCGGCATGGATGAATTGAGCCACCTCCCGCCGAGACTGCTCGTAGGCCTCTGTTGCCTTTTCAGCCAGATGGTGAACCCCGCGATGAATGTTCGCGTTTGTTTCTGAATAATAACTATCCAGAACATCAATGACCTCCTGAGGCTTTTGAGTCGTAGCGGCATTGTCTAGATACACCAAGGGTTTCTTCCCCACTTGGGTGGCTAATATGGGGAATTCTTCCCGAATTTTGGTGACATCAAATGACATAGGAAGCGCAATTTAATGAGAACGAGTCTCGTTTCAACCTCAATTGTGAAAGATTCCGCACAAATCTTTGTTTGGCCGGCTCAATTCCAGCCGGCAGCTGCGTACTTAGAGTTTTGCCGCAATAATCGACTCAAGCTTCACAATGTCAGCGGCGAACAAGCGAATTCCGTCGGCCAGCTTTTCAGTCGCCATAGCATCCTCATTAAGAAGAAAGCGGAAAGTGCTTTCATTGAGATCGAGCTTTTCTATTTCGGCATCACCAGCGGAATCAGCATCCAGCTTAAGGGTAACGGTCGCTTCAGATTCCTGAAGCTCACCCAATAAACCAGGGCTGATCGTCAACAGATCACAACCGGCAAGTTCTAGGATTTCATCAATGTTTCGAAAGGAGGCCCCCATGACTTCTGTCGCATAACCAAACTTTTTGTAATAGTTATAGATTTCTTTAACGGACTGCACACCTGGGTCGTTTTCGCCGGTGTAGGATTCTCCGGTCTTGGCTTTATACCAATCCATTATTCGACCAACGAAAGGGGAAATGAGTTTGGCATTAGCCTCAGCGCATCCAACGGCCTGAGGCAGCGAAAATAGAAGCGTCATATTACAATTGATGCCCTCTTCCTGCAGAACACGGGCGGCCTGAATGCCTTCCCAGGTAGAGGCAATCTTGATGAGGATGCGCTCCCGGTCGATACCTTCGGCTGCATAATCGGCAATCAGCTTCCGTGCACGGGCGACCGTAGCATCTGCATCAAATGACAAGCGGGCATC
>CALJGU010000009.1 GCA_938075565.1 uncultured Opitutales bacterium | reverse complement strand
TCAAGCAGACAGACAGCAAGGCACCGCCCGCGGTCCTGACGATCCATAATCTGGCTTTCCAGGGAGTATTTCCTGAGAAGAGTTTTCATTTAACGAACTTGCCCGCGCCCTTCTACGGAATTGATAGCCTGGAGTTTTATGGGCAATTAAATTTCCTCAAAGGTGGCATCTTCTTTTCAGACGCGGTGACCACCGTGAGCCCCACTTATGCTAAGGAAATTTTGGATCCTGAGTTTGGTTGTGGATTGGAAGGAGTTCTGGCCCGTCGCAAAAACGAACTGTTCGCGATCCTGAATGGAATTGATACCGCTATATGGAATCCAGCCAAGGATCCTTTGATTGAAGAAAACTACTCTCTTCGAAAGATGGCCGGAAAAGCTAAGAATAAGGCTGCTCTTTTGAAACTTGCAGGACTTGAGGGTGGCAAGGATGTGCCGGTTTATGGCTTTGTCTCGAGGCTTACTGATCAAAAGGGAGTCGATTTCATTTTGAAACAAAAGGCGTTCTTTGCAGATAACAATGTTCGTTTTGTAGTCCTAGGGAAGGGCGATCTGAAATTGGAGCAGGGGTTGAAAAAGCTACAGGCCCAGCTTCCGGATAAAGTGTTTGTGTCCTTCGACTATGACGAAGCTCTCGGGCACATGATTGAAGCCGGTTCTGATTTCTTTGTCATGCCTTCGCGCTTTGAACCCTGTGGATTGAATCAAATGTACAGCCAGCGCTATGGCACAGTCCCAGTTGTGAGCAAGGTCGGAGGATTAGCCGATACCGTCATTGATGCAGAAGAGCATCCGGAAGGTGGCACGGGTATAGTTGTGACTCCTGACGAGGCTGGATTGAAAGAGGGATTGGAACGCTCTCTCAAACTTTATAAAGATCAAACTCGCTATAAGGCCGTTCAAAAAGAAGGCATGGAAAGAGATTTCTCCTGGAAGGTATCCGCTATGGATTACGAAGACTTATACAAGAAAGTCTTATTTGGAGAATCTCAGACTCACAATCCCTGGGGCCGTTAGGCTTTCCGAGGCTGTCGTTTGTTCAGATGTCTTCTGAGGTTTCGATGGTTCCTGTGTTGTTGTTAGCTATGAGCCAGAGGACTCCGCCAACAACAACAAGAGCTGCTCGAATGATCCATCCTACGGTAGGTCCCCATGAGTCGATCCAAATCAGGATAACTAACTCATAGTTGATAAAGTGCAGGACGGCTGAGATGATTCCGAATAGGAACATAGTTCCACCAAGCTGTTTCATAATACAATTGAGGGTTGGGGGTTAGAGAAGAATTAGAGATCTTCAAATTACTGAATTCCACTCCTTTGACAAGGGGCGATCCTTCGACATCTTTGTTTTGAGGCCTTAAGGAATAATCAGGGAGAAGGAGCTTAGGGAGGTTACCCCTCCAGGATTCCTGTGAGGTAAGGGATCAATTGCTTCTTCCGCGACACGATTCCTGGTAGGTCGAAAATGCAGTTCGATTCCACGATTGGATATGAGATACGTTCGAGAAATTCTCTTTCTCCTGCGACCAGGAGCAATGAATTCTGCGAATTGATATCCGTTACCAGCAGGGTTGCCATATAAAGGTCCTCCTGTTTTCGGAACTCTTTGAGGGCTTGTAGCAGAATATCTTTTTTCTCCCAGAAATTCTCCATACCGAGTTCTTCAACCTGGGAAACAGAGTAGCCTATCTCTCCTTCGCAATACACCTTTTGGTCTGCTGTAATGACTTCTTCGGGAGTATTGGATACGATGATGGACCCTGCGTTGAAAATGGTTTGGGAAAGCGCGCTCGATTCGACATCGGCGATTTCTGCTAGCCAGTCTAGGATCTCTTTGTCCTTGGGTGTGGAAGTAGGACTATTCAAATGAAGAGTGTCGGAAATGATACCTGACATCATGATGCCTGCGATCTCTGCAGAAGGTTGAATATTGAACCGCTGATACTGATCAGCAACAATAGTGCAGGACGACCCAACTGGTTCGTTAATGAAAAGTATGGGCTGAGAAGTCGGTGTGTTGCCCAATCGGTGATGGTCGATGATCTCCAGGATGTTTACCTCGGATGCGCCGTTTACGGCTTGGCCCACTTCATTATGATCCACCAGGATGATTTTAGATTTGGTAGGGCGCAATAAATCGGTTTTTGAAAATATCCCCAACATCCGGTCTTTGTCATCCATGACAAAATAAATCGGACTGTTGATCATGGCGGTTCGGCGGCGGACATCTTTTACCGTTTCCTCAGGGCCGAATTTGGTAAACTTGGTATCGACAATGTCTTTGACCAAGGTTGCAGAACGAATGGTCCATGCCGTTGTTGCAGAGTCATAGGGGCTGATGATGAGGTTGACGCCTTTTTCTTTGGCTAGCTCTACAATCTCTGGATCGACATCAAGACCGCCCGTTATGACGAGTAGTCGAACGCCACTGTAAATGGACTTGGATTGTATGTCGTAGCGATCCCCAACCACGATAATACTTTGTCCGGCCGGAATCTTTTCCTCTTCGGTGAATGCTCCGAATGAGCGAATATCCATTGCGCCCACTCTTACAAACATCTCTTCCACCTCGTCTGCCTTATTCGAGTTAAGCACCTTGGCGTCGATTGAGTTTATGATGGCCTGAACAGAGGAAACAACTCTTCGCATAGAGAACGGCTCGCTGATTTTGGGTATGAAGAATTCCCCCATTTGGAAAATGGATATAAGGCCTTTTACGGAACCGTCGTCCTCGACCACAGGTACCGAACGTACATCAAATTCATCAATGACCTCCAAAGCCTCAATACAAGTTGCGCCCGTTTTCACGGATCGCACATCTGATACCATAATGTCCCTCAGTCGAGGGGTGACGTCCCCGATGAATAAGGGCAACGACATCTTGAAATAGTCGAGGATGGTGTCGATCCGCGCATTGGAATTGCCACACCTGGCGGCAACGTATTCGGACGACTGAGTGAGCTTGTTTTTAAAATCAGCGTAGGCAATGGCTGCGCAGATAGAATCCGCATCGGGATTCTTGTGACCAATTACATATATTGGATCAGACATGATGGTAGCATGTTTCTGGGGAATGGATGAAGGGCGGTATTAAGAATATCAGTTGGAAGATATTCCCTCTCTCCCATCGAGTAGGCTTTGATCAAGATCTCCGAAAATTCGGGCACCTTGCGATATCGATTGTAGGAAATTGGTAGTTGGTCTGCGAGTTACGGGATTGGTCAGCTCACCATTGGTGCTGCTGAACCACTCAACATGTCCGTCTAAAAAGGCGATGTGGCCACCGTCTGCACCATAAGGAGACACGAATTCATCGCTGTCCCACTTTCTGGTCTGAGAATCGAGACCTCTGGTAAAAGCAACCGGTGCAGAGGAAGGTGCGTTGTATGAGAGTCCGGCTACCAGATCAAAGCTGACAGCTGACTGTGAAAAGATCTGAGATAAAACCCAGGGTGAATCCGCTGAATCCCGCTCTGCCACTGCCTGAGGTTTTACGCCTTTTAGTTCAACATGCCGGTCCGTTGAAATCTGGTAGATGGCTCCTTCGTTCAAGTAGCCCCGCCAGGCCAATTCATATGCCAGGTGGTAAACAGTGGTTGCCTCGAAAACGGCGTCCTGGCCTGAGTTTGGATTTTTTGCAATCCGGATGGGAACGTTTCGCCCGTTATTGTCAGATCGGTATTGTTGGTAAGCGTTGGCAATCTGTTTTAGATTGTTGGACGACTCCGCACGCTTGGCCCGGTTCAATATTCCGGTAATGGTGGGGTAGAGGAGCCCAGCCAAAATACCCACAATATTGATCACCGTGATCAACTCAATAAGCGTAAATCCCTGTATGGGGGAGCGCTCTCGACGGGTCTCTGTATTCATGTTCTTAGAATAGATCGCGTTCTGGACCTGAGTTTCAATGCTAAAATGAGCATCCGGGAGTGATTATCGCTCTCACTAGCTTCCTATCAGCAGCAGGTCTCTCCGTGAACTTCCATTTTATCGACACGACGAGCGTGGCGGCCGCCTTCAAATTCGGTGGAAATGAAATCCTTGATTCGATCATAGGCTTGCTGATCGGTCGTGTGCTTTCCGGGCAATACCAAGACATTGGAGTTATTGTGTTTGCGAGTCATCGCCGCATCTTCATCGAAAGCGACCAGGGCCGCTCTGATGCCTGGCGCTTTGTTGGCGCTGATGCTCATGCCGATGCCGGATTTGCAAATAAGAAGGCCATACTCAGCTCTTCCTTCGGTGATGTCGTCGCATACCAGCTTTGCGTAGTCGGGATAATCGACGGAATCTTCATTGAAGGCTCCATGGTCCAAAACCGTATGTCCTCCCTCTTTGAGATAAGTGGCGACCTTTTCTCTCAAATCGACGCCGCCGTGGTCAGTGCCTAGGCTTATATTCATGATGCTGCTGGAAATTTGGTTTTTATAAATGCAATGAGGCTGGGGATAGCTTCTACCATGGAATCTCGGGTGAGTTTATAATCCGCAAAACCTCCGCCAAAAGGATCTGGAATTTGGTGGTCGGAAGTATTGTTCATGAATTCCCGCATTAGGTGGATTCGACCTTCTGCTTGGTCACCGAGATGATAACGAACCGAGTCCAAGTGCGAATCGGTCATGGCAAAGATGAGGTCTGCTTCCAGAAGAAACTCCTCCGTCGCCTGAGTTGAGGCATGGTCATTCAAGTCGATTCCTACTTTCTTGAGCGCAGCAACCGAGTTTGAGGATGCTGGATAGCCGTTCCCGGCAGCGATGCCAGCCGACCTAACTTGGAGCTGGTTTAAAGGTGGGGCTTCTACAGACAATGCGTGCTGAACCAGTCGCTCAGCCATGGGGCTTCGGCATGTGTTGCCTGTGCAGATAAATAGGAGTGTTCCTGACACGGATCGGATTATTAATAAACGCTGATCCACATTCAGAGAGTCCGCGGCTAGAGTGTCAGCCTCAAAAATTAAAAAATGACTCTTTTTCGTCTTTCTCAAGAAATGCTCCCCGGGTTTCAAAATCTGTTCTTGATTCTTTAGACAGGACTTGGCCTTGTTTTACTCTAAATGAGAATTTATTTCATCGGGATCTGTGGAACGGCCATGGGCAATGTTGCGGTGCTGATGCAGCGTGCGGGTCACACAATCGCTGGTTCCGATCAGGGGATTTACCCTCCCATGAGTACCGTTCTTGAAGAGGCGGGTGTTCAATGCTTCGCAGGTTGGGACGAAACCAACTTGGAAACCTTTCAGCCAGACCTAGTCGTGGTGGGTAACGCGGTAACGCGTGGAAATCCCGAGGTGGAATTTATTCTGCGGTCTAAACAGTTTCCGTTTACCAGTCTTCCGGCGCTCCTTGATAATCAGCTTTTGGGAGATCGACCTCGCGTGGTGATCACCGGAACCCATGGAAAGACCACGACCACCGCTTTGACCGCGTGGCTTTTGAAACAGGGGGAGCAAGATCCTGGTTGGTTGATTGGAGGAGTGCCCAATTCTCTATCTTCAGGTTCGGAATTAGGAAATGGGTTACGTCCTTTTGTTTTGGAAGGGGACGAATATGACTCAGCCTTTTTCGACAAACGCAGCAAATTTATCCATTACCGCCCTGATGTTTTGGTGATTAACAATATCGAGTTCGATCACGCTGACATCTTTAGGGATCTAGCAGATGTGAAGCGGACGTTTAATCATCTCATAAGAATTGTGCCAGGCAATGGAGTTATTCTGGCCAACGGAGATGATCCGGTGATTCGCGAGCTACTTCCTGTCTCTTGGACCCAGGTTTGTTTCGTGGGAGTAGGAGATGATAACGACTTTATCATTCAGGATTTTAAAGAGTCTCCCGATGGTAGTGCCTTCAAGTTGGTCGACTCTGATGGAGGCAAGTCTTTGGATGTTTCGACTCAGCTAACTGGCATTTTCAATGCGAGAAATACTGCCATGGCAATGCTTGCGTCTGGGTTTGCAGCTAACCGAGAAAACCCAATGGCTTTCTGTTCGAGTCATTCTTTGGATGGCTATGAAGGCGTTGCCCGTCGGCAAGACGTATTATTTGAATCGGAGCGGCTATTCGTGATCGAAGATTTTGCACATCATCCGACCGCGATTCGACTATGTATTGAGTCCTTCAAGAACTGTTATCCAGAGCGTGAAGTTGTGGCAGTTTTTGAGCCGCGAAGTAATACCTCGGCCACGAACGTGCTGCAGGAGGAATTCATGGGAGCCTTAGGCACGGCCCATCGCGTATTGATATCACCCGTGCATCGAGCTGAAATCTATTCTGATGACTCACGTATGGATACGAAGGCAATGGTGCAGACTTTGAGCGAACAATGCATTTCTGCTACAGCTTGCCGGAGCAAAGAAAGTTTGTTTGCTGATTTAGAGGAACTACCTGGGGACGTCGGACGATTGGTGATTCTTTTTACCAATGGATCTTTTGGAAAGCCCTTGGCTGATTACCTTGAACGTCTCAGAGCTGATTAAGGTAGAACTGACCTTTGCTTAGTCTTGAGCACAATTATTTAAGTGCTGATTTTGCTTGTTTGTAGGAGAGGAGCTTGCTCCCGAAATGGCTGTTCTTAGGCTAATCGAATCGGGAGCAAGCTCCCATCCTACATTGAAATCTGTTACGTTTGATCTAATGTGTCCCTTTCTAAGTTAACTCTTTATAGAGTACTTTTGAGTTACGTTGGCTAGCTTCTAGCTTATCTGCTCGGACACTTGGCAGGTTCTCTGTGCTTCCTTCCGTGAATCCACATTTCTGTGTAAAGAACCGAAAGGTTTGGGTGCTCAGGGCAAAGAGGCGAGTGCCTCCTTTGCTGGCCGCTTGTTTTTCTGCGAATGCAACCAGCTTTTGTCCTAGGCCTTTACCTGCTTGAGTCTTTTTGACGATCAGGGAGGCGATCTCAAAGGATTGATTGTCTGGGTAGGCGACGAGCGAACCACAACCAAGAATGTAACCGTCGATTTCATATACAAAATAGGAATCAATGCGTTCTTCTATTTGTTTAAGAGAGCGCTGGGCGAGTACCTCGTTTTCAGTAGATTCGCGTGTGAGTTCAAAAAGAGCTTGAGCGTCGGCCGGGCGAGCGGCGCGAACTTTCTGGTAGTCGTGGTTATAAAAGAGAGTACCAACTCCCACCGAGGAAAACACTTCATTGAGGAGACTGTCTGCTTCAAGTCCGTCTAGTATATGTACCCGCGAGACTCCTCCATCGAGTGCAAGAAGAGCATGAAGACATTTTCTCTGTATGGTTTCATCGAGCTCCTCAGCATGGTCCCTGAACAAGATTCTTAACTGCTCGGTTTCAAGGGCGCGGTGAAATTGGCTATTGATGGTCAGTCCGCTGTGAGAGGTAATAAATAAAATCTTAGAGGCGGCGATAGACACTGCCACTTCAGTAGCCAAATAATCGGAGTCGAGTCGCAGGCTTTCGCCATTGCGATCGAAAGCGATCGGGGAGATCAAGGGCACCATATGATTACTCAGGATCTGTTGAAGAGATTCAGTATCCACCCGATCGACTTTACCAAGATGGAGCTGGTTTTCTCCTTTTATAATACCGACAGGTGTAGCTCTAACGGCATTCGTGGTCGCACACTTGATTCCCATTTTAGTGAGACCCTGCATTATATTGTGCGATACATTCCCTGCAGCCTTAGTTGCCAGTTTCAGGGTTGCGTCATCCACCATTCCGGTTCCATGGATGTCGCTGGCTGTTTCCTCATTAGATTGCGCTAATTGACGCAGGGGTTGGCCAATCCC
>CALJGU010000008.1 GCA_938075565.1 uncultured Opitutales bacterium | reverse complement strand
AACGGTAAGGTATTTATTGGTTACAAAGGCAACTCCGTTGAACGAGTAAAAGCAAACAACGGCGATCGCTCCGGGGGTGGAAAAGCGTATACCCTCCTCATAAGCTACGACCCCAAAACGAGAACCTTTTCAGAACCTGTGCACTTGGGCAAGCCGACCACCGACCATCACTATTGTCCCATAGTGTGGGCCGATAACGAAGGTCACTTGCACGTACTCCACGGATGCCACAGAACGCCTGGCACTCACTTGATTTCCAAGAAACCTGGCGAAATGGGCACAGATGAATCATCGGGCTGGATCAAGGCCCAGGATATTGCCCCCGGCATGTCCTACCCTACCCTGTTTCAAGTTTACGACAACAGTCAGGTAATCTACTATCGAACCGCCGGTCACACCAGTTCGTGGACCTACAGTCTCAGTTCGGACAACGGCCGCACCTGGAAAGCAAGAGACAAAGATGTCACGGATCTCGACCTGGTATCCCATCCAGATTGGTCGACCTACCACTGCAAAGTCACCAGTGCAGAAGGACGATTCCTGCACGTCATCTTCACAGACTACGATGACAACAAAGCCAAAGAGCCAAGAAGGTATTACAATCCCCGTTACAAGCATGCGGTGACCAACGAATGGAAATACAACCTTTCCTACGTTAAAATAAACCTCGAAACACAGGAGGTGCTTAACGAACGTAACGAAGTTCTCGATACGCCTGTAGATTATTACACAGCTAAAGAAAAGTGTCAGATCTGGGATACCGACTGGCGCGGTGCCGGCGTTCCTCCAGCGGTGATGCTGGACGAGAATGACAACCCTGCGGTGCTGCATGTGTTATCTGAGCAGGACATAAGAACACACACCTACTACTATGTAAGAAAAGACATTACAGGTCGCTGGGTTCAGACGCCTATTACCGCATCCAACCACCAATGGAATAGCGGATATATTCGCCGAGACAAAAAAGGTCACATTCATGCCTATGTAATCGTAGGAGAAGGATACCTTGACCTTGAAGGGGTTAACAACACTCACGGGGGAGGAAGAATCGAACAATGGATTTCCAAAGACAAAGGCTATAGCTGGAGTAAACATCGAGACATCTCACCAGATCCTAAGAAGTATACCGGCATGCGTTACAACAACGTGCAACCCGTCCTACGCCCGGATGGTTCTGCTGTAGATGGCATGCTCTTGTTCTACGGTTGGAAGCACGAGCGAGAGCCAGATGGCGTGGCGTTTCTGTTGGACGAAAGCAAGAAAGCATAAAATAGCTAGAGCTGATAATCACTTACTATGACACGTAATATCCTTAGAGGACTAACTCTACTTCTCTGTATTTCTTCAATACTCGAAGGAAGCGACTTATCAATCCGTGAACGCCTGATGGGAGCTGCCTATCTAGATAACCAAGCCTACCACCTACTTGAGGAAATGACGGATCGCTTTGGCGGTCGTATCACAGGGTCAAAGTCGAACGAACAGTCGATGAGATTCCTTCAGGAAGCTTTGGAGAAAAAAGGGATAAAATCCTGGCAAGAGCCATTCTCCTTCCCCGGCTGGGTTCGGGGTAAGGACGAAGCGATCTTAATCGAACCGGTTAAACGACCCCTGAGAGCTATTGCACTTGGCTATGTTCAATCCCATCCAAGCTTTTCAGCAGAGGTCACACTCATCGACAAATCGAAGGAGGAAGAGATAGCAGCAGAATTGAGGGGTAAAATTGGTCTGGTCCCAGCGAACGTCAGATTGAGCACAAAGACGATCGATCTTCTTGTGAAAGATCGCGGACTCAAAGGTCTTCTCCTGATCAACCGAAAAAACGGAGGACAACTGCTCGCGCGAACCCAGCACCGTGAAGGCAGCCCTTCAACAATACCGGTTTTCACAATCACTGAGGAAGAAGGACACTGGCTTAAACGACTCATCGAACGCGGAGAAGCGCCGAGCGTTCAATTGACTACGCGATCAGAGACCAAACCTATGCGCACGGCCAACCTGGTAGCCACCCTCCCCGGTCAGGTGAAGGAGAAGATTGTAATCGGAGCGCATTTCGATTCGTGGGATCTCGGCCAGGGAGCTTTGGACAATGGATTGGGGATCGCTCAGGCCTATGACGTCGCTCGACTCTTGAAAACCATCCACCCGAATAATCATTACACTTTAGAGTTTGTTTGGTTCAACGCAGAGGAATTTGGACTGTATGGATCTTATGCCTACATGGAGAAGCACAAGAACGATCCGATTAGAGCCATGATCAACATGGACATGGTGGGAGACCCTATTGGGATCAACGCTATGGGATTCGATTCACTAATCCCCTTCCTCGAAGGTTTTTCCCAACAGCTAAAAGCCCTCTCTTTCACAAGAGCCATGGACAACAAACCATGGAACGGAAGCGATCACATACCTTTCATTTTACGGGGTATTCCCTCGATCACACTCTACGCCCCGATCAATGAAGAATCATCACGGTTCTATCATGACTTCGGAGATACATTCGACAAAGTGGATGAAGCGACGCTATCAAAATCCATCGCGATCATCAGTCTCTTAGCCTATGAACTGGCCAATGATGATAAGCTCAACCTTCCCCGTCTCAACGAAGAGGAAACCATTGCCCTGCTTCGCAAAGCCAAACTCGAAAATTCATTACGAGAATCTGGATACTGGCCATTCGCCGACTAATGATTGGCATCTGAGATAACTCAAACTATCGCCGCACATGAAACAGCTAGCATCACTACTTTACCTACTCTGCTTCACCACGCTACTTCCAGCTGCAGAAGAGTACCGCTCCCTGTTCAATGGAAAGAACCTGGATGGATGGGATGGATCCCCCGCTCATTGGAAAGTGACGGACGGAATTGTCATCGGGACCAATTCCGGGCCAGAAGATTTGAAGCATAACAGCTTTCTCATTTGGCGTGGCAGTACCGTCAAAGACTTTGAGCTGAAGGCAACAGTCCGTATTATCGGCGACAACAATTCCGGTATCCAATACCGTAGCCGCCAACTTCCTGAGGTGGGACCCTGGGTGATTTCTGGATATCAGTGCGACATCCACCCCGCAATCGAACACACCGGCATGACTTACGAAGAAAAGGGCCGGGGGATCTTCGGCCTCAATGGAAAGAAGGTAGCGCTCGACGATGAAGGCAATCGTTGGCTGACCTCCGAACACGAACCGGTGAAGGTCGATCTTTCCGAGTGGAATGAATTCACGGTCATCGCTCGTGGAAACCACTTGATTCACAAAGTCAATGGACAGATCACTTCGGAGCTTGTTGATTATCACGAATCGGGCCGGTCCCTGGAAGGGCTACTGGCAATCCAATTACATCGCGGGAATCCAAATAGCGTACAGATAAAGGATCTTCGGATAAAAACACTGAACAGTGGTAAAATCCTGCCACTCGACATGGACACGCTTTCCAAGGAAGCCGAACAGATCGACAAACCAAGAACGGTCAATCCACAAGGCGTAGGTCCTGTGCAAAAAACAAAATGAATGAAACTCTCCATCGAAAGAACCGGGCTACCTTTTTTAAGTACAGTGCAGTATACGAATCGGCAGCAAGCTACCTCCTACACTTCGTTTCGCATAT
>CALJGU010000007.1 GCA_938075565.1 uncultured Opitutales bacterium | reverse complement strand
AAATCGGTCTTCATAAAACTCCAATGACTCTTCCAAGTCTTGCGCATTTATGTAGGCTTCGCTGAAAGGCTGATGACGTGGGTGGTTGTTGTAAAGTTTCTTTTCGACGGCATCTCCGAACACAGCATTGGGGTTATTCAGGCGATTTTTAACCGAGGCACGCATTTGGGTAAGCATGGCGCTGAAGACTTCATCGTCGGTGCGAGGTTCGGTGAAACGTAAGTGCGTCAGTTGAAACAGCGTTTCCAAATCTTCTGGTGAGGCACTACCCGACATATTTTCATAAAGCTCTCCAATAGATGGGCGCGCCTGTGCCCGAATGCCGGCCAACTTCTTGCGAAGGTCACGTGACTTGTAGTCTCCAATTCCGCTACCTGCGATGACGCTATCCGCACTGGATGCGGGAATATAATCGTCATTTGAAGCAAGACTGTGTCCTCCCGGGCTATAAGCTGAGAAGCTGACCTGGTCCTTTTTGAAATCCGTGGGTTTCAAAACTACCCGAATGCCATTGGAGAGCGTCCACTCAGTGACGTCGATCGAGTCGTGGTAGCTTTCGGAAACGATCGAACCTGGCGAAGGTTCTTGTTTCATCAATGGGCTTGAGAGATCCGCTTCTTTATAGGCCTCGATTTCTGCCGCTTCTGCGTCCTTAATCACAGCCAGAATTTCTTCCTGACTGGGTACGTGCACACCTTCTTTCTCAGGGGCCGTGTAGAGAATGATTCGGTTTTCAGTTGTCATCCAGTTGTCCCCGATGTCCGAGACTTCGGCCAACGAGAGGGTGGGTAGGAACTTCTTGGTCAGCTCAAGTTCATATTCAATGCCTGGTGCGGCTTCGTGTTCAAGAAAGTGTGAGGCCAATTCACCTGAGTGGCGGCTGGAGCGGCGTTGGTCCTTTTCTTTAAACGCCCGTTCCATGCCGCGCATCATGTTGACTTTGGCTCGGCTCAGTTCTGCTTGGGTAAATCCATCATCTCTTGCCCGCTTATTTTCCAGGAGTAGCGCTTTGAGACCTTCGGCAAATTGTCCTTCTTCGACCGCAACCCCTTGTTGAATCATGTCTACTGCTCGAACGAAACTTCCCTTGCCAGTGGATGCCCCGAGATAAGGTGGGTCCTTTTCCTGGGCTCGTTCACGAAGTCGTGCGTTGAGCATGCTAGTGTAAAGTGACTCCCCCAACATTTTCCGGTAGTCACCCTCGGTGATCATGTGGCTCTTATCTGTCTTGTAGGCAATGCTAACAGAGGTGCTGGAAAGCTCGTGATCCGTTTCGATAGAGAATAAAGTTTCTTGGTGACCCGGAACCTGAAAGTTGGGTCGATCAGGTGCATCTTCGGGGTTTGTTAGATGTGCAAAGTGTTTCTCTATCAGACCTTTGATAGTTTCTGTTTCAAAATCGCCAACCGCCACAATGGCTATGAGGTCAGGGCGGTAGTAGTTTTCATAAAACTCTACGAAGTCATCCCTGGTCACCGACTCGATGGCTTCGACCGTTCCGATTGGGATCCGCTCCGCATACATGGAATTGTGAAACAAGACCGGGATCTGCTTATCCTGGATACGATTGCGTGCGCCGAGACGAAGGCGACGTTCCTCCAGGATTACCCCGCGCTCCTTTTCGATCTCCTCTTCATCAAAGGTAATCTGGTGCGCCCAGTCTTCCAGAATCTGAAATCCCTGAGCCAGGATCTCCTCATCGTCCATTGGTAGTTCCAATATGTAGACCGTTTCATCGAAGGAAGTGTAGGCATTGAGATCGGCTCCGAAGCGCATGCCGATACTCTCAAGGTATTCAACCAGTTCCAGTTTCTCAAAGTTCTCGGTGCCATTGAAGGCCATGTGCTCGAGGAAGTGAGCGAGTCCGCGAGTGCTTTCCTTCTCCAAAATGGATCCAGCGTTCACGACGAGCCGGAAGTTAGCGCGGTTTTTTGGCTCCTCGTTCTCCCGGATGTAGTAGGTCAGGCCATTATCCAGTTTACCGTAGGTGATGGCCGGATCGAGAGGCAACTCCTTGTCGGGTTGTGCAAACAGGCTAGAAGCGATGCTGAGTGCCAGTGCTAGGAGTGAAGTGCTTCGGAGTAGACGGTTCATGGGTATAATTTGATTTAGGAATGTTGGAAAATATAGTCTCAGCTTCGGGATGCAATCTTCATTGGTCTTATAACGGCGGATCTTGACCTGGAGTAGGCCATTGCTAAACATAGGCAACTACCCCGATTAGCTTTGCCCTATGAAAAAAATCATTACCGTTCTCGGACTCCTGTGTGCGCTTTCAGTTCCCCTGTTTTCGGCCGATCTCTACGTCCCTTTCAACACCCAGGCCCCTGGTGAGGAGCCACTTCCTCCGGAGGAAGCTGCAGCGGCTATGTCATTGCCAGAAGGGTTTTCGGCGACCCTGTTCGCCGGTGAGCCGGATGTGCGACAACCCATCGCCATGGAGACGGATGATCGAGGACGGCTTTGGGTGGCCGAATCTTATTCTTATAAAGAATGGGAAATGAAAGGAGAGGATCGGGTCCTTGTATTTGAAGATACCGACAACGATGGGAAATTCGACTCACGAAAGATATTTTATGACAAGGCGACTCATCTCTCAGGAATGACAGTCGGCTTTGGTGGCGTATGGATCTGTAACTCGCCCAACCTGGAATTTATCCCGGATCGAGATGGGGATGACGTGCCGGACGGACCACCCGAGATCGTGTTGGATGGATTTACCATGCAGGCCAATCACAACTTTTTTAACGGACTGACCTGGGGGATCGATGGTTGGCTTTATGGTCGGCATGGTATCACAGCTTCCTCCTTGGTTGGCAAACCAGGCACGCCGGCGGCTGAGCGAGCCGATGTCAGTTGCGGTATCTGGCGTTTGCATCCCGAGACCCGAGAGTTTGAAATTGTCGTTCGTGGAACGACCAATCCCTGGGGACTCGATTGGAACGATATGGGTGAAATGTTTATGACCGGCAATGTAAACGGTCACCTCTGGCATGTGGTGCCAGGCGCCTACTATCCGCGCATGCATGGGCAAGGTTCGGCGGCCCATGTTTACGACCGCATCCCGCTCACGGCAGACCATTTACACCATGAAGGCGAATGGACGGATCGAAGGAAATTTCGTGATAATGCTGAAGGGCTAACCAATTTGTTAGGCGGTGGGCACACGCACTGTGGGGCGATGGTTTATCTGGGGGACAATTGGCCTGAGAAATATCGTGACACCCTCTTTATGAGTAACACCCACGGTCGGCGCATTAATAACGACATTTTGCAGCGAAGCGGATCGGGGTATGCAGCTACGCACAGTAACGACTTCATGATTGCCAACCATCCCTGGTATAAAGGGGTTACCCAGATCTATGGACCTGATGGAGGCGTGTATATGTCCGACTGGACCGACATTGGTGAATGTCATGACAACGACGGCGTTCATCGTACAAGTGGACGGATTTACAAAGTCGTTTATGGGGACGTCAAAAATCCAGGATCGATTGACCTGGCTAAACAATCCAACCTCGATCTTGTAGTCCATCAACTGCATCGCAACGACTGGTATGTTCGTCATGCCCGTCGTCTCTTGCAGGAGCGCTATGTTGCTGGTGATGATGTTTCAGATGCGCGCAAGGAGCTGATGCGTATGCTCGATTCGGGTGACTTTGAGGTCGATCGGGAGCTTCGGTTCATCTGGGCCTTAAATAGTACCGGTGGGGTAGGGGAAAAACGTTTAACCTCACTGCTTGGGCACAAGAATGAACACATGCGTAGCTGGGCCGTGCGGCTGATTGGTGAAGGTGGTGCCCCAAGCAATACTCAATTTAAAAAGATCCGTAAGCTGGCCAGCGATCGAACTTCGCTTTTGGTGCGTATGTATGTGGCTTCTTCCTTTTCGCGCTTTGCTGAGAATCAGCAATGGACCCTGGCGGAAGACTTGTTGTTGGATTTTGGATACGCATCCGACCAGAACCTTCCTTATATGATTTGGTATGCACTGCTTCCCCTGGTGGAAGCCGATCCAGTTCGAGCGCTCGGCTTCCTGGCCAATTGTGCCGATGCTCAAGTGTATAAAAATATTGTTCGCCGAATCGCTTCAGACTTTGATCTGAATGCCGATTTGATGCCGCAGCTGGTTGAGGCAATTGCTGCAACCTTGGAACGTGGAAATCAGTTGCAGGCCCGGGCTGGAGTTAGAGGTATTGGGAAAGCGCTCCATGGATTGAAGAAACTTCAAGCTCCTGCGAATTGGGATTTATTGGCCAATTCAAACGATGCCGGCGTACAGGCCGAAGCGGCCGAACTGGAGCCGGTGTTTGATCAGAACAGCTCCATGACGGCTCAAGACTGGTTGGTTCTTTTGGACAATCAGTCTCGTCGCAACCAGGCCATTCGTGAGTTAGCAGCTTTCGACGACTCCAAGATAGCCGGAATTATTCTCAAACCCTACCGGCGTTATTTGACCGACGATCGCCAGGCCACGATGGCTACACTGAGTTCACGCACTTCGTTTGCTGGACCGCTCTTACAATCCATCAAAAATGGGCAGGTGCTCCGGACCGATTTATCTGCCTTTTATGCACGGCAGATTTATAACCTGGGTGACAAACGTCTTAATAGACTCTTGGAAGAGGTGTGGGGCCAACTTCGACAGAGCCCCAAAGAGAAACAAGAGCAAATTGAAAGCTGGCAGACCAAGCTCACACCTGGCCGCCTGGCAAAAGCAAATACCGGCAACGGCAAATCTCTTTTCCAAGCCAACTGCGCATCCTGTCATACTTTTTTCGGTGAGGGTGGTGATTTGGGTCCACACCTGGATGGTAGTGATCGTCAGAATCTTTACTACGTGTTGGAAAACCTGATCGATCCCAGTGCGGTGCTCCCGCAAGATTTTCGTATGAATGTGCTCACTCTAAAGGATGGCCGTGTGCTCAGTGGAAATGTAACTGCTCAATCACGGCACACGATCACACTCGCTGGACTCAATAACGTCGAAGTCATTCCGGTATCGGAAGTGGTGAAACAGGAGCAGTTTGAACAATCGACCATGCCTGAAGGCTTATTGAACACTTTGAGCGAGCAGGACGTGGTGGACTTGATTGGGTACTTACAGCAATAAGGAGTTATGAAAGCACCAGCCAGGCAATCGAACCTAGTATGACTGGAATCGCCAATTGGGGTAAGCTGAAGACATCGAGGCCCATTGCCAGGTCCAGTACGGCTCCGCCAAGAAGTATCCCTCCTATGGATACTCTGAGCAGCCAGGCAGCCCACAGCTTTCCTTGCCTCATAAAATACCCTAAGGTAGTGAGGAGAATAGCCGGAATTACGATGAGTGCGATAAAGACACCGATCAAGGGTTCGTCATGATCGCTGACACCGGCTATGACTGCATAGGCAAGTACCGCGCAGCCAACAACCATTACTGCGGCTCCTAGTGATCGCCAATAGGTTTTTTCTAGGTCCAAACGCTTAAATGGGTTATGCCTTAATCCTCAGGGAGAGCGGCAAATTCTTTTCGTCTCTCTTCCATCCATTGAGTCATCGCTTGAGGAGATTGCATGAGGGCAGACATCTTCCCCATCGCTTCCAAGTGAGGCTGATCCTGTTTCTGGAACATCTCCATCGCGTGGATACTCTTTCTGTTAGAGCGGTGGGAGAATTGCTGCGGCATCAAGGAGGCAAGCAAGTCCGCTTGTCTTTAAGCAAAGCCTCCGGTGAATTCCTCGAGGTGATTGTAGTGCCGATTAAGAGCTCCTACGACCTTCGCTACGACGACTGGGAATACACCCGACGTCAAATGGTTGAACAATTAGTGGATGATCAAGTTGGCTATGTTCACTTGCAGGCCATGGGGTCTAGAGACATTGAGCAATGGTATCGCGAATTTTATCCGGTGTTTGATCGAGCTGCTTTGATTGTGGACGTGCGACACAATCGTGGAGGCAATATCGAGAGTTTCATTTTAGAAAAACTGATGCGAACGGCGTGGATGTATTGGAAAAATAGAGACACAAAAACGGAATGGAATATGCAATACGCCTTTCGTGGGCACATCCTGGTTCTTTGTGATGAGCTGACTGCTTCTGATGGCGAAGCGTTTGCTGAAGGGTTTCAACGCCTGGAGCTCGGAAAGGTGTTAGGTACCCGCACCTGGGGCGGTGAGATCTGGCTGCATTCGGGAAATACCTTATCCTATAACGGAATCGCTCGGGCTCCTATGATGGGCGTCTATGGTCCCGAGGGAAAGTGGCTGGTGGAGCAAATCGGAGTAATACCCGATATCGAGGTCGATAACTTGCCGCATGCCACCTTCAATGGTGAGGACCAACAGCTTGAGGCGGGTGTCCAATATCTATTGGACGAATTGGAAAAGGATCCGCGTGAAGTGCCGGAGCCACCCGAGTTTCCAGACCTGTCGTTTGAGAACCGACCAGAGGAATTTAGGAAATGATGCTCGTTCAGCCTTTGAGTTCTTATGCTTTGATTGAGTGATTGCTTAAACAACTGCTGCGGCAGAGCAGGGATTCTCTTGCCCTACCATCCACCTTCTAAGGGTAGGGCTACTGCGTCCTCGTAGTGCCGATTCATGAACTATAATGAATAAGATCCGAGCCTTTACCGACTCTTCCCCTCTGTCACCGTGAACGTTCGCTCGCCTGGCTTACCGGTGTATTGAACGGTCATGACGCCTTGTTGAAGAACTTCTCGTCCGCCTTTCGTGGTATTGTGTCCGGAATCCAGGGAAAAGAAAATCGCCAGGCTGCCTTTGGGTTCTTCGAAGGGATAATCTACTAACAGAGAAAAGTTTCCGTCCTTTTCAACAGGAGCTCGGTAAGGGCGAGACCAGTAGTCTCCAAAACGCCGAGGGCTATCCAAAGCGATCACTGAGTGGATGTCTTCGGTGCAGCTCGCGGAACCGTGGACATGGATATGGTTATCGTCGGTCTCTTTGATGGTTAGCCCAGACAGATTAATTGAGTAGTTGGCATCTGAATACTCAATGTGTGTTTTTGAAAATAATGGATGGAAGGCTAGCATGGCGGCGCTGGCTTCGCTCAAGTAAACACGTTCATCGAAGGGGGCGCCTTCCGTCCTTTTGGCAAAGGCACGGTTAATGGGTCCCATTAGTGTGTTACCATTAGTCTCTTCCAGCTTGGGTCCGATATGGGGCAGTCCCAGTGCGTGGCCAAATTCGTGTACACAACCTTTTATGTTCATAGACCACATCGCCTTGGATCCGAGTTCGGCCTCGATCGGGATGTCGCCCTCCACGTCAGGATAGCGATTGATGGCACGACCCGAATCACGTCCGCCACCTCCACGAAACCCTCGCATACCTTCATGGTCTGGACAGTGGTAGAAGGTCCAGTAAACGCCTTTCGATTCGGCCCCTTCTCCGAACTTGGATTTGATTAGGTCCATAGCATGACTCGTTACGGCTGGCAGAGACGTTTGCCGATCCGTGACCGGATCCAAATGTCCTCGGGCAACAAGCACCTCGATCGCCCCTGATTCGTCCCGGGCAAAGATTTCCTTGCGCCGATCCTTCCAGCCATTCCGTGTAAGTTCGCTATTGAAAAAGGCTTCTGTTCTCAGCGCTAGCTCCTCAAACCGCTCTTGGTAGTTCTCCGGTAACTCCGATCCATCTGGGACAAACAAGATCAAGCGTGCCACCCGTTCATTGGGTTTAGCTTCTGCGGCCAATATAGCCATTGGGAGAACGGAGAGTAGGGTAGATAGAATGCAAAGGGGCTTCAACATGAGATAAAGGCTAAACGAAAGTCTCTCCCTGATACGAGGTTAACTTGGAGGCCAGCTAGCCGCCATAGCTTTTGTCCTTGAGCAAAGAAGGTATTTTTCGGGATAGTTACTTATCCGCCTCGCTACACTGCATTACCCCATGTCTCTCGCAAATCACCCTAAGTTCCTCCTTTCCGTTTTGATTGCTCTGACGGTTGCCGCCTGCAGCAAAGCCCCGTCGGATGTCGAGTGGCGTCACTACAATGGCGACATCGGCGGCACCAAGTTTTCGGAGCTAGATCAGATCAACACCAGCAATGTGAAGGATCTCGAATTGGTTTGGCGTTACCGAGTGCCGGATTTTGTAGAAGGGAAGAATACGGCGATCCAAACCAATCCGCTGATGGCAAATGGTATACTCTATTTGATAACAGTCGGGCAAAAGATTGTGGCGATGAAGCCGGATACCGCGGAAGAGCTGTGGATGTTTGATCCCTACAATGGTTCAGGGGCCACGGGTAAAACGCGAGCCATGCTGTATTGGGAAGACGGAGATAAAAAGCGCATCTTTTTCGGTGCGGACAACGGTTATTACTGCTTGGATGCGGGGACTGGTCAGCTGGTCGAGAATTTTGCAGAGGGAGGTCGCTTAGATCTGACCAAGAACCTTGATCACGATGATATTGCCAGACGCTTTGATGCACGAGGACCCGGAGTCATTTATGAAAACCTTTTGATCCTTGGAGGCAGTGTAGGGGAGGGACCTCGCCAGGCCAACCCAGGACATATTCGTGCTTTTGATATACGCACCGGGGAAAGGAAATGGATATTCCATACCGTTCCGCATCCTGGTGAGTTTGGCTATGAAACCTGGTCATCCGATTCTTACAAGTATGTGGGAGGTGCCAATGCCTGGGGTGGAATCGTACTCGATGAGGAGCGTGGTATGGTGTTTATGGGTACGGGATCTGCGACCTATGACCATTGGGGTGGAAACCGTGTCGGCGACAACCTCTTTGCAAACTGTGTGTTGGCGTTGAATGCTGAAACGGGTGAACGTATCTGGCACTACCAGACGGTGCATCATGATTTGTGGGATTACGATCTACCAACGCCACCGACGCTCATAACGTTGGTTAAGGATGGGAAGCAAATCGATGCGGTTGCTCAGCCCAGTAAGATGGGGCACCTCTTTGTGCTCGATCGTGAAACGGGTGAGCCGATCTTTGGAGTAGAAGAACGACCAGTCGAAATATCGGAAATCCCCGGTGAGTACACCGCACCTACACAACCCTTTCCCATTAAGCCGCTGGCTTACACCGACCAGGACTTCACCTTGGATGATGTTACGGATCTGAACCCAGAAGCGCGGGCCTATGTGCTGGAGCAGTTGAAAGAATTTAAGCTAGCACCCATTTTTACACCTCCCGGATTTCAGAAGCTTGTTATGGCCCCCCAGTTCAATGGTGGCTCGGAGTGGCCGGGCGCTGCCTTTGATCCGGCAGACAACACGCTCTACATTAATTCCAGTAATGAGGCAGAGTGGATTTCCATGCGGGAAGCAAAAGTAGAAAACGAAATTTCCTATCCTGCCTTGGGCGAACGGATCTACCAGGCGGTCTGTTCGAATTGCCATCAAATGGATGCGGTGGGTGAACTGAATGGCGTAGCCTTTCCAGCACTTCGGACTGTCAGTGAGCGGCTAAGTCGGGACGAAGTCATGAAGATCGTCACTGAAGGAAAAGGGCAAATGCCTTCCTGGGCATCCTTTCTGGAGATAGAGCGGGAAGCGATGTTGGCCTTTCTTTTTAACGATCGGCATGACGAAACGATCGACACTGAAAACCTTCAGTTCACCTGGACAGGGAATATCCCTTATCTCTCAACAGGGCACCACGATTTCCATGATGAGGAAGGCTACCCTATCAACAAACGCCCTTGGGGCCAACTGCATGCGATCGACATGAACACAGGCGACTTCAAATGGTCAGTGCCCCTTGGAACCTACCCTGCATTGGAAGCCAAAGGCTATGAGCCTACCGGCACTTTTAATATCGGGGGTCCGGTGGTTACCGCCGGGGGATTGGTTTTTATCGGTGCTACCCTGGATGAGCGTTTTCGTGCATTTGATAAAACAACGGGTGAAGAACTTTGGTATTACCAGATGGATGGGTCCGGTTATGCAGCGCCTTCTACCTTCATGTATGAAGGGCGTCAGTATGTTGTGATCGCCGGTGGAGGCGGCGGGATTCACCAGACGACGACTAGTGATAGTTACTACTGTTTTGCACTCCCCTGATTCTGGATTCTGGAGGCTGGACCGGATGGTTTTATAAGTTGGGGGAATCCATTTTTGAGACAACTTTCTAGTGACTGTCTGTGTCACTGGTTACTTGATATAAAACCATCCTTTGGCCAACATGCCGGATGTTCCTCGCTCATGGCTCGGTCACGCACCCTTGTGCGCTCTCTCGCCTTTCACTCGTCAATGCCGACATCTTGACTCAATCCAGCCACCAGAATCCAAGTCGTGGATTGCGGGTGGTGGTAAAGGTAAGGGCCGATGGCTTAGGGATCCAATTTCTAGTTGTAGGGCTCGATGCTCGCATCGATGCCGTTGGAATTTAAGGGACTCTTAGAGGTCGAGTTGCGAGCAACTGACCCTACGTAAGAATTATGAAAGGTCTTTCTTGAAAGTACTTCTGTCTCCGATCAGTTTATCTCTGTTGTGCGTTCGTTCATATTCTTCAGTTTAATTACTCTCACTGTGCCCCTCCTTCAGGGTAAGGAGCTTCCGCAAAAGTCGGGTACGCAGTGGGCGCCCTATGTTGAGTGGGAGATCGAGAACGAGTCGTTTGAAGGGAATCCTTTTGATGTGGTTGCCACGGCGACTTTTCTACACGGCAGATCAGGGGAAACACGGACGACCGAGTTATTCTATGCGGGAGATAATATTTGGAAGATCCGCTTTTGTGGGACCAAGCCGAGTCGTTGGACCTTTCGCACTGAGAGTTTAGATGAAGACCTGGATGGCTTAACCGGATCTGTGCAAATCAGACACAATCTGAGTGGGTATGGATTTGTTACTTCGAGTGGGAGTAAGTGGGCGCGAGAGAAGGCTCGCACTCCGCGATTGGAGGCCTTTCTTCCGCAGCATGTCATGTATAAGCATCCTTTGGGAATCTCCCAGGAAGCGGGGCAAGTAGAGGCAGATATTCAAACCTTCCTGGTCGACCACGGATTCACTGGATTCCATGTGCCTGTTTATTGCCGGTGGTTTGATATCAATCATGATCGTGCGAGTGAGATTGATATCGAAGACCCCAATCCCGATCTTTGAACTTTCGAAGTCCTGGAGCAGTTTATAAAAAAGGTATATGATGCGGGTGGCGTCGTTCATTTCTGGGCCTGGGGAGATGAAGCCCGTACGCAAACGCCACACAAGTGGGGTTTGAATGGAAAGGTTGACCAACGTCTACAGCGCTACATCGCCGCTCGGCTTGGGCCGATTCCTGGTTGGACGATGGGCTACGGTTTTGATCTGGACGAATGGGTTACCGAGGAAGAACTAAAAGAATGGAATGATTATATGCATGAGCACATGGCCTGGCCGCACATGCTGGGCGGAAGGCATGGCGACCCGAACCGAGGTGAAGATCACTCAACCGCCGTTTCCTGGAATCAAGTCTTGGACTACGCCAGCTATGAGCATCACCAACCAACATCAGAAGTGTATACGGCCTCGCTTGCTGCCGTCCCTGGAAAACCAGTGTTCTCTGAAGATCGCTTTCGCATCCGGCAATCGGAAAGGTATCAGTTTAAGGACTACACCGAAGAAATGACGCGCCGAGGACTCTGGCAGTCGACGATGACAGGAGGGGTGGCAAACATCTGGGGGGAAGCTCGATGGTGATCTGAGCATCAACATGGGCTTTAATGCTTCGCAGCCATATGACAATTTTCATTGGATCAAAACGTGGTCGCGCTTCTTTAAGAACCGTTTCGAACTTGAATCGAATCCGATGGAGGAGCCGCTCAAGGGCTTAGTCTTGAAGAAATATCATGCGAAGCGGTTCATTGTTTATACCGAGGATGCGGCTGTTGTGGAAATCGATCTGTCTTCCATGTCGAGACCCTTGCCTGCGATTGCGGTAGATACCAAGGCACCTTATCAAGAAATCGACCTCGGGTATTTTAAAAACTTACACCAAGCGTGGCGTGCACCCTACGCGTCGGACTGGGCATTGGCTGTGGGGTATTTTGATCAACCTTATCCCGATAGTCGTGTTGCGAGAGGTCTCTTTCTGGATTGGTCCACTCATCAGCGGCATGCGCTCGGTAGCGATAACTTTCAACTGACTTGGTCGGATGATGATCACCTCTACGGTGCGTGGGGTGATGTTGGTGGTTTTCACGGGACCAATAGCAAGGGACGTGTTGGGCTCGGTTTTGCGCGATTGAAAGGGAACTCAGATTCTTATAAAGGATTCAATATCTGGGGTGGTTTTGAACCTGAGAATCAAGCTGACTTCGATGGCAAGAGCTGGGCGACGATCAGTATTGAGGGCGAGCTGTTCATGTGGGTAGTCCCGGACCATCCGGAGGGAAAAGAGTACCGTAATCATTATGAATATGTAGAACTTGCCCATTCCCGAGATAAAGGTTCCAGCTGGGAAAAGGCACCGTGGCGATTTGAGGAAGCCGAGGAGTTGACGATTCCCACTTTCTTAAACTTTGGAAAAGACAACGCCGGTGCTCCAGAAGCGTTTGGCGATTACGTTTATACTTACTTCTTAGCTCCACAGGACCCGAGCATGGAGCAGGAAGGTCCAAATGGTGTGAGTCTTATGGTTCATCAACCTGGCAAAATTTTCCTCGCACGTGTTCGAAGTAATCAGCTGATGGATGCCAAGGAGGGCTACCAATTCTTTACCGGACGAGATGTTCTAGGTTCGCCCAAGTGGGGATCGATTGCCAACAAGCAACCGGTATTCGAAGATGAGAATGGTGTCGGTTGGTGTTTAAGCGCCTCTTACAATCCGCATCTGGATCGTATTATATTGATTACCCAGCATCGACAAACGACACAGGGTCTTTTAGGAGTGTTCGATGCGCCTAACCCTTGGGGGCCATGGTCTACGATTGAATATTTCGAAGAAGAGGTACCCTTTGGTGATATACGGCCAGGTAGTGATCTGGATTGGGCCAACAATGTGTTCTGCGCCGCATTTCCAACCAAGTGGTTAGACGGTGAAACCTTTGTGCTTAACTTTACTGGGGGCGGCCAGGGAAAGGACAACGATTCTTTCAACACCGTTGAGGGTAGATTTATATTGCGGTAGACTTAATTAGAACAGTCGCAAACTTGTTCGCGACCTGTTATATTGTGATTGGTAATCGTAGCTAAAGCAGCTCCTACCAATTAAGTCAGGAGCATTCTACTAATCTTTTTCCAGGCGTTGACATTCCTACTCCTTCGGATGGAATAAGAACTCCAATTTGAGGCCCTGAATCAATTGAACTCTGTATCTATAAACCATTTCAACTCATTCCCTTTTTGTTTCAGGTAGCTACCTTGACATCCTAGCATGAAATTCTCACCGGCTGTATTTGGTTACTTGCTCAATACTCGGACTCAGCGTCGCAACCTGATGATACTGGTTCGGCTCTTGGTTGTTCTTTTGCTTCTTATAACAACCTACAGCGTATTGTTTCATATGTTGATGGCGAGGGAAGGACAGGAGTATTCCTGGGCAACTGGTTTTTACTGGACACTAACGGTGATGTCTACTTTGGGGTTTGGGGACATCACTTTTCACACTGACCTTGGGCGAATTTTCTCCATGGTGGTTTTAGGGACCGGGATGGTGTTCCTTTTGGTGCTGTTGCCTTTTACCTTTATCGAATTCTTTTATGCACCCTGGATGCAGGCACAGCAGGAGGCTTCGACACCACGGAAACTTCCACCGGATACCAAGGGGCATGTGGTGCTGACTCAGTGGGATAGTGTGTCGGCCAATTTAATAAAAAAACTGCCGACCTACGGCTACGAGTACGTGGTCATGATTCCTACGCTGGAAGAAGCTCGCGAATTAACCGAGTTGGGTATTCGAGTGGTGTTGGGGGATTTGGACGATCCTTCTACCTATGAGGCGGTTCGATTAAAGAATGCTGCGGTACTTGCTGCCACCGGTTCGGATACTTCTAATACCAATGCGACTTTCACGGCTAGAGAAATTGCTCCGGACGTTCGGATCATTTCCACCGTGTCTCGTGAGTCGGCCAAAGAGGTTCTTCAGCTCTCCGGTGTGGATCAAGTGATTCACCTTCCCGAAATGATGGGTCAATCCTTAGCTCGACGGTGTAGCTCTGGGGATCATGTGGCGAATTTGTTAGGTCAATTCGATGAACTGGCCGTAGCAGAAGCTCCGATCAATCGAACGGAGCTGGTGGGACAGACGCTGGCTGAAAGTCAGTTGCGTGCGCTGACTGGAGTCGGTGCGATCGGTGTATGGGAGCGCGGGAGTTTTCAGCCTGCTTTGGCTCACACACGGATGACGGAAAACACTGTACTTGTGTTGGCTGGAACACCCCAACATATCTCTGCATTTAATCAGCTCTTTTCTCGGCCGGTCAGTTCGGCGCCTATTGTGATCATCGGCGGTGGTCGAGTAGGACGATCAGCTGGTCGGTCTCTTGCTGCTCGTGGCGTGGATTACCGCATCATTGAACGCTTGCCTGAGCGAATCCGTGATCCGGAGAACTATGTGAGTGGCGATGCGTTTAAGCGCAAAACGCTCGAGGAAGCAGGAATCATGAAAGCTCCGGCTGTGATTCTTACGACTCACGATGACGATACCAATGTTTACTTGGCTATTTTCATCCGTCGTATTCGGCCGGATATCCAGATGATTGCCCGAGCGAATTTGGAGCGTAACATTTCAAACCTTCATCGTGCAGGAGCTGATTTCGTTATGTCATACGCGGGTATGGGTGCGGGTGCCGTGCTCAATGTATTGCGCGATGACCGTCTGCTTACTGTAGCCGAGGGATTAGGTCTTTTTAAGGTGCACTTGCCAGATGAGTTTGTTGGCAAATCTTTGCTCGATTGTAATGTGCGCGAGGAGACTGGATGCAGCGTCGTAGGTGTGAGGCGTCAGGACGTTACCGTTGTGAACCCGCAGCCCGAATCTGTTTTCCAGGAAGGAGATGAACTCGTGGTTATCGGTACGGTTGATTCCGAAAACAAATTCCTGGAGCGTTACCCACCGCGGGTGAATGGGAAGAAGCAAACCTGAAACCGTTCCTCACTTTCCTCCGTATAAGCAGTCAGAAGTTTTAAAAGAATAACCCTCCAATTAAGATACTGTCATGAAGTACCTAGCCGCTGCTATTCTATTGTTATCTCTCTCAATCCTCAACGCTCAAGACGATGACGTATTCGCGCTCACGCCTTTCACGATAGATGAGTCGGGTGGCCAAGGTTATATGGCCTCAAGTTCGCTTTCAGGCACTCGAGTGAATTCTTATAACTCCTACAATGCGGCTGTGTCGCTTAGAAGGAAGGCGGATAGCGTCACCCTCTCATTGACTCTCCGAAATAATAACCGGAACGCTTTAGAGAGAAACGAAGAGCTAATGGATACTGTTTATGGGATGATCGATGCCGCTGAAGATACGGATGGAATTAGAGCTCATAATGGAAATATAAGCCTTTCCACCAGGAATCGAAAGGTAAGTATATTCTCATCTTCAAATGAAGCTTCTCAGGTACAGATATTTATTCTGGGTGATTTGATGGATGGGGAAGATGTTTATAAAAAGACAGCTGAACTGAAGACATTTTTAGAGTCGGTCAGTTCGATTGGTGAAACAAAAATGGAGGAAGGCAATATCGGTTTGAGCGTTAAGAATCCGCAAAGTTATAGGCCTGAAATCCTTCAGCTTGTTTTGATAGATATCAACTCGATCAAAACCATTCTAGGTGGTAATGTTCGGATGAACATCAACGGGCTCGATGGTCGTGTGGTAGTTAAGCAGGCCAATGAATCCGAAGTCGATTTGCTGATTCCTTACAGCTTTTCTCTCAACCACTCGGTTAAGAAAGACGCTTCCTAAAGCTCAACCCTTACTCCAGATGACATGGTCCACGGTAGGTGGCGGAATCCTGCGGGTCGACTACTGTCACCTTCGTAACGATCGTAGTAGGGCTCGTTGGTCAAATTTTGAACGTCAGCAAATAGCCGAACATTCTTTCTCAGCTGATAGGTCAGGCTGAGGTCGACTTGTCCATTCTCCAGGTAATAAAGATCTTCGTCGGGATTACCGGCTATCCTGCTCGGGACGAGGTCTTCGTAGGCGTAACGCACTTGGGCAAAGAACTTCTCGTTTTGGTAGGAGAGTGTGAGCTTAAGCTCATTGTCTGGCATGCGTGTGAGAGGCAGTGTCTCGCCTGGGCGTGCTGGATACTCGATCTCCGATTTCTGTTTCGTGTAGTTGGCATTCAAGGACAATCCCTCGGGTAGATGGAATGTGTCCAGGGGCTGACGCCAGGTGAAGGTTGCTCCCTGAATATCCGCAGAGGCACTGTTCTCGTAACTCTCGAGTTCAAACCCCTGATAGATCCCACTGCTCAGGATTTGTTTCTGACTAAAGACAAAGTCCTCTACAGAGCGGTTAAACAATTCCACGGAAAGGAGTGCGTGACTTGGCAACTCAACGTCCACTGACAAGTCGTAGTTCGTATAAATGGTCGGCTTGAGATCGGGATTACCTTCCTCAATTTCCTGTTCTTCCAGATTCACTCGACGGTAGGGAACAATGTAGGTGTAAGCCGGGCGATCGATCGTTTGTGTGTATGAACCGATCAACGTGATGGTATCACTCAATTTATAACGGAAGTGCGCGTTGGGAAAGAGGTTATCATAGCTGGACTCTCCTGGAATTGAATTGGTGCCCACGTAAACGGTTTCACCCAGTTCGTTTTGGTCGAGAAGCACTTCGTTGCCTATGAAATCGATGCTGGTTTCCTCATTCCTCACTCCAAGAATAGCGCGCCAGTTTCCTAGCTCCATATTGATCATACCGTAGATTCCGTTCACGGTCTCGTTCACCGTGTAATTGTTCGGATCACTGTTTTCACGGGTGCGTCGTTCGTTGAGGGTAAAGCTATCGATATTTTCCTCAAAGAAGGTCTGGGCATCTTCGCCGTCGGCTATGTTTTCCAATACATAACGACCATCGAGCAAATCAGGAAATCTCAGGTCTGAAGGCACATCCGCTATGGAGAATGAACCGTCGTAATCATCGTAAATATCGTACTGAGTAATCCGACTATAGTCTCTTACTCTGGATTTATATCCGAGCTTGATAAACGCATTTCGTTTCTCGAACAGATCGTCCCACTTGATGTTGATTGCACTGATGGTATCGGATTCATCTCCAAAGTAGTAGCGATCTACCAAATCTTCGAATTCATATCTCGATAGGTCATCCAGGTCACTTTCGTTAGTCACCGTGGTGGTAGGAAACTTTGGGTCGAATAGGTCGTAACGCAGGTCTACGTCATCTTGGACGAAGTCTGCTGTAAAGTAGTTGAGGTATTCGATCTCGTCATCCTTGTAGGTCAGTTTGAAGTCTACCACAAAGTGGTCCTTCTCGTAGGTTCCTCCAACCGTGGATTCGACTTCGTCGCTTCTTGTGTCGTATCGCCAGATCGAATTTCGAACATCGGCCGATTCTACATTGGCTCCTTGCTCGTCGACCTGAAGGTAATCTCCCCGGAAGAAGCGGAACTTGTTTACATTGTAAGCCGTGTGATAGTCCGTGAACTCGGCTGTGTTTCGAAGGTATAGATTGATGGTATCGCTCAGCTTATAATCCAACGCTACGCTGTATTCGAATTCTTTGGTTGTTCGTTGGAAGGTGCCGATACCGATATCCCTCAGGACAAACTCGTTCTTTCCTTCAACCTCCTTCGACTGCCAGTCCTGATAGAGGGTATTGTTAAAATAGGGAGAATCACGGTAGGTTACCGATGCGCGTGCGCCTAATGTGCGGGCTTTATTTATGGGACCGCTAAAAGAGAGTTTCCCTCGATATCCTTTAGCGGAATCCAGAGAGTCATAATACAAAGATCCTTCTACTGATGTCGCTCGGCGTGATTGCGCGTAAGAGGGGCGGGTCTTTAAGCTGATGGATCCACCACGTGAGTCGGCGTCGAGGTCGGGGGTCACGGCCTTCATCACTTCAACGGATTCCACATCCTCTGCCTGTAGGCTTGAAAGGGAAACCCCGGAACTTTCACCATCGATGGTGACGTTGGCAAAATTGAGATCCGGGCGTCGTTTCACTGCCTCCGCTACTGAGGAGTCATCCACCAGTTTTACCTCATCTTTTTGACTGACGATATTGTCGTCGGTATGGGCCTCCGATTCGGTCGTTTCCTCCTCGTCGTTTTTCGCTGCTTCTTTGGCTGCAAAGGAAGCAGGAGCGAGGAGAAATAGGCCAAGGCAAAATGATGCCATGGCAAAGCGCAGGCTATAAATTAATCGAGTGCCTGAATTGGTGATACAGGGGAATTCCGCAAGGTTAGTCATTTAAGACCTAGAGGATAAGTTTGATAGGATGAACTCCAACCAGAAGCTAATCTCTTTTGCGGGCAAACTTATTATTTACCAGATTGTCTTTCTGTAAACCCTGTGAGCCATTTTCTTAGCAAGATTTTGATGGACCTTACCAATACCTTAACGCTCTGGGAACACCTCTTTTTGAACCATCCGGTCCAGGCACCTGAATCAGTTTGGTAGCGCAAATGCGACAAACATATCCCCTGTCGGAGAGCCTCGACCACCGCCGCAGGCTATAAGGACGTATTGCTTTCCTTCGACCATGTAGGTGGACGGTGTAGCATAACCACCATAGGGTAGTTTCGTACGCCAAAGCTCATCACCGGTTTTCATGTCGTAGGCGCGCATATGGTTATCCAGGCTGGCAGCTATAAACATAACGCCACTGGCAGTGACTATGGGTCCTCCGTAGCTTACTCGGCCGGTAGGTGGAATTCCTTTCTCAATGAGTTCGGGATATTCACCAAACGGTATTTGCCACAGGTATTCGCCGGTATTGAGGTCCAGCGCATTTAAATTCCCCCAGGGCGGTTTGATGGCAGGGTAACCATTGGTTTCAGTCCAGATGTTGTTACCGGTGTGAATGAATTTCACGCTGTCTGGCTGTGTGCCCTCATCTGCGTCTTCGGCGTGTTGACCTAATTGGCCGGGAGAAGCGATATACGAGATCACATCGAAAACATCCTTTCCGGAAAAATGGCGAAAGCCTGGCATCGTCGTTCCACCAAATTGGATGACTTTGGCAATAGCTCCTCGGTCTTGACGATTTTCGATTCCAATCAGGCTGGGCACGACTTGGCCGAAGGCTGTTCCTCCGCTCAAGTCTTCTCCGTGACAAACAATACAGTTCTGTTTGTAGAGTGCTTCACCGGGTGAGCCGCTAGATGTCGCATCAATCATGGTCAAGATGGCCGAGCTCTCATTGGAGTTGAAATATAGAATGCCATTATCATCGGCTGCGGCACCTCCCCATTCGGCCCCTCCGATCATGCCAGGATGCACGATACTATCCTTGTGCAGGCTTCCTGGAGTCCAGGGAACATGAGGATCCATTGTGGAATACTTGGCCAAGATCTCTGCCTTGGATTCAGGTGTGACATCATTCAGCTGATCTGGAGAAAGCACCTCTCGAACGAAGGGTGCTGGCTTGGTGGGGCGCGGTTGAGTTTTGGAAGCTACTTCTCCGGGCATGGTTGAAGCAGGAACGGGAATATCTTCTATTTCAAAAAGAGGCTCACCGGTTTCTCGATTAAAGATAAACACGTACCCTTGTTTGGTCAGTTGAGCTACTGCCGGTATGTTTTTACCATTCTGATTTACGGTGAGAAGGTTGGGAGGAATGGGTAGGTCGTAGTCGAATAGGTCATGACGCACGAATTGATAATGCCACAGGCGTTCGCCGGTTTGGGCATTTAGGCAGATAAGGCTGTTTGAGAAAAGATTGTCGCCCAAGCGATCACCACCGTAGTAATCAAATGTGGCCGAACCGGTTGGGCAGTAAACCAGGCCGCGTTCCTCATCGACAGTCATACCTGCCCAGACATTTGCTCCTCCGAATTCTTTATAGGCTTCCTCCGGCCAGGTATCGTAGCCGAATTCCCCTGGTTGGGGTATGGTGTTGAAACGCCAAACCTGTTCACCGGTTACGACGTTGAACGCGCGGATGTGCCCAGGAGCCGCCGGCAGCGATTCCGAGACCGAAGAACCCATGATGATCAGATCCTGGTAAACAATTCCGGGAGTTCTTGTGGTGTAGCGTAGCTGGTCGACATCGCGACCGAGCCCTATTTTAAGATCAATATGTCCTTGATTGCCGAAACCCTCGATGAGCGATCCATCCTGGGGGTTTATCGCCAGAAGGTAGTTGGCGATACCAAGAAGAAGGCGATCGCCTTCCGGGCCAGACCAGTAGGCCATACCTCGAGTGCCTCCTGTAGATTCGATGGGTGATGGGAGGCTTTTGCTGATCTCTTCAAATGGGTCGATCTTCCAAATGGGTTCCCCTGTTGTGCCGTCCAATGCATATAGATTAAACTTCGCAGTTGTCAGGTATACGGTTCCGTTGATGACCAACGGATTACATTGCATGTTGGTGAATCCATCTTCCTCTACGCCTTGGGCATCGAAGCTCCAGGCAATCTCCAACTGATCTACGTTGCCAGGATTGATTTGATTTAAATCGGAGGATTGACTGGAAGCACTGTCTCCCAGGTAGACCGGCCAGTCGACATTCTCTTTCTGTTTGGAGCAGGCGGAAGTTAACAGGACGATTGTGAGTCCTAGAATGGCAGAAGGTGTTAGAAAGGATTTTGGAAGCATTGAGCTGAGACTTGTTAATGTAGATGCTCGTAGATGGTGTTACTATGAAGGACATTGACTCTGCCTCCGGCAAGAATGAACCTCGAAGTCATGAGCGCTTTCCGTTTTCCCCGAATCCCTGTAGGTGTCGTAGGCCTGATAGCTTGCCTTCTTAGTGCCTGTTCTAAGCCAGCTACTCAATCGCTTAGTGAGCTCATTGCTCCCGGTGCGGAGGTGGAGATTGTGGCTGAAGGCTTCGTCTTTACCGAAGGTCCTGTTTGGGATGGGAGTGGTCTCTTGTTCTCAGATGTCAGGGTGAACAAGATCATGCGCTATACAGAAGATGGTGATGTAAGTGTCTTCATCGATGACATTGGCACGAACGGGCTATACTTCGATAACGACGGGCTACTCATTGTTTCTGGTAATCTGAGAGATCGGAAGCTGTATCGGATATCTGAGGACGGTACTCGGACAGTGCTGGTAGATAAGGTGGATGGAAAACGTCTCAATGCACCCAACGATTGCTGGGTGGATCCTGTAGGTGGAATCTACTTCAGTGACCCTCGATACCGAACCCGTGAAGTTATGGAACTCGATGTGGAGGTCCTCTACTACCTAAGTGTAGACGGAAAACTTACTGTAGCCGATCCGGACTATGAGCGACCCAATGGGTTGATCGGTACGGCGGATGGAAACACTCTGTATGCAGCTGATTTCGCTGGAGAATTTATCAATCGTTACGACATCGAGAGCCCAGGAGTGCTGACCAACAAAACTCGCTTTGCGGAAGGCAGGTGCGATGGCATGACATTGGATGTGCACGGCAATCTTTACCTCACAAGAGATAAAGTAGTGATTCATGGTCCTGACGGATCTTTACTTGGTGAGATTGACCTGCCGGGCGAGGGCGGCTCGACGAATGTCACTTTCGGCGGACAAGACCGAAAGACCCTCTACATCACCGGTGGGACTCGCCTGATGAAGCTCGATATGCAAGTGGCCGGGATTGGGCGGTAGGATAGCTGCGGAAGTGGGTAGGATGATTATTGACTCGTGTTGGGCTTGAGTGATTCTTGCTGACTATGAAAGCCGGACAAATTGTTGCTCAACGAAAAATTGAAATTGTCGATGTTCCTCTGCCTGAGATGCAGGAAGACCAAGTGCGCTTCAAAGTTGAGCATGCCTGCCTTTGTGGATCCGATTCGCCGATGTTTAACTACGACTTCAACGAGCGTAGAGTGGCCAAGTATTTGACCAACGATATCTATATCGATTACAAGAAAGAGTCATTGTACCCGTTGCCACCGGGGCTCTCTTTGCACGAATGTGTGGGCACGGTTACGGAGAGCACTTCAGAGAAATACAAGGTAGGAGATTTTGTGCTGGGTGTGCCGATCATGCAATACGGGTTCTTCGAATACCTCACCTTGCCTGAGGATCGAATTTACCCCATGCCGAGCGGGCCTGTATCCAAACAGGAAATACTCATGAGCCAGCCATTAGGGACAATTCTATTTGGCTTTCGGAAGTTGCCCGAGATTCGTGGCAAGAACGTAGCAGTCATTGGTCAGGGCCCGATGGGAGTCCTGATGAACTCGGCTTTGAAGATGGAAGGCGCTGCGCAAATCATCGGTATCGATAAACACGATTATCGCCTCAGAGTGGGTGAGCAAATGGGGTCGACCGGAGATATCAATAATTCAGAGAGAGACCCTCGATCTATCGTCGAAACGCTTACAGATGGCGAAGGGGCTGATCTCGTTATTGAGGTAGCTGGGCATCACGAACTGTCGATTGAACTGGCAATTGACCTGGTGCGACATGATGGACACGTCATGCAGTTCGGTGTCACCGATATCGATCACGTGGATAATTTTCCTCTAGGCAAGTTCTTCTATAAAAACGTCACCTTACACAATTCAGTCGGTGCTTTTTACGAGAAGGACTTTGTGGCGGCCTCGCGTCTGATTGCTGATGGGGTAGTCGATGTAAAACCTTTGCTGACTCATACCTTCAAACTCGATCAGGTACAAGAAGCCTACGAAACGTTTGTTGACCGAGCAGATGGTGCGATGAAGGTGCTGTTGGATTTTTCTTAAAGATTTTCCAAAGCGATTACCTGTTCTTTGCTCCAAAGAAGCTTACATATGGAGATATCTAATCCTCTAGTTTGAATGATTGAACCTTTGGAGGTATGAAAAGTAGGGTGAAGGCGAATAGGAAATTGACCAAAGGCACCAAGGCTAGAAGGCAATACCAGGCATTGATTCCCATGTTCTTGCACCGAGGTTTGACAATATAAAGTATCCAGTAAGTGACGACCGTTATGCCCAAGATAAGCAACCAAACATCAGTGGTCGTAAGTGGAGCATCTGGATCACTATCATATAATGGTATCAGCGCGTTGGACCCTATCAAAAAAATGATATGCCTGATTAAGTAGGAAATGCGGGCTATACTTTGAGGGAATATTGTTTCGAGCATGTTTGTTGTTGAAGGGGCTGTTGAGTAAACCGCGAAAGATCCAGTAGATCCGATCTCCGTAGATCGTTTCGAAGATAAAATAGCGGCCCCCGATCACCAGGAGCATAATGGAGAAAAACCAATTGGGGATGCGCATGGCCACGGCTAAGGCAATGAATAGCCCGACGAACATCATGAAAGTACTCTCGATAGCCAATCGGCCGAGGCGGTTATCTTTTTCATGTTTGCCAGGCCTTCCTGCAAACTTGGAAAGCAATACTCCAACTGGGTGAATAAACATGCCGCAGAGGTAAAGTGCAATGACTGCCGGCCACAGGTCGTTGAATGTCGCGACGATGCCTGAAACCAGCCAGGCTGATCCGGAAGCTAATACGCCGAAGCCACCCCCGTAATAAGCCTTCCGCATGTCAGTCTGTGCATCTGTTATGGTGAGTTTAGGCATTTGATTTACCATTAGCCGAGTTCTAGGGATGATATCTTAATCGTACTTCGTTGCAGGATATTAATCCGATCTGCATTACTCGGCGAACTCAAGTAATTGTTTTTGCATACCTTGCTCCTCGACAGTTCCGGCAGGTTATCTAAGGGAAAAATCCGGAGGCGGAAGAGTCACGATTCGCTTGGTAACTCCCTTTTAAAAAATCTCGATGAAAAATAGCTTGTAAAAATGATACCGCAGCGGGGCTGCTTTCCGCGTGACATCTTTCCTAAGCTTCCCTAATCCGTCCCTGTGAAAAAATTACTCGCGGAGTGTTTTGGGACTTTCTGTTTGGTGTTTGCCGGGACAGGAGCTATTGTGATCAATGATGTATCGGGGGGCACTGTGACTCATGTTGGAGTTGCGATTACCTTCGGACTGATCGTTATGAGTATGATCTATGCGGTCGGGGACATCTCGGGTGCTCATCTCAATCCGGCTGTTACTATCGCCTTCTTTGTCGCCAAACGGTTGGACGGGAAAGAAATATTACCTTACCTCGGCGCACAATTGGTAGGTGCCTTTTTGGCGAGTGGAGTTTTAAAATTCTTGTTTCCAGAGCATGGAAATCTGGGTGCTACACTGCCTGCTGGGACCGCATGGCAATCCTTTGTGCTGGAGGTTATTCTGACCGGGATCCTGATGTATGTAATCCTGAGCGTCTCAGACGGAACAAAGGAAAAGGGCATAACGGCTGCGATAGCCATTGGCGGAGTGGTGGGATTAGAAGCGATGTTCGCTGGACCCATCACGGGTGCTTCGATGAACCCCGCGCGTTCCATGGGTCCCGCCGTAATGTCGGGACATCTGGAACACCTTTGGGTTTACCTAACAGCTCCCGTTCTCGGCGCAACCCTAGCCGTGATTGGCTGTCGTTGCACACGAGAGACAGGTTGCTGTGGTGGCCTGTCAGAAGAACAGGCGAACTCCTAGATTACCTTTAGTGTGAATTTGTTAGGTCGGCTCTTCGCAACAGTCACAGGCATCCAGCCGGCAGAGAGAGAAATTTCGCCAGTGGGCTGCTGCTAGAACGATTGCCGCCGCAAAGGTCGCAATTTTTTCTCCTGTTTCACCCAATTGGTCATGCCCGAACAGAGCTGTCAGTACAAGCACTGATAGACCGATTCCCGCACCGATAAGGACTCCACGGTCCTTGTGACGACGACAACCCAGAAAGACCGCCACGATGCTTGATGGAAGGATAATCCAAATCATCAGTTGGTGGAATACATGATCATCTAAGGGCAATACGACTACTGTCGGAAAGATAGCCAGAAAGATTGGCAATACAGCGCAATGAATTGCGCATAGTACAGAGACTCCAATGGAAAGGTGGTCGAAAATTGATTGAGACTTGATACTCATCATATTTTATAAATTCAGTTTATTGGCCGCAGCGTCAGCCTTTGCTGGCTGACGCTGCACCAACAGAAGGGGCTCAGAAGAACACGCGAGCTCCTAGCTCGACGCTTCGACCAGGAAGTGGCACCAAGTCTTTGACGAAGGAGGTATGAGGTCTTGCCTCTTCGTCGGACAAGTTGCGCCCAATCGCGAATAACTCGACCGCACTGTCCCCAATATCGAGGTGGTAGGTCAGATCGGCGAATACAAGCGTATAGCTATCAGTTGGTGTTTCTTCTGGAGCGAGGTGACTGGCTTTGGCATGATGGCGGGCACCCAATCCCATAGACCACGGCCCTTCCTCGTATCCCAGACGACCGCCGATGCGGCGGGTAGGGATTCGAGGTAGGTTGGTGTTTTCAGATTTGTTGGTCGCGCGGGTTTGGTCGATGATCAGGTCGAAATGAAACCGTTGCTCAGGTGTGTCGATGATGTGGAAACGAAGATCCAGCTCGAAGCCATAGAACTCGGCGTCTGCGGCCTCTGCAAAGAGAATGTCGAGTCCGTCGTCATCCTCGTCCGGGTACAGTGCTTCGAATACCTCATGATCCATGTGCTCCAAGAAGACATAATCGTCGAAATCGGAGTAAAAGAGCGTGAATTCTCCGGTGAGATTACCGATCGATTTTTTCCAGGAAGCATCGAGACTGATCGATTGCTCAACATCCAGGTCTAGGTTGCCGATTTCGAATGAACCCGTTCCCACGTGGGGGCCGAATGCATAGAGCTCGGCTGCATTGGGTGCCCGCTGATTGAACGACAGGTTTGCCGCAAACGTGGTATTATCTTCAAGGCGGCGCAAGATGCCTGTCGTCAGGTTTAGTGTCGTTTCGTCTCTATCTGGAAGACTGGAATCGTCGGGACTAAAGCTTTGATTTTCAATGCGGCCTCCCAGTTCGATTGCACCCCAAGTTGTTTCTTTTCTTTCTACCAGAAATAGAGCGAAATTTTGTTTGTCGTTGGCAGGAATGAAGGCTTCCTCGCCAATGGCTGAGAAAGACTCATCCTTAAAATCTAAACCTACTGCGCCAGACCAGTCTTCGATTGGCCGATGAATTCCGGAAAGACGAATGTCGAATCCGTCGCGTTCGAATATGGTGCCTATCTCGTCTCCTTCTAGTTCAACGTGTCTATAGTCACCGAAGCTGGCATCCAATTCAGCAGACTCAAAGACGCCACCGAGGTTGAGCCACTCCATACGAAATGCGGTGCGGCGATTTTCCATGTCGATGGCTACGGCTTCTTCACCGTGCTCATCTTCATCATGTTCACCCTCTTCGTGCTCTTCATCTTCATGTTCGCCTTCTTCTTCCCCTTCATGCTCATCATGTTCGTCTTCGTGACCATGTGAATGTCCGGGGACACCATAGAATGAATCATACTGGCTGTAAGAAATGCTGTATGCAGTGGATTCGCTGAACCAGCCTACGCCTACGGAGAACATTTCAGATTCCGCAAAGCTGTTCTCGAGAACGCCGAAGACTTCTTCTTCATGTTCATCGCCATGGTCGTCTTCGTGTTCGTCCTCATGGTCCTCATCGCCTTCGTGTTCCTCGTCTTCGTGCTCATCCTCATGCTCGTCGTGATCGTGCTCTTCCGATTCGCGTTGGAATTCCGATTCCGCATAACCTGGAATGTCATAGTCATCCGCTTCTCTTTTGAAGTAATTGAGGCTCCAGGCAAATCCGTTCTGGCCACCTTGAACGGATAGCCCTCCGGCTTTTTCATCAGAAACAGAACCGTATCTGAACTCTGCCTCACCAGTAACGCCATCAATGGCTTCCCGAGGCATCGTTTTATCGATTACGTTGATGACACCACCTATGGCAGCGTTGCCGTAAAGCAATGAGGCAGGTCCGCGAACGATCTCAACTTTTTGAATCATCATTGGCTCTAACGTCACACCGTGGTCTGCACTGGAATACGAAACATCAAAAATCTCCGTACCATTTTGTAGAACGCTAATACGGTCTCCATCGAAACCGCGAATGATGGGACGGCCGGCACCGGGTGCATAGCTAGAACTGTGAATGCCTGGTTGTCCGTCTAGGCTTGATCCGAGTGTTGAAAGTCGGCTACGTCGAAGTTCAGTCTCTAGAACTGAACTGGTAGGAACAACCACGTCCTCTTGCCGCAGAGCAAATGGACTGGCTGTGGTATTAACTTGTTGGAGATCGATGATCTCCTCTTCGTCATGCCCTTCGTGTTGGGCGAAGACGGCTGATTGAATCGTTAAACTGGAAAGTAATATTAAATGTTTGTAATAAGGGTGCACGTTTTTCTTGCAGAGACTGTGTCTGCAGTTCGTAAGGTTGAATGACACTCCACGGTAAGAATACCCACTGTTTGTGGGTACAATTCTTTCTCAGGTGGAACTGTTTAGTATGTTTCGACCTTACGATTGTGGGGGACTTCTTGCAGAATGCCGGACAATAGCCGGTCCATTCGGTAGAAGTGTCGGTTCACTCGCGTGATCCCTAACCAGGGTTGAGACCCTTACCTCACTCGTCTCTGTCTCGTGGAATAATCCTTCGGCAACGAGTGCAATGGTACAGACGTGATCCTCTGTAGTCTGTGACTCATTACTGCTTTCAGAGGAGTGCTCTGTCTGGTGATGACAGTTGTCAACACCGTGCATCCATTCGTGCAGTTGAGGGCTCGCTATTGCCAGTTGTGCCAACAGCAATTCAACGACCAGCAAGGAGGCAATGGTTTTGCCCCGGAAACCAGCGGAAAGGCTGGATGCAATCGTGTAAAAGCTATTGGCTCTGGTCATAGTCGCGTAGGAACTTCGCAAACCAAGTTTCTCGTGTCAATGATCGGTTCATGACTATTTGGCTACAAAATGGTTTACTCTGACAGGATGCCTTCAGAGTATGCGACCTACCTTCCAACTTATAGAAAGTTAGCATGAGTAATTCCAAATCTAATTCTCCACGGTGGTGGCCACTCATTGTCATATGGGTTGTTATCTTAGGTGGCTGGCTCTACTTCATCTTTACAGGTGAAAACGATCGCCAGGTAATGATCATGGCCATTATTGGTACTGGATTCGTGGGTGTGGCCTTATCCGTTATGTGGCTACTGGCTCTTTCGAGAATGGCATGGAAGATTCGGCTAAAAGGTTTTGGCGCTTTTGTACTTTTTATGCTTCTGATGGTAGGCCTGTTTCGTATTGAAGGAGTGACAGGGGACTTGATTCCAATCGTGAAGTTTCGCTGGTCGGCTGCCGGTGAGAAAGTAGCTACTGGTATGGCCGATGAGTCAGAACTTGTTCAGGGTAGCTACCCGCAGTTCCTGGGCCCCAATCGGGATACCCGACAACCTGGAATTCCTCTGGACCGTGATTGGGAAACAAACCCACCCCAGTTGATTTGGAAGCAACCAATCGGGGAAGCGTGGTCGGCCTTTTCTGTCGTGGGCAATCGAGCGGTGACCCAGGAGCAGGATGGAGAAGATGAGTTGGTCGTGTGTTATGAACTCTTAACCGGCAATAAACTCTGGGAACATCGATATCCAGCTCGCTATGATAATCCCTTGGGAGGTATTGGCCCACGTGCGACTCCGACAATTGAAGAGAATCGTGTCTATGCGCTAGGGGCCATGGGAGACCTCATGCTGCTTGATCTGGAGACAGGCGAAAAGCAATGGGGATTCAACTTGCTGGAAAAGCATCAGGCAAAACTACCAGAGTGGGCCATGGCGAGCTCACCGTTGATTGAGGGTGATTTAGTGATCGTTAGTGCGGGTGGCAGGAATGGGGATTCCCTAGTCGCCTACAATAAACATAATGGAGATCTTGTGTGGAGTGGTGGTAGTGATCGTGCTCATTGGAGCGCTCCAGTGGTTTATGACATTGCTGGTAAGCGCCAGGTGCTTATCTTCAATCACTCAGCCTTGTTTGCTCATGATGTGACCTATGGATCTGTGCTCTGGCAATACGAGTGGGATACTGATGGCATGCCTCACGTGGCTATTCCCGTTCCGGTAGGTGATGATCGTATTGTGCTTAGCAGTGGATACGGCAAGGGCGCCGAAATGATTCAGATTACAAGTAAGGATGATGGTAATCAAGAAGCTGAACGTATCTGGCGGACCCTGCATTTAAAAGCCAAATTTAATAACTATGTATTCAAGGATGGATACATTTATGGATTAGATGACGGAATGTTTACCTGTATCGATGTGGAGAAAGGTAGACGTGCTTGGAAGAAAGGTCGCTACGGTCATGGTCAGAATATCTTAGTCGGAGACTTGATGCTGCTAACCACTGAGCGTGGGGAAGTACTCTTGACCGAACCCGTTCCTGAGGAGCCTCGTATCCTGGGTAGTTTTCAAGCGCTTGAAGGCAAGAGCTGGAACCCACCCGCACTGGTGGGTGAATACCTTTTGCTACGCAATCACTTGGAAGCAGCCTTGTATCGCCTGCCGCTGGTGAAGGAGCCTAATGGCTAGGTGTTCGGCTGCCCCGGGAATTGAGGTGTCAGTGTTCAGGTGTCAGAAACGAACGTGAGGTAGGGTCCGATCGCCGAGCGGACCGCTCTTACGAAAATGTAGCGACGGTCGTGAGACCGTCGATTCTGTAGAATCCGCCTTTGAGATAAAGAGGAAGACTCAGAGAAAGAGTGCTTAGGGCTGACACCCGAACACTGACACCTCCCAAGTACTTCTCCTAAGCCCTATCTTCCTACCCAGGCCAAGCGATAAACTTTGTTGCCTGTATCGTCGCTGAAGAGGATGGAACCATCTGGCGCTTGAATACAGTCGACGGGGCGACCGAGAATTTCTTCACCGTCTTTCAGGAAGCTGACGACTTTTTGTTCTCCATAAGGATGTCCATTTTCAAACAAGACGCGGGAAATAGAATAGCCTACTTTTTCCGTAGCGTTCCAACCGCCCTTTTTGGCTATGAAAGCGTCGCCATGAGCTCCACGGATTTTGTTTCCGCGGTAAAAGGTCAATGAGTTGGCAGAGCTGTGTGCTGGGATCGTCCATTCGGGGTTGGTGGACATACTCGCGTATTTTACTAGGTCTGGATTATCCAGGAAGAGCAAGTTGGGCTGCATCTTACCTACGATCCATGGGTGCCCATAGAATTTACCTTCTTGGTAGTGATTCAATTCAGCAGGAGGGTTGTGATCAGTAAACGGTTGGAGACCGTCCTTGTTACCTTCTTCAAATTTGAGGCCTATACGATCTACATCGTGATCAACTCCCCAAATTTCATCGGTACCAGGGCGGATGACCAGCTTCTCAGAATTACGGATTCCGGAAGCAAATTCCTTTTTGTCGCTGCCGTTGATATTGAATGACCAGATTTTCTTGCGCTCGGATGCATCGATTGGCTCGTCGGTCGCATTGGTCTGGTCGCCCACGTGGGTGTAAATGCGACCATCATGAATCAAGAGCGCGCGCCAGCGATGACCACCACCTTCACCGGTAGGCAAGTCATCGGGTCCAAGCACCAACTCTTCCTTGTCTGCTTTTCCATCTCCGTTAGTGTCTTTGGCTCGTGAAATAGAATTGAGCTGAGCGAAATAGAGCCAGCCGTTGTGGAATTGGACTCCTTGAAGGCGGGTCTTGGCTTCTTTGCCTTCTATGAAATTGGTCGTGCTTTCGTAGGTTCCATCTCCGTCTTCATCGCGACAAGCGACAATACGTCCGTCAGCAATTACGCTCACGAAAAGCGTTCCATCAGGACCATTCGCCAGAAAGCGGGGTTTCTTGATGGTGTCTTCGACAACCGTCAGTTTAAAGCCATCGCGAACCCAGACTCCGTCGGGAACACCGGCAGTCATGAAAATGGAAAATGAGAAGAGGCTGAGCAGCGAGAGTAGAGCAATACGTTTGTTCATAGGGTAGTGAGTGATTTCTAAATGATATGAAGGGTTCAGCTTGGGGAATCACCGCGGGTGTTGCAATGCGATTAAAATAAAGGAGCGATACGGTTTATCCGCATCGCTCCCTTAAGAAAGTTAAGCTTGGTGAACACACCATGGAAAGTGGCCTTAGATCACCGGATCGTGTTCCAACTGGTGATCCATACTCAATGCTGGTTGATCGACCTCGCATTTGCCAACGATCTTGGCGGGCACTCCAGCTGCTGAACAATGGTTCGGAACATGGTCCAACACGACGCTTCCGGCACCGATTTTTGCCCCGATGCCAATCTTCACGTTTCCTAGAATCTTGGCTCCGGCTCCGATGAGTACTCCTGCGGCCACTTTGGGATGGCGGTCACCTTTATCTTTGCCCGTTCCGCCCAAGGTTACATCGTGCAAAATAGACACGTTGTTTCCGACCACGGCGGTTTCTCCAATGACCAGGCAGGTGGCATGATCGATGAGAATACCTTTTCCGATGCGAGCAGCGGGGTGGATATCGACTCCATACTGTTCAGAAATCAAACTCTGCAAAAACAGTGCCAGGCAGGTCCGGTCGGACTGCCATAGATGATGTCCAAAACGATAGGAAGTTAAGGAGTGAAAACCTTTGAAATATAGAAAGGGTGCTAAAATCCCATTCGAAGCAGGATCGCGGTCTGAAATTGCCCGGAGGTCGGTCCGGATGGCATCCTGGATTGTTTTGTCTTCACGAGCAATGTTCAGAAACAAGTCAAACAGGGTAATGGCGGGGATGTTCTGACAATCCAGTTTTTGTGCCAGGTGAAAACTGATCGCCCGTTCGAGTGACGTCTGACTTAGAATAACTTCTTCAAGAAAACTGGAAAGCAGCTTTTCACTGGCTGCAGTCTTCTCAGCTTCCTGGCGAAGTTGGTCCCAAACTGGATCTTGGTTTGACATGATGGTGCTGTTAAAAGGCCCAAAACCTGAAAAAGCAAGCTCTCGGATTTATGCGCTGGCGGACTCGGCCTGTCGATATCCCGAAACATAGGCTTCGAATACCAGCTTGATTTGGTCCCGGATGTTTCGGAATTCTTCGAGGATTTCTTCCTCGGATCCAGTAGCGTGTGCCGGGTCTTCAAATCCCCAGTGGTAACGGTTTACCATGCCTGGGAATACCGGGCAGGCTTCATTCGCGTTGCCACAAACGGTGACAATGGTGTGGATGCCAGCATCGAGGTATTGCTCCAAGGATTTGGATGTGTGCGCTGAAAGATCGATCCCTATCTCCGACATCACTTCGATGGCCGTGGGGTGAACATAGCCAGCTGGCTTGGATCCAGCACTATAGACTTCGAATAAGTCATTGGCGGCCGCTCGCAGGATTCCCTCGGCCATGTGGCTACGGCATGAATTTCCGGTACAGAGGATTAATGTCTTGGGCTTTTGCATAAGACTAGAAGATGAAATAATCTGCTTCTGTAAAGCTTGTGTTCGGGAATGAAATTGAAGCTGAATGAGACGTCCCTTTATTTTTGCTATTTTGACATAAGCAATTACTTGACACAGTCCAAAAGAATGAAAATCTGGACTCAATGTCAGACCCGACTGATCTTCTTCGACAACACCATGTACCTATAACAGCACAACGTCTCGCTGTGCTCAGAGCGGTCTCCAATAGGCCTCATAGTACGGCGGATATTATTGCCGGAGATGTAAGGGCTGAGATCGGGACCATTTCTCGTCAGGCTGTTTATAATGTTCTCGGAGTGCTGACTGAAAAAGGACTCATACGTCGGATTCAACCTGCTGGCTCTTCCGCTCTATACGAAGATCGGGTAGGCGATAATCACCACCATCTTATCTGTCGCAGTTGTGGAACCACGGTAGACGTTGATTGCGCGGTGGGAGACACGCCTTGTCTAACCGCCGCAAGTGACTCAGGTTTTCACATCGACGAAGCCGAAGTCTTATACTGGGGCACCTGTCCTGATTGCCAGAAGGACGATTCAAACTCGGAGAGAACTCGAAATTGATTCGCCTTAAACCTGACCTCACGGACAATCCATTTCCTTACAATTTTAGAAACTCATATTAATTAACCATCAAAACTATAGAATAGTAGAATTAGCATGTCAGAATATATCAGTAAGTGCCCCGTCATGGGAGGAGTGAATCCCCAAGCCTCAGTGGGAGGTGATTCAAACCAGCATTGGTGGCCCAACCAATTGAATTTGAAAATCCTTCATCAGAACTCGTCTTTGTCAGACCCGATGTATGAAGGTTTTAATTATGGCGAAGAGTTCCAGTCTATCGACTTGGATGAACTCAAAAAGGACATCGAAGAAGTGATGACCACGTCTCAGGACTGGTGGCCTGCCGACTATGGTCACTACGGACCGCTGTTCATTCGCATGGCCTGGCACAGTGCAGGTACTTACCGCACACTCGACGGACGTGGTGGCGCCTCCTCAGGTACCATGCGTTTTGCACCTCTTAACAGTTGGCCCGACAACGTGAACCTCGACAAAGCTCGGCGTTTGCTTTGGCCGATTAAGCAGAAGTATGGCCGCAAATTGTCTTGGGCTGACTTGATGGTATTCACCGGCAACTGTGCATTGGAGTCGATGGGATTGAAAACATTTGGCTTTGCTGGCGGACGTGCAGATGTCTGGGAGCCAGAAGAAGATATTTATTGGGGTCCTGAGACTGAGTGGCTTGGTGACGAGCGCTACAAAGGTGATCGTGAACTCGACGATCCTCTCGGTGCTGTTCAAATGGGCCTGATCTATGTGAACCCAGAAGGCCCCAACGGAAATCCAAGTGCCCTGGCTGCTGCCAAGGACATCCGGGAAACGTTTGCGCGTATGGCGATGAACGACGAAGAAACGGTCGCACTTATTGCGGGTGGTCACACCTTTGGTAAAGCACACGGTGCTGCTGATCCTGATAAGCATGTGGGACGCGAGCCCGAAGGAGCTCCTACTGAAGAGCAAGGGCTTGGTTGGAAGAATTCCTACGGAAGCGGCAATGCCGGCGATACGATCGGTAGTGGACTCGAAGGAGCCTGGACACCGACTCCTACAGAGTGGGACAATAGCTACTTCGATACGCTTTTTGGCTACGATTGGGACCTGGTTAAAAGTCCTGCTGGAGCACAGCAGTGGATACCTACCGATCCTGAAGCAGCGAAGGCAGTGCCGGATGCACATGATCCTGAAAAGACGCATGCGCCCATCATGTTTACGACCGACCTCGCTCTGAGAATGGATCCTATCTACGGACCCATCTCAAAGCGATTCCATGAAAACCCGGATCAGTTTGCTGACGCCTTTGCCAAGGCTTGGTACAAACTGACGCATAGGGATATGGGACCGATCTCACGTTGTCTCGGATCTCAGGTTCCGTCTGAGCCTCAGCTGTGGCAAGATCCAGTGCCTGCTGTTGACCATGATTTGATCGATGACAGTGACATCGCCGCTTTGAAAGAACAGATCCTCGGGTCTGGCTTAAGCATCTCTCAGTTGGTTTCTACTGCGTGGGCTTCTGCAGCCTCTTATCGTGGTACTGACCGCCGAGGTGGCGCGAACGGCGCACGCATTCGCCTGGCACCACAAAAGGATTGGGACGCTAACCAGCCGGAAGAACTGGCCAAGGTTTTACCTGTTTTGGAAAAGGTGCAGGCTGACTTCAATGCTGCTCAGTCAGGTGGCAAGAAAGTCTCGTTGGCGGATATCATCGTTTTGGGTGGTTCTGCTGCTGTTGAAGCGGCTGCTAAAAACGGCGGACACGATGTTCAGGTGCCTTTCTCCGCTGGACGGACGGATGCATCTCAGGAACAAACCGATGCAGAATCATTTGGAGTTCTGGAACCTCGTGGTGATGGTTTCCGTAACTACTTGAATAATGATTTCGCAGATGCGGCTGAAAAGCTCTTGGTGGATCGTGCTCACTTACTCACCTTATCGGCTCCAGAGATGACCGTTCTGGTCGGTGGACTACGTGTCATCGGAGGTAATGCGAATGGATCTGAGCTCGGCGTGTTTACGAATCAAAAGGAAACACTCAGCAACGACTTCTTCGTAAACCTAACTGATCTGAACCTCACCTGGGAGAAGTCCAAGCGGTGTGAATACTTCTACGAAGGTACTGATTCAAGTTCTGGAGAAATGAAGTGGACCGGCAGTGCTGTTGATCTGGTCTTTGGATCCAACTCCCAACTTCGGGCGATTACTGAAGTCTATGCCTGTGACGATGCCAATGAGTCGTTCGTGAACGACTTTGTAGCTGCATGGACCAAGGTCATGAATCTGGATCGCTTCGATCTTCAATGATCTAAGCTAAAGATTGTTTTTTAAACATTTACGGAGCCTGGCTGATTTTCGGTCAGGCTCCTTTTATTATAAATGTATGGTGCCCGAGAGAAATAGCTTTGCGCGGCCAGTCATCAGCACTCGATCGTCTTTCACTTCGCAGATCAAGTGACCTTCGCGTTTGGATCGTTGGATGGCTGTTAACTTATTCTTTTTTAAGACGTTTCGCCCAATAGGGTGTTGTCGCACAGTGTGCAGAACCGGTAACCGGATCTTCATCAATTCCAGACTGTGGTGCGAAAAAACGGTATACAAAATCGCTCTGATTGCCCGGGGCTGTGACGGTGATTCCTCGACAAGGTAGAGTCGCCATTTGACGGAAGTCTGGTTGGAGGCCGAGCAAAGTATCTTCGCTGTCTAGCACAGTCATGTAATCTTCGCCTTTGAAGCACTCGACAGGATGTGCGCCCAGGCATTCCCAAAGCGCTTGAGGGGTCGAACACGGTTCAAGCTTGGCTTGAGGGAAGTCCATCGTCATTGCCCCATCTTCCTCTTGTTTCACGAATAACGATCCACTGAGTGAGGTGAAATGGATCGGGTTACAATCGACCTCCATCAAATTGAATAATACGTAGGCGCTTGCTAGCGTGGCGTGACCGCAAAGTTTTACTTCGGTTGCCGGAGTAAACCAGCGAATGTGATAAGCATCGCCCTCTTTAACGAAGAATACCGTTTCTGAGAGATTATTTTCGACCGCGATTGATTGCATGAGATCGTCTGAGATCCACGTATCGAGTGGGCAGACCGCAGCTGGATTGCCTCCAAATAGGCGATCGGTAAAGGCGTCGACTTGATGAATTGTGAGCTTCATAAGGATGCTTAGTAAGGAAGACTGAAACGTACGATGGCAATAGTTAAGCCAATGAATCTGGTCTATGCGCCCTAATATTGAACCTAAAGATTAGGGGTATTTGTAAAAAGAATTACATGGGCCTCAACCCGGTCGATGAGGGATGCCCCCCAGTTCTAGGGATTCTGTGAGGGCTGGGGTAAAAGAACGATAAAAGGGGAAAAACGTCTCGCATTGCGATTACGTCTCTCAACCTAAGGAGAGATAACGAGCGCAACCTATTTATCGCTTTTATGAATTCAACCAGTGGTCTGACTACCAAGCAAACTGCCTATTCAAGGATGACTCAATTAACTTACCGCTTCGCCAAAAGCTTTGGTCTAACCACCAAGTTCTTTCTGGCATTCACTTTATTAATTTCCGTTGGCCTTAAGGCGGAAACGCTTTCTCTAAACAATATTGGAGACTTTACCGATGAGTTCAGTCAGCGCGCTGGAACAGGTGATAATCGCTTTGAGGAAGCCGATGCCATTGGCATTTCAGGTAGCCGAGCTATACGCCGCACAGCAACAGGTGTAGACAAAGTTGCCTACACCGGGAACACTTCCTTGGGCAGTATGCCTAACCAAGCTACTGTTTCTATTCGTTTCAATTATTCTACGAATTCCACAGGATCAGGAGGAGTGCCCTTGTTTATAGGTGTTTCTTCCAATCCCAATTTTGATAGTTCGGAAACAGGAACTAGCATTGATGACTACGTCGGCGTTGAACTATCTCAACGCTTAACCGGATCGAATGAATCAAAGCTAACGTTGTTCAATGGTGTTAATGGTTCCAAGGCCCAATCCGTAGATTCTGGCTTTGAAAACCTGACCCCTGGATGGTACGAAATTGAAGTGTCTATGGAGCGCGTAAGCGGTTTACTTGACCTTTCTGTTTCTCTCCATCGCATGTCGGCTGACGGTTCGGCTCGTAGTGAAGAAGATGTCATTACGGGTGCGATTTCCAGTTTAACAAATACTGATTTGTTAAGTGCCGTTCAGACATACATCTATTTGGGCGGATCCGATTCATTGAATCGAGGTCTTACTGCTTTGGATGAGATTGCCTTTACTGCTTTTGGAACACCGCTTGATCTGGTGGCTCCAAGTGCCCTCATCGCTCAAGCAATTTCTCAGTCTCGAATCGACCTCGCCTGGGATGATAACTCATCCAACGAAGCCGGCTTTAAGGTTGAACGTCGTCTGATCAACGGTAGCTGGTCGGAAATCTCAGCTCTAGCTGCAAATACTACCAGTTATTCAGACACGACTGTGAGTGGTGATTCTTATTATGTTTATAAAGTATCTGCGACGAGCCCAGTTAGCACTTCTTCACCAAGTAACGAAGCTCAGGCGGCTACAACCGGTGCCACTGTCCCGA
>CALJGU010000006.1 GCA_938075565.1 uncultured Opitutales bacterium | reverse complement strand
TTGATATCGACACTGGCAGGTTGGTTGATCGCATAAGCATAGCCACGTGCCAGATCCATAGGGTCTAACAGCTCGAGGCCTTCAAACTCTTTCATGAGAAAATCGACCGAAGCTTGTGCATCATCCGTTCCAATTTCCGTGTAGGCAGCACCTGGCGAAATGGTGGTTACGCGAATCCCGTAACCTGTAACTTCTTGTCTTAGGCCTTCCATCATCGAGCGGACGGCAAACTTCGTGCCGTTGTAGACACCCATTTGAGGAAGGATGGTATGGGCCGCTATGGAGGAGGTGGAAATGATGTGGCCGGCGCCTCGTTCCTTCATCTTCGGTAAGACCGCCGCAATGCCATACAAGGGCCCCTTGACGTTTACATCAATCATTCGGTCCCAGGACTCGATCTGCAAATCTTCATACTTACCCAGGGTATTTATGCCTGCATTGTTTATGAGCACGTCAATAGGTCCATAGGTCTCACGACCGTGGTCGACCAGAGCCAGAACACTCTGCTGGTCTGTGACATCAGTTACTTTCCAGGTAGCCTGGCCACCTTTGGAGGTGATTTCCTCGACAATAGATTGGAGGTTTTCGGCTCGGCGTGCTCCCAATACGACCTTCGCTCCCAATCCGGCCAAGTGTTTAGAAGTTGCGCAACCAATACCGCTGGAGGCACCTGTGATGACAATGACTTTGTTTTCGATGTTGTTGGAATCATTCATTTATAGGCTAAGAACAGGGTTGGAACAGGATTGGAGACATTGTTATCCAGATCGAATTGTCCTAGTCTTGCAAACCACTAATCCTTAGTTAGTTTTCTCCTGAAATTATGACTTACTTCACGGTTTCTTTCATATGAATCTGTCCGCAAAATCCATTATCACCCGAATCCTGGTTGGGACCTTCCTGCTTTCAGTAGGGGCTATAATTGGCGTCTATCATGGTATCAGCCGCGACCCTGTTTGGTATTCTCTATTTGATGGGGAAACTTTGGATGGTTGGGAACTCAAAGCCGCACCTGAAGATCAGGAGAAAGGCTATTGGCAGGTAGTTGAGGGCGCGATCGTGTGCAACTCCATGGGCGACAAAGACCATGGCGCTGTCTTTTTGCAGCACAAGTTGCCCATCGACGATTTTGAATTGAAACTCAAATTCCAAGCCTTCCGCGACTCTCCCGGAAACAGTGGAGTCCAGGTCCGCAGTCGCTGGGATGCTGATTCGTCGGAAGCGAAGGGAGGCCGTATGGAAGGTCCGCAGATTGATATTCACCCACCCTTGCCATGGCGAACCGGGCTCATTTATGACGAGACCTGGGAGTCGCGACGCTGGATTAGTCCCAGCATGACCAGTTGGAAAATCTCCGAGGACCAAGGACCTGAAGAGTGGCTTTTTAATTATGCCAACGACGCCAACCCGTGGAACGATTTAGTGATTCGTTGCGAAGGAACTGAGATTCAGGTCACGGTGAATCGCGTCCCGATAAGTGTTTTCGATGGAGCTGGTATTTTGGACAGCCCTGATCACCAAAAGCGTGGGGTCGGCATGAATGGGCAGATCGCTTTGCAGTTGCACCAAAAGGACGAACTGCACCTCAAGTTCAAAGATATTTTTATCCGGGAGCTCTAATGCTCGATTTTGGGGTCACTCAATTGAGTGAGCTTCCACTGACCAAGGAATGTAGCGATTGGTATACGTCGGTTGAACTTGCCGGATGACTTTCCAATCCGTCAGCGATAAATACGGGCCAATCGTCCTCGTCCTCAGGTATCCGACCATGGGAACCCTTTACGAGTGAGGCATCGAGCGGGATGACATCCAGTAATGTTCTGAAACCGAGTTTCTTTTTAAGAAGGATCCATCCGATTTTTAAAGCTTTGGCCTGTATGTCCGGATCAACAAATAACTCAACTGGGTCATAGCCCGGCTTGCGGTGAATATCAACACAGCGCGCGAAGTCTGGGGCGACTGCATCGTCCATCCAGTAGTAATAGGTGAACCAGCTGTGGTGGTCAGAGATGACGATGAGGTCCCCGGCTCTTTCATGATTAATCCCCAGTTCACGTTTGCCTTCGTAATCCAGCACGCGTTCCACGCCTTCAATGTGTTCCAAGCTCTCTTTGACCGAGGGAAGTAAATCTCGGTCTTTCACGTAGACGTGGGCCACCTGATGATCGGCCACGGCAAAGGCCTGACTGGCTCCATAGTCAAGTTGCTCGAGTCCGAGCTCTTCTTTGATAGTGATCCAGCCCTTTTGTCGAAGGACGCGGTTGATGTGGACGGGGCGATCTACGGCTGTGATCCCGTATTCCGAAAGGAGTACGACTTGGATATCCTTGGCTTCGAAAAATTGAATCAGGTCTCCCACAACGCGATCGATTTTGCGTAGATCCTTTCCTATGGCCAAATCGTCTGGCCCCAGGCGTTGTAGATTGTAATCCAGGTGAGGTAGGTAAATGAGGTTGAGGGTTGGTTGGTGCTTGGTCTCAACCCACTTAGCAGATTCTGCAATCCACTTCGAACATTCGATTCCGGCTTTCGGCCCCCAGAAAGTATGAAATGGGAAGTCGCCGAGCTCCGCTTTTATCTCCTCCTTCATCCCCATCGGGTGCGAGTAGACATCGAATACTTTGCTTCCATCGGCCGGATACATGGGCCTTGGTGTGATACTGTAGTCGGCCGACGAATACATGTTGTACCACCAGAAAAGCTTGGCGCAGGTGAAATTGGGGTCCTGCTGTTTGAGCTCATCCCACAATTTGGGTCCTTGTACGATGTGGTTTGATTGCTTCCAGAAATGAACTTCGCTGTAATCGCGGTTGTACCACCCATTCGCAACAGCGCCGTGTTGCGCCGGTGGCTTTCCGGTAAGCATATCACTTTGCGCGGTGCAGGTGACCGCTGGGAAAGCCGGTTTGACTTTGTTCAGCTGAGTGCGTTCGACGAACGCTTGAATGTTCGGAGTGCGGTCGCCGATTAATCCGGATGTCAGTCCGACAACGTTGATGACCGCTGTGCGTTTCATAGAGTTTTCAATCGCTCTATCGAACGGAGGACTACATCGGTATCCATTTCGTGGACTTCAAATCGCGAACCAATATTCTTGAGCAGAGTAATGGTGAGGAGGCCTCCCAAATGCTCTCTGAATTCCTCCAGTCCCTCCAGGATGTAGGGGAAACGACTCCCGTTCTTTTTTTCCAGGTAGTCGGAGTATGTTTCAAAATTCAACTGTCTCAACAAGGCGAGAATTCGCTGTGCGCTGGTTGAGTCGAGATAACCCATTTCCTCCGAATAGAGAGTATCAATCGCAATTCCAATGGCTACCGCTTCTCCGTGGCTGAGCTCAAATTTCGAAAGTTGCTCCAGCTTGTGGGCTGCCCAGTGACCAAAGTCGAGGGGACGAACCGATCCCATTTCAAATGGGTCTCCGGAGGTAGCAATGTATGCGACATGGTGTTTGGCACAGCGATAGACCAGTTCTTCTACGGCAGACGGTTCAAATCTATTGAGTTCGTTTACGTGATCCTCAATCCAGCGGAAAAATCCAGAGTCACGAATGAGGGCTACCTTGATGGCTTCTATATAGCCATTGCGCATGTGGATGTCTGGCAAGGTTGCCAGGAGCTGGAGATCATTGATCACGGCAAACGGCGGAGCAAAGGTGCCTACAAAGTTCTTCTTCTCATGGAAATTTACACCGTTCTTTACCCCTACGCCGGCATCCGCTTGACCTAAAGTGGTGGTCGGTAAGCGAAAATGTCTAATGCCACGGTGAGCTGTGGCCGCTGCAAATCCGACCGTATCCAGGATCGCTCCACCGCCAATGGCCACTACGTAGCTATGGCGGCAAATTCCGTTTTCCTCGATGTCCGAGAAAATTCGTTTAACCACTTTCGAATCATTCTTAATGACCTCGCCTCCTGGGAGAAGATGAATGCCCTTTAAAATCAGGTCGTTTTCGTGGTGTTTGAAATAGGTTTCGATTCCCTCGGTTAGCCCTGGGTTGGCCTGACTAACGGCTTCGTCGACATAGATGAGTGTTTTCCGGCGATTGCCACTCTCCCGGGAGCAAGCCAGGTCACGGAACAGCGGATTCGCACTATCAAACACTCGTTTGGTGAAATAGACCCGCAGTTGGTAGGGTATTTGTATCGGGTATTCTATGGGGAGAAAATCTGACATCTCTATGCGTTTAAGTAGCGGGGATATATCGCTGGGCCAATAGCGCGAAAGCAAAGAAACCCAGGAAGAGCCCCAAAGTCAAAAAGCTTACTAGATGCATACTGTTGAGGATTGCCAAGTCGATAAGACAGATTCCTGCCAGTAGAGGGCCAATGGTTTTCCCGACGATAAAGGTGCCGCTTTTGTGAGCTCGCGAGAAAGTCATGGCGATCCAGAGCGCCGCCAAACAAAAGGAAATGGGAAAGAGTTTTTCGTAGGGCGGGCCGGCCACATAGAGGGCTCCGATCATGGGAACGATGAGAAAGGCATAGCCAACGGCCGAGGCTTTCAGGGAAGTGGATTCGTTTCTGGCCAAGGCGGTGATGCCCAATACATAGAAAAACATTAAGATGCCTGCTCCCCAGATCGACGGGTTGACTCCATTCAGAGATGCAGCTCCCACTACCAGATAGACCGCCGTTCGGCAGGCAGCCATCAGGGGGACGCCGGCAACAGTATGCTTATGGATCAGATTGTAGCCAACGATGAGTGCGAGGAGAATCAGGGTATAGATTAAGCTATCAATGTTGACCCAGAGGATGAGTGCCGTGCCTGAAATGAAAAATAGAGCCGTAGCGGCAAAGACGGTGTTTCGTTTGACCTTTCCCGATGGAATGGGGCGTTCCGGACGGTATTGATGATCAAATTTTACATCGCAGTAGTCGTTAAGATACATGCCGCCGACATAGATCAGGCTGATGCCGCCGATCAGTGTAACCAGATCTTGGTAATTTCCACCACCACCCAAGATCCAGGCGCACAAAGCATTTGCCCAAACAGTGGTTAGGTTGGATACACGCCCGAGGACAAGCCAGGATCGAAAATCAGACATAGGTTAATAGAGCATTTCGACTGTTTACAGTCCTACTGGAGAGCGCAATACCGAACCTCTAGCTTCTTAACCCTCGCGACTCGAGTTCCCTGAATGTCCAGTCGTATTCTTTAACCAGCTGTTCAACTACATCGGTCTTTCCCAATTCATCTGGCAGAACCTCCCAGGTATAGGTCTCCATTTCGAAGTGCCGGCAGGTTTCCGGATGTTTCTTCAGAAAATCGAGTGTGCCCTGTATGTGATCGCTAGTGGAATCCAGGGGGGCGGTAGGTTGTGCGTGTAATGGTATGTGAAAGTGAATACGCCATTCGTCTGCGTTGTCATCGCCCATCACTCGTGCGTCCAAGGCAAGGTCCAGATCTTCGTAACGTTTGAGCGGTTCACTCTCCGTCTTGGCAATGACCTGGTGTAGATACACTTCTTCGCAATAGCTTCCCAAGGTTTGCAGGGTTTCTTCGGAGAAGTCGGCCACCTTCAATGCGGAGCTGAGGTGAATTTTGCTGATTCGAATACGGTTTTCGATGAGTCGGTTGAGTGACTCTTCAGCTGATTCGTATTCAACGGCCAGGTGACAGGTATCGTAGTTGATACCCAGTCGTCTAAGAATTAAATCCTCCTGATCTGGAGCATAGGCCAGGAACCGCTCGAAAAATGCAACGGACTCTTCACTGGTTTCAAAGTAACCCAGTGGTTCGGGCTCAAGGCCCAGGTGAAGGTCGCGGCCAGTGGATTCGCTTAGTGCTTCAACGTGCTGAGCATTGGCCAGCAAGTTGTCAAAGATTGCTACTTTTTCCTCTTCTTTGGAAATGAACCGCTTGAATGAACCGGGTAGGGTGCTGACGCTGCCTTCCATGCCTTCGGGAGCAATTTTGCTAATCAGGTCAAATAGCAGGTTGGTATAATCAAGTCTATCCTGGGTCGTCCAATCTGGACGGTAGACCTGATCCTTCACACGCGTGCCATGGAAGTCACCGTAGGGGAATCCGTTGATGGTAAAGACGTAGCAATTGTTTTTCTCCAGCCACTTCTGAAATTCAAGTAGGGTAGCTGGATCACTGAGTTCATTGGCGGCCGATGCACCGAGTCTGAGTCCAATTGCGTATTCGGAATCCGGCGACACACGATCTCTAACGGACAAGGTGAAGCGTTCGAGGGTGTCATGAGTTTCAGTCCATGAGCTGCCTCGATGGATGTTAGTGCAATAGGCCAGGTGACTATTATCTGCGAAACGCATAATTTGAAGAAGAGCAGGCTACGGGCCTGTAACTAGAAACAAGACGATTCGTCCTCCCAGAAGTCAACCACGCACAGTGAAGTTTTCACACTGACTGAGGAACTTCATCGGATTCTGGAAAAACACTTTGTCTAGAATATCGTCGTCGTAACCACGGCGGCGCATTTCCTGAGCCGCGTAGGGAACAGCCAGTGGCACGCTTACGCCCCAGTCACAGGCCGAGTTCATCCATAGGCGATCAGCGCCATAGGCTTCCAAAATATCAATAGCCCGTGGAGACGTGCACTTGGACTCCGGATAGAGTGTAAGTCCTCCCCACATGCCAGCATCCATCACGTACTTCACCGTGTGTTCTTCTACGTGGTCTATGAGCACGCGGCCCGGATCGATCCGCGAATCATTTTTAATGAGATCCACGATCAGCTTGGTGCCCTTGAGCTTATCCTCCAAATGCGGAGTGTGAACCAGAATCAATTGGTTGTTCTCAGCAGCCAGATTGACGTGCTCTTCTAAAATGGTGTGCTCGTTCCGACTATTCTTATTCAAGCCGATCTCTCCGATGCCGAGCACGTTTTCGCGGTCCAGGAAATCAGGGATCATTGCGATCACCTCACGGGCAAGGACCAGATCTTCTGATTCCTTGGGATTAATGCAGAGCCAGGAAAAATGAGGCAGGCCAAATTTGGCGGAGCGTTTGGGTTCGTAATCGGTGAGCTGACAAAAGTAGTCGTAGAAACCATTGACCGAGCTTCGATCGAATCCAGCCCAGAAGGCCGGCTCACAGACCGCTTTGCATCCAGCCACGACCATGGACTGGTAATCATCAGTGGTTCGGCTCACCATATGAGCGTGTGGTTCTATGTATCTCATTTGGGTTTTTCAGGCCATGCGCCACAGGCGGCCTTGGTGGTAGCTGCAGGGATAGGTTCTGCGGTGGGATCGCTTAGAGAGACCAATACGTTCTCAGCTCGCTTTTCCGAGTGAAGTTCTTTCAGGGCGTCCAAAAACGCCTGATATCGAAAGTCGTCGGTCAATCCATCGCGTTCGACACGATCCATGAAGGCCGCGATATCGATAAGTTTAGCTCGAGACTCCATAAAGTAGAGCTCAACCGAATTCTGTTTTTCCTTGGGTGTTAACATGGGGAATACTGATAGGCGTTTCAGTGTGGAGGCCTTGAAAGCGGATGCGAGCCAAAATCCTTAGCCAATTGCGGAAACCTATGGAGGTCCTTGATCTGGAGGCGCGACCCGCTAGTCAGAATTCCCCACGGTGCGCGTGGCGGTGACGATGCCTGCGCAAAATAGGCCCCAGATGATCCCGGCGGCGAACTTTCGGATGTTTGACCAGTCTTCTGGTAGGAAAATAAAGGCCAGTGCAGTCCAAAGAAAGACGCAAAATATGAAGATTCCTGTGATCCAGGGGTGAGCTCTAATCCCATCAGTCCAATTTGGTGGATTCTCTTCCTTTTGTTCTGTCATACCCGTGAGTGTGTTCGACTCGTAGAACATTTCAAACGACCTGACAGTTAGCTTACAAAAAGCGTTCTTTATTACGCCTGCTTATCCTCGCCGTTAGCTCAGCTTTGAAAGCGAAGGTTTGATTGGAAACACGACCCCAAGAAATCCTATGAGATATTTAAAGGCTGGGAGTCGTGACCCGCGGTCAGTTCCTTCGATTCTTGCCTATGTGCTATGCGGGCCTTGAGGAAATCGTAGATCAGCCAGAGTACCACCGCAATGCCCCCAAAGGTTCTGACGACTGCATTGCCGAGGTAGTCGATTCCGATCAAATTGAGCAGGAAGATGAGGATCGAGCTCTCAGTCAGCGCAAAGAAAATCAAGAATCTGGTGGATTCAATAAAGAAGCTCTTTGTGCGTAACCAGCGACTCGTAATCGTTGGCCAGTTCTTCAGGCTTTCCAGCCCATGCTGGATACGTGCCCAGGGAAGAAAGAGGGCGTAAAAAGCGAAGTTGAACGAAAAATCAATATTCAGCATTAGCAGGTTTGCTGTGTGAAATCCCACCGTGGCGAGAAGAAAGAGACGAAACAATTTTGGGAATAGGATGCCTGCAAGAATACCTACTTCGAAAATGATCGTTAGATAATCGAGAGACTTCCAAAAGGTGTAGCTTTCAAATGTCAGGAAATAGGGTCCCAGCAGGTATTCGCGTTGAACGACGATGTGCTTGCGAATGAACCATTGTTTGACGGCTAGAAGATCGGGATTGGCCCAACCGCCCAGGTATTTGTGGTATCCCGAAAGAGCCAGTGCGAAGGAGAATGCGATTGCCAGGAAAACGATGGGCCAATTGGTTACCTCCATCGTTTATCCTGATCACATTATTCTGCCTAAGTACCGGGCGGATTATACGGATCGGGACGGCAATTCTGAAATGCCGGATGTGACTAAAGAAATGACCGTGGAGCAAATGATCGATCTGGTCACCTATATACAAACCACCTACCAGGTAAGGGAGCCTCCGTCTGCCTATGACATGAGCTACCCTGGATTCTGACTAGTACACCTTAGTCTTCAACTGGAGCGTCCGCTAGTGCCCCCTCGGCGGACTCCTGCTCCAGTCGTTTGTCGAATATGAAAGGTCCGAATGGGACCAACGATGCCAAGAAGGCGATGACTGACTTCTTAAGAGGCCAGTCGTATTCCATGGCAGCCAGAATTAAGAAAATAACGTAGGCGATGAAGAGAACTCCGTGAGCCATTCCGATTACCTTCACTGGGTAAGGATTTCCCAAGCCGTATTTGATTGGCATGGCGATCCCTAGTAGCAACAGGAAGGACACTCCTTCCCAGAATGCGGTTTTTCGAAATCGGTTTAGTGTCTTATTATTTTCGGCCATGTCGGAAAGTGGTGTATTAAGGTAGGCGCATTAATGAGTCTGTAATTGGGGGTAAATCAACTGCTTTTTGCCAAAAGCCTGCGAAAAAAGACCCGAAAAACGTTCCTATTGGGAATCCATTTACCCGTTTCGGTGAATGGGGGCGATGGGTCGTTCCTCTAGGATGCAGTTTGGGTTTTGGGTTCTTATTGTCAGGTTCAGCTTGGTCGGGCTCCTTGTGTGGGCTCTGTCGGGTTGTTCGCGCGTAACAATTGAAGAACTCGGTTGGGTATCCCAACCAAACATGCAATTCGAGGAATACCAGGCCCATGGGCTGAGTAACGGATTATTGCCTCAGGTAGAGCCTGGAAACAATGCAAGCGGAGGAGGGCAGGCGGCCGGTTGTATCGCATGCAAGTAGTCTGTCTTAGAGTTCGTTCCCTGTGTTGGGTTTTATGGTTGCTCGTGCCTTGGTTGTCTTCTGCAGGAGAGCAGGTTGACTTTTCTGACCTTACTATTTGGGAACAGGAGACGCCTATCCATTCCTTAGAAGCGGAGGTCGTCCTTTTGGATTTCTTCGCTCACTGGTGTGGCCCCTGTGTGGTTCTTTCTCGAGAGCTTCATGTGTTAGAAGCCGACTATCGATCAGCGGGCCGTTCCGTTCGTGTGGTGACGGTGAATGTGGAAAAAAGGAATCCGGCCGCTACCAAGCGCTTCATGAAACTGGCCGGAATAGACGTGGCGTATTTCGACCGCTCAGGTGAGTTGGTAAAACAATTTGATATTTCTTCTTTGCCATTCGTCGCAGTGCTTAAACGACTCGGTGATTCAGAAAGCTTTACATACGAAGTTTTGGAGACGTTTTCTGGAACTCCAGATCTAGATGCCCTTCAGTCAGTCGTGAAGGAAGCTTTCGTTAGCGTCCCTGTAGCATCTGAATCGTATGCAGAGTCGGGGTTGGCGAAGGAATTTCCGGAAGCTACTGTCTTCCCGGAGATTGGACCCTCAGTCTCTGTTTCGAAAGTAGCAGAACGTGCTGCCTTAGCGACCGAGGAAATTGCACCGATGGTTGAGGAAGAAGAAACACCAGAGGTAAAGGCTGATCCTATTCCGGTCCCCGTGGCCGCTCCTGTTGAGGAAAACCGTCGAACGGTATTGGGGATCTATGACTCTTTGCGAGCGGACGATATCCATATTTCGAATACGTCAATTTCTGGAAGTTTTCCAGTTGGAAGAGCGGAGTTATCTTTGGGGCTTTCCCAGAATCAATCTCGAATCGATTACCAACCGTCCGATCTGGATCTCGTGAGCTCGGCGCGATCGAGGAAGGAGTCGATGGAGCAGCTCTCGGTTGATGGGAGCATCGAGTTTGGAAAACGATTCACAGGCCTCATGTCTTTAGGAGCTTATCGTGGATTTACCGTTTGCAAGTCTGTATGGATCGACGAGTTTTATCTGCAGCAGTTTTCTTTGTTCCTCAATTACCAGGATATAGATCCGAAGGGACACTCTCTGGTGCTTGGGACACGCTGGGAATATTTGCCTGGCCTTGCTACCCTCGACGTATGGGCAGTATACCAGTCTGACCAAATTTCTCCCGCTTATGAAGCGATTCCTTTTGAGCCCTTACAAGTAGGCCTTATCGATTTGGATACCGCCTCATTGCGACTGGTGTTTGAGAATATTCTGACACCGCGTATCCGTGTGAAGCAACAGGTTCAGCTCGTGGACACCACTGCGCGAGACGTCCGGGCAAGTTACTTTGGCACTGCCAATATCGCTTTGAACGACGATTGGGTATTGCGAGTGGATTTGGGGGCTACCGCTGAGTCACCTGGCTTTGACAGCATTCAATCGGCGATCTCACTCGAATACGACCTGGACGAACGTTGGTACTTCCACGGATTTGTCAGGCAGTACGAGGACTCGGGTGAGATTGTGGACCCTACGATTATTTCAACCGCTGCACCTGCATTGGACACTGACTTGTTCGGAATCGGTGTGACCTGGGTCAACTACCGTTGGTCTGTCCACGTCTCGTGGGGGGATTATAACACCCGCTATGATGAAGTCCCTCCGAGCTCCTTTCAATTCGAGAATCTCTACTTGGATCGAGATTGGGATTATTTCCGGACCCAAATATCTACTACTTTTTAAGAATAACCAACCCTCACGATGAAATACCTGATTACCTGTTTATTATTGTTTTCACTACTTCCCTTATCTGCCGAGTCGGAAGGAGAAATTGCCGAAAACTTTACCCTGAAAGACCGAGCCACGGGAGAGGACTTTTCTCTCTATGATCTGGAGGGCAAGATCGTCGTTATCGACTTCTTCGCCTATTGGTGTGGCCCCTGTCAGACCTCTTCCCCCGACCTCGAGGAGAATGTTGCGAAATTCTACGAAACGGCTGAAGGGAATCCTGAGGGGATTCCGGTCGTGGTGCTTGGGGTGAATATTGAGATGTATAATAAATCTGCGACAGACCAGTTTGTAACTAACTCGGGAATGACTCTGGTGGGTGATGACACGACCTCCCAGGGTTGGCGAAACTATGGGAAGGGCTATGTTCCGCATTTCGCGGTAGTCAACGGGGTGGCCGGAACAAATTATAAACAATGGGAAGTGTTACATTCCAATTATGGTTACCGGGGGGCCAACTTCTACAAGCGGGTTGTCGACAAAGTGGAATATTCTGAGGTGCTCGCCGGAAGTTTTGAAGACTGGGCTACGAAACAAGCATTGCCCCTGAGTGAATCCGATCCGGATGATGATCCCGATAAAGATGATCGCTCTAACTTATTGGAGTATGCCAGCGGTATGGATCCCATCGACCCGATGTCTCAAAGTGATTGCGATTGCGAAAACAATGGAAACGGCACGCTCAGCCTACATTTCAAAGCGGCTAATGACACTCAGGGGATTTCGGACCGAATCGAGTATTCTCATGATCTGGTCAATTGGCAGGAATACCTGGAGGCCAATGCCACGAAGATCGAAACGCCGGGAACTACTCACCGAGACATTGAATTTATTATCAACCACGGCGGAACGGAACCGATATTTCTCCGGCGTGTAGTGTAGCAGACGGAGTAGGTTGGTTTACTGCTTCAAGGTTTTCTTAAACCAGTCCACGGTGAGGGCTACGACTTCATCGCCTTGACTGTTTGGAGGATCCAGCACGTTGAAAATATGGTCGGCCCCGCCGAGTACATGGTAAGCCCGTGGTTTGCCCGAAAGGGCCTTTACCCACTCTGGTTCGTAGAGAGGGAGAAAGTCTTTAGAGCCACGAATGCCCAGGAAGGCTCCTTTGTAATTGTGTAAGTGGTCTTCCCACTCGAATCCGAGCCAACTGATATAGTTTTCACGCGTGTAGGTGATCGTGGTCCAGCTTTCCATTTCGGCCCGACCCTCTGATAGAACTTTTTTGAGGGTCTCGTTTCTAGTTTTGTCCCGAGCGGATCCCAATTGGTCGCGTGAGTTGCTGCCACCGCTGGACCAGACGACAACCGATTGCGCCCAGTCCGGGTTTTCGCCGACTAAGAGTATCGTCGTGCTTCCGCCTAGGCTCCATCCGTTGACGCCGATGTTCGCATTTGGAAATGCTTTTCTCAGGAACTGGTAGGCGTTGGTTGCATCCTCGACCCGGGACTCACGGGTTGAAGTGATGACGCTGTTGTTTCGTTCGCCTTCGCCACGGAAATTGATGCGCAGGCTGGCAATACCTTCTTTGGCCAAGGCGTGGGCCAGCTGCCGCTGCAAGTTTCCCACACCATCCATGTGGTCATTGAATCCATGAAAAATGAGGACTGCGGCTTCAGCAGATTGATTGGACGGCACTACCAACTTTCCTGGAACTTCTTTGGTGACTTGTACTTCTTTTTCCTCAAAGGCCTGAGCCTGTGCGAATGGAAGAAACAGAAGTAAGAGTAGTGCTAGGTTTTTATGCATAGGAGGTGGTCTATTTTCTTTTTGAGGAAATCGATACACTCTGAGCTGGGCAATCGTGAATCAATCGTCCTAGGCTGCGGTATGAAATTCTTCATTACCCTAAGTATCATTGTCGCCCTCATACCACTTCTCAGTGCCAAACCGGTTTCTTTGTTTAATGGAAAGAACTTTAAAGGCTGGGAGGGTCCTCTGGAGTCATTTCGTATCGAAGAGGGCGCTATTGTAGGTGGTAACCTGAAAACCCCTATTCCCAAGAACCAGTTTCTCAGCACTAAAAAGAGTTACGGTGACTTTGAACTGCGGCTTACATTCAAGCTCGTCGGAGAAAAGGCAAATGCTGGAGTCCAGTTTCGCACAGAGCGAATTCCCAACCACCATGAAGTCATTGGTTACCAGGCCGACATGGGAGGGAAATACTGGGGAGCTCTTTACGACGAATCTCGCCGGCGGAAAGTTTTGACGGGCCCGGATCTGGACAGGCTCTCTGAACATATCAATTTCGATGGGTGGAATACCTATTTCATTCGCTGCGAAGGCCGCCACGTTCAGCTCTGGCTCAATGGTATCAAGACCGTGGATTGGAACGAGCCCGATGACGACATCGCTGCCGAAGGAATCATTGCGGTCCAGATTCACAGTGGCTCACCGACAGAGGCCTGGTACAAAGATATTACAATCGAGGAGCTTTAAGAATCCTCCTCGTCCTCCTACTTAATCTCTTACTCTAATAAATTAGAACAGGCATCCTGTCTGTTTATTGAAACCGTGAAATTCCATTTCCCTAAAAAAGTCAAAGTCCTATGAAGTTTGTATTTCTCCTCCTCCTTTCATTCGCCACTTCACTCCTGGCTGTTGAACACCCCAACATCATTTTCATCATGGCCGACGATATGGGCTATGGTGACGTTCAGGTACTCAACGAGAACTCAACGATTCCGACACCTCACCTCAATCGTTTGGCGAATGAAGGCATGACCTTCTCCAATGCTCATTCACCTTCCGCCGTATGCACGCCTACTCGTTACGGGGTCATGACAGGACGTTATTGCTGGCGAAGCCCTTTGACACGCGGAGTGCTCAATGGGTATGGGCGGCCGCTGATTGAAACGGATCGTGCTACGGTCGCTTCCTTTCTAAAAGTGCAGGGCTATGAGACCGGGATTGTTGGGAAGTGGCATTTGGGTCTCGGATTTCAAAAGACCGATGGCGAGTGGGACTGGACCAAGCCAGTCGATTATTCACCGGTTGATGTGGGGTTTGACTATAGCTTGGTTATTCCTGCCTCCTTGGATTTCCCACCCTATGTTTATGTGGAAAATCATAAGATAACAGGGATTCCCAATCGTGAGCATCCAGGAAGCAAGTTCCCGGTCTTTATGAGAAAGGGAGAATTGGGGTCTGATTTTTCTCCCGTTGATTGCCTCGATCGCCTGACCGAACGTGCCGCTGAATATATTCATGAGCAGGCTAAAACGGACGAGCCCTTCTTCCTCTACTTTCCGCTCACTGCCCCTCACAAACCGGCCCTGCCTCATCCTCGCTTTCATGGTATCACCAAGCTCGGTCCCTATGGTGATTTTGTTGTGCAGGTTGACTGGACGGTGGGACAGATCCTAAACGCCGTTGATGAGGCTGGAATCTTCGAGGACACCATCGTCATGTATACCAGTGACAATGGATCATATATGTATCGTCAGGGGGATCCGAATGATGCGGACCACGTATCCGATGCGACCATACAAGGATACTATGAAGGAAATCATACGGCCAACGGAGCACTGCGTGGAACCAAAGCCGATATCTGGGAAGCCGGTCATCGCGTACCGTTTTTTGTTCGTTGGCCAGGTAAAGTAAAAGCCGGCTCGGAAACAGGCCAAACCATCACCCATACGGATTTATTTGCCACAGTGGCTGACGTGATTGATGCCGAGCTGCCTGATCCTTCAGAGGCCGCTCAAGACAGCTTTAGTTTTCTTCCTTTAATGCTTGGTAAGGAAAATCAATTTAAACGCGCACCGGTTATTCATCACTCTGGGGGAGCCATGTTTGCGATTCGCGATGGTGACTGGAAACTGATCTTGGGTAATGGATCTGGTGGCCGTGAGAAACCGAGTGGCAAACGTTTCGAACGACCCTGGTCGTTGTTTAATTTAGAGAAGGACCTGAGCGAAACCACAGACCTCGTCTCTACGAATCCCGATAAAGCAACCCAGCTCGAACTGGAGGCGTTGCAGCTTATTTCAAACAACTGTTCACGATAGAGTAGAACGCGCATCCTGCCTGTTTAGTTAGAAAGAGGTTCGATCTACGTCTCCTTGTAATCTTCGTAAGCTTCAACCAGCTCCTTCAGTTTCCCGGGTATGTCGTTCGCCAGGTTTTTTAGTTCGGTGGGATCAGCGACGAGATTGTAAAGCTCCCAGGGCTCGCCGTTGACCTTTACGATCTTCCAATCGCCGATTCGGACCATACGGAAATTATCTCCAAAGCCGGAGATGATAATGTCTGGCTCGTTCCGTGCTTCACCTTTAAACAAGGGTAACAAAGATTCACCATCGAGGATGGGTGTAGGAGCGTCCTGAAGAGTATCCGGATATTCGGTACTGGCTACTTCCATCATGGTCGGATAGATGTCGGTCAAGTGCGCGACGTCGTGATTGAGGCCCGGCTGGATGGTGCTGGGCCAATTGGCGATCATGTGGGTGTGGGCTCCACCTTCGTGCCCATATTGTTTGTAGTAGCGAAACGGGGTGTCGCCGACTAAGGCCCAGGCCGCTGAAAGAGTTCGATAACCTTCCGCTGGACCCGGTGGAATTGCGAAGTCGGCATTTGAATCGTAGGGGCAGGAACCGTTATCGGTGAAGAAGATGATCAGTGTGTTCTCCCGTTGATCCAGGTCGTCCAGCTTTCCAAGAATACGACCAATGTTTTGATCCATACGATCGATCATCGCGGCGAAAACGGCTTGCTCCAAGTCAAGCTCGTCTTTTTCAGCCTCATCGAGGCTATCCCAGGGACGGTACTTGTAGATATTGTCGCGGTAGGGTCCGCGGAATTTATTGATGTTTCCCTCCGGTGGACTGAGTTCAGTTTCTGCGGAAATGACTCCGAGTTCTTTTTGCCGCTGGAATCGTTGTTCGCGAATCTTGTCCCATCCGACTTTGTATTTGCCGCGATATTTGGCGATGTCCTCCGGGCGTGCCTGGAGTGGATAGTGAGCGACATGGTAGGGCAAGTATAGGAGGAAAGGCTTCTTTTGATCGTATGCATTGTCGATAAAGTTCAAGGCATAGTTGGTCATGACATCCGTCTTGAAGATTGGCTCCTGACGAACGTCCATATCTTCTGGAGCAATGGGGACACCATTGAGTCGGAATGGGTATTCGAACTTCCCGGTTTCTGGTCGGACAAAGAAGGAGTTGATTTTCCAAAATACGAATGAGTCTTCAAACGCGTTGACTGCAAAGCATCGAGCCGGCACCCAAGTCCTGAAGTGCTCTTTGCCTACCATGGCGGTGTAGTAACCTGCTTGCGACATAACCGTGGAGAAGGGTATCGCATTCTCTATGTTCTTCCCTTCCAAAAACCGCCCTGTGTGAAGTGCGCTTCGAGTCGTCTCGCACTTGGACATATTATAGAAATTGGTGAATCGCAGTCCTCCGTAGGCGAGCTTGTCAAGATTGGGTGTTTGGATTTCCGAGCCGTAGCTACCCAGGTCAGCAAACCCGATGTCGTCAGCGACTATGAGTATAACGTTGGGTTGATCCGCTCCTTCAAGGGCGGACATTCCGAGTAGGCAAAGGGTTAATGAAAGCAGTCGATGTCTGATGGTTCCCATAATAAAGTTACGTGGTCCTAATTCTTAACAGCCCAAACGTTGAAGTTCCGGATGCGGCCTCCTGCCATTCCTGGGTTCAATCCAATTTTGTTTTTTTCAACCGTAAGGTTAGGATGAGTTGCGCCAATGGTTTTTTCTGCTACCGTCGTTCTTGCCTGATCACCCAAGACTTCCAAGCGCATTTTATACCAGGTATCTGGTTCGAGGTCCAAGTTCAGGGGCCCCAAGTCTACGTCCTTCACGATCTCCTTGTTTTTATCTTTGCGAAGGTGTTGCAGGGTAAACCCAACCGGCCGGAACGTTGAACTCACGTTGGCGGTTGACTGGATATTGTGGCCGCCGAAGCCGTCCTCATCAATGAAGATGCGAAAGTGACGATCCTTGAGTGGAGTGGCGGGTATTTGGAATTCGCACTCGATAATAATATCGTGAATGGGAGCAATGTAGGTGAGGACCGGACCGTGCCCTTGTTCAGGAATATTGACCGCAGAAACTGAGCCGTTGTTTTCTATGGTCCAGACGCCAAAGCTGACGCGACGAATCCAACCGTTCTCCAAGTCCACTGATTCGTGTCGTTCGAGTGAGCCCTCAAAAGGATTGGACAAAACCAGTTTCCCCTTCTTGGCCGAAGTTCCGCCTAACGTTGCTACCGAAGAGAGAAGCAAATAGGCGAGTGTCGTTCTTAAAATCGAGAAAAAGGACATAGCTGTTTGTCTCTATTGTTTGATATTCTGGCAAGCCTCAGGTTAATCGATTGCCATTGATTGATTATGAATCTTAGTCTGCTGACATTATTGTTATGAAGAAATCTATTGTTCGACTCCTCGTTTTCAGCCTCCTGCTCGCGTTGCTTGTCAATTTAACAACTGCAAAGCCTGCTGATCTACCTGACGGTTACACGCTGCAATATGAGCAGTCCTTCGACAAAAAGTCTTCCTTCAAGGAATTCATGATGACGGATTCATCGGCCTGGAGCTTGGCGAAAGTACAAGGGAGTCAAGTGCTCTCGCTCGAAGGGAAAAGCGAGTATGAACCGCCTCATCGCTCTCCCTATAATATCGCTCTTATAAAAGGTAGGACTTTCGGCAGCTTTGTCATGGAGGTGGACATTCAGCAGAGTGGGGTAAAGGGAACTCCAATCAAGGAGTACATGAAAGAGTATGAAAATGCCGATAGGGCCCCTGGCTATGCGCATCGAGATCATTGTTTTTTCTTCGGTTTCCAAGATCCGGCTCACTACATGTATATCCACGTTGCCAAGCATGGTGATAACAATGCTCACAACGTCTTTGTCGTGAATGAATCACCTCGTACGCCTATTACAGACTTTCGCACGATCGGAGTCGACTGGGGGGTAGAGGAGTGGAAGAAGATCCGCCTGGTTAGGGATGTGGATAAGGGCACGGTTGCTCTATACTTTGACGACATGCTGACGCCCATTATGATTGCTGACGAGGTCCCATTCGAGGAGGGATTCATCGGGTTTGGTTCCTTTGATGACATCGGGCATGTGGACAATATCAAAATCTGGGCACCGACCTCTGCCACTAGTAAACAAGTATTCTTTAAGTAAGGTCTAGTTTACATCTGGGTGTGTCTTGCATGTTTTCTGTTTTTTTCGGAAGGCAGATTGGAACTGTTTCCGAATATAAGTCACATCAATAGGGGCTTCTTGCGTAAGGTCGTTTCTGGCATGCGCGTGCTCCCTTGATAGGTTTATGCTCACCAGTGAAGGGTTAAAGAATTCACTCGCACGTGAAAGGTTAGATTCTGTACGGATGAGGAAGTCGCATTTAGAAAGCAGTATTGAATCGAGCAATGCGTCTACTCCAAGTTGATAGTTAGATCCAAGTCCTTCGCTTAAATGAACAGGCGAGTCGTTATCGCTTCTGATGCCATCCGTGTAGACTGCTTGGATTTCTTCCTTTGATTCTAGATAGTCTATAAACTGAGTCTCGTCCGTCGCGGCGAATACGCGAAATGGAAGATTTAATTCAGCAATCGAATCTAATATAAGATCTATTGAATCGTAGCTGACTCGTTTAGACTCCTGTATCTGACCTGAAACTTTGTCCGTTCCCCTAAAATGGATACCCAATATAAAATCGCTCCCAAAATTTTGCTCCCTAAAGTTTTCAATCATTTTCAAGAGCTTCTCTTTTATACAAATCTCGGAGTTGATCTTATAAGCGGTTTTTCGTGGGAATCTTGATCCAATTCGGGAGAATTGTTGTAGCAACTCGCGGGAGTCAATCCTGTGGGCCTTACTATTGGATGTGAGGTCTAACTGTTCCTTTGAAGGGTTCCGGTCGGAATGCTCAAAGTAATATTCCCACCACGAAGACTCTTCTCTTGTGGGGTCGAAATACGGTCCTGTGTCGAACTGGACCCAGATTTTCTGTTTATTTATAGTGGCAATTCTAATGATACAGAGCATCTGGAAATACAGCGAAAAGAATCCTGCGTCTCGGTCTCTAACGATAAGAGTATCGTAGTTTCTGAATTGTCGAGCTAGCTTTCTTACCTTGAGAGCATCCCTAAAAATGATTGTCCAGTAGCGTAGTCCAAAATATATTTCTCTCGTTAAGCGAAATTTTTTAATAGAGTGTTTGAGGGATGTGATGGACATTCAAAAATATGAGTAGCTTATGATTGATATTCGAATCGGTATGAAAACTGTTTGATATCGATCTCGTTATATTCAGCCACAATTCGACGTGTTTCGTCAGTGTAGTAGGAAGAGTAGTGGGGGCGTCCCCGCTTTCTCAATACAGGTAGAGTCTTTGCCTGGATCCCAAGCTTATCGCAAATGGCATTGTAGTCAGATTGAAGGTGCTCGAATCGACCGATGAAATCCATCATAAGTTTTCCATTTGTAGTAAGCCAATGGTGGCAAGGTTGGCAATGGAACATAAGATTTGGATCTTCGGATATTTTCTCCGGCTCAGAGTATACGTACCTAATATATTCAGAAAATTCCAAATCTTCGTCCAACCAACCGGTTTGCTTCTTTTCCATGTAGAGAGAAACTGCCCGGTCCCAAGGATTGCGAATGAAAGCGAATTTGAAGTAGCCTAGTATTCGACGACGAAAGATACGGCTTATGAGATTTCGTCCCATTTCTTGCTTCAGAATGGTGTCTAGGGTTGAGTGAGCATGGTCCTTTTTTTCGTCCAGAGCTATAGAAACGGATGTGCCTGCCGTTTTGGGAATATGCACAAAAATGGATTGTTTCGAATGGTTGATCACACTGGATTGTTTATGGGCTGAATCGTATTTCTAAGATATTTCATCCGGTTAGAATCAATCATTCTTAGGGTCATTCAGTGAGTTGGTATATATTATTCTAAGACAAAATAGCTCCAAAGCCCTGAAATTAAGTAAGAAATCACTCTGCGGCATAGGGGTAGCACCTAATCTCCTATAGGGTTTGACTGTTTTTCTAGGCATGAAAGGGGAATGAGCCTCTAATTGAGCCATCTTTTCAATTTAAAATGAAATATCTCATTCCTATCAATTCGGTGGTCGTCCTGTATGCAGAGGAGGCCTACTTTTAAGAGAGCTCTAGGTCCTTTCTATAGCGCTCGATCCTTTTGCGAACATAGATCTGTTTTTGTTGTCTATGGATCAGCGGCCGAGCTGGGAACCCAGTTCCTGCCCGCAAGAGCGTTCGGACGACCACCAAATTGATACTCATCCAATCAACGATCATGAAAAAACTGACATCACTACTACTCATCCCCTTTATTCTACTACCCTTGTCTCTATCTGCTCAGTCAAAGAGGGAGGCGAGTTTGAAATCGCTCACTGTGCTTTATGAAAAGAATAAGCAAGAAGCGCATAAAGAAATGGTCAAACTGACCGAAGAGAACGCCGACCTATCCTTTGAAAATCGTCGACTGATTATTGAATTGGAAGATGCAAAGCATCAGGTAGGCACTAAGGAAGTTGCCTTGAAGGAAGCTCAGGCTCGCATCAAGGCGCTTGAGGAGGAAGTCACTATCTTGAAACAGAATCCAAGAAACCAAGTGAGAGATGTTGAAGTTTTGGCCATGGCGCGCCCCTCCAGTTTGGAACCGTTTGGTCCTAATTTCTCAAAAAATGGTTCCAAGCCAAACGAAGAAACCAATGCCTTTAGTGCTCCGCTTACGGAAGGAACTCTTTTGCTCGTGAATATCAATAGTGCGACCGAAAGAGAAATCAGGATGATCCCCGGAGTCGGTGGCAATCTGGCGAAACGCATCGTTGAAGGCAGACCTTATGAATCCGTATACGGGTTATTGAAACTCGATGGTGTCGGTAGGAAACGGATCGAAATTTTGTCTCCGTATATTACAGTCGAATAATTTTTAGATATCCCTTTTCAAGGAGCACGGTTTGCCAACAGGCAAGCCGTGCTTTTTTATTCTCACCTCTGGATTACAACGAGCCTGGCATTCTTCAGAGTCGTCTTATCTTCAAATTAGCTGGTCCTTTGTAATGTTAACCTCGATACGCTTTATGTCAGCTGACCGCGAAAAGATGGATTGGCTCTGTGTGCTAGACAATTCATTGCTCTCCTGCTCAACCATTACGTCATTATTTTGATGAATCGTCACTCCATTGGATTCTGCAATTCGATAGATGATCGGAACTTGGCAATAAGTGAAAGCCAGTTGGTCCTTTTCTACTAGAATGGTTTCTTTCCTTCCTTCTATTGAAGTGAAGCTGAAGGATTCTTGTGTACTAAGAAATTCGGTACGCTTTAGTGTTTTCGGCTGAAATTGGATCGATCCCTCCCTGATTATAATGCCCAATTCATTCCAGCGAATCAAGATGTCTTCTTTTACCTGGCCGGTCATTCCTGGTTGTTGAACACCGCTTTGAGTTGGAGTGTGTGAGTATGCATCTGATGGA
>CALJGU010000005.1 GCA_938075565.1 uncultured Opitutales bacterium | reverse complement strand
GCCGTTTCCTTCGAGAGCGTCAGTCGCTCCTGAGCCTGCAATGGTGAAATATGTAAGAGGATAGCTGCCGTAAGACAGCCCAGAAAATATCGGTGTGTTGTATGCATAGATATAGGTGTGGACGAATGATTGATTCGTTTTGTTAGAGATAGGCTATGCTCGGCCGATCTCTGCTGGAGGATTACTATCGATTATTTCGATAGCTCACAGACCGATTCTAGGTACCCGTACATACTGGGCCCTCGGTGTGTGGATTTCCAATTTAACCTATACTTTTGGAGGAGGTGTATCCGGCCGTGTAGCGATGGATGCCAATTTATCAAGATTCCCTGAAGAGACTTCTTTGAGAAGTGGTGATCTGTGGCATGCGTGTTCGGCGGTCATGGTTACAAAACCATTGGTCGATACGTGACAAATGCCGCAATGGTCGGAGCAATGGTCTGGTCCACAGTCTTCATCCTCATCATGCGTTTCATGATCGGGTGAAGCGTGATGCTCATCCTTGTGGTCGGCCATGGCCTCCTCGTGATGCTCACCTTCAACAATGTGGCACTGCTCATCTATATGTTTAGTCATACCAGTCGACCACCCATAGAGTGGGATCAAGAGGGAAAGAATCATGACTAATAATATACGCATTTTCCGCTTTGTGCATTAATATCAGAGGATAATCAATGAAATCTGTTCCCGGGAAACTTAGATTCGATCTTTTCGGATTTTGTTTAAATTTGGGAATCAACGGACAAATCGACTGGATCTACGCTGTTTGAACACCAATAGTTGCTCTCTTACTTACCTATGAAACATTTCATTCTCCTCCTAATATCTTTATTTGCTCTCTCTTCAGCGGCAAACGCTGCGGACCGACCGAATATCCTCTTCACCATCTCAGACGACCAGTCGTTCCCACACGCCAGTGCTTATGGGACGGAGTGGGTCAATACACCCGGATTTGATCGCGTGGCGGATATGGGGCTACTTTTTAACCGCGCTTACACGCCGAATGCTAAGTGTGCTCCTTCACGCGCGATTATTCTTACGGGCCGATATTCCTGGGAACTAGAGGAGGCGGCGAACCACGTTCTATTTTGGCCAGATGAGTTTAAGACCTGGATGGAGGCCATGCCTGATGCCGGGTACGAAACAGGCTATACCGGCAAAGGGTGGGGGCCCGGCGATCCGGGTACCTTACACGGTAAACCTCGGATGCTTACGGGACCCAAGTTTGAGGGGAAAACGATGACACCGCCTGCCAACGCCATGAGCACTAAGGACTATGCGGGCAATTTTGGGGCGTTTCTGGATCAGCGCGATGATGATAAGCCATTTGCATTCTGGTATGGTGGGCACGAGCCTCATCGTCGGTTCGAGTACGGTTCCGGAGTCGCTAAAGGTGGGAAGTCATTAAGCGATGTCGATCGTGTGCCGGGTTATTGGCCCGATGACGAGATTGTCCGCAACGACATGCTCGACTACGCTTTTGAGATTGAGCATTTCGATCATCACTTGGCCCGCATGCTCGACGAGTTAGAAAAACGCGGTCTCCTGGAAAATACAGTTGTGGTGGTGACATCCGACAACGGAATGCCTTTCCCCCGGTCGAAGGGTAACAATTATGAGATTTCTCATCACATGCCGTTAGCCGTTTCCTGGCCCAAGGGTATTAAAAATCCCGGCCGCGATGTGGATAGTCTGGTGAGTTTTATTGATCTCGTGCCTACCTTTCTGGAAGTGGCGGGAGTCACTGCTCAAGCAGTCGGCATGCAAGCGGTCTCAGGGCAAAGTCTGTTTCCGATATTTAAGAACCAGGTCGAAAGTCCTGAGGATTTTCGAAACTACCTTTTGTTTGGTAAGGAACGTCATGATGCGGGACGCCCCAATAATCAAGGCTACCCCATTCGTGGCATTATTCAGGGGGATTATCTGTTCTTGAGAAATTTCGAAACTGATCGTTGGCCATCCGGCAATCCTGAGACGGGTTATATGAATACAGATGGAGGAGCGACTAAGACGTTGATCATCGAAGGTCGGTTTGACCCTGATCGAATCCAATGGTGGAAGACCAACTTTGGTAAACGACCTCCTGAGGAGCTTTACAATATTAAGAAAGATCCTGACTGTATCCAAAACCTCGCGACACGAGCCGATCCATCAATTAAGCAGGAACTAGCGTCGAAGTTGTATGCCGATCTGGCCAAGCAGGGCGACCGTCGCATGTTCGGTCGCGGTTACGAGTATGATGACTTTCGCTTTTCGGATCCCGTGCAGCAGAACTTCTACGAACGCTACATGGCAGGGGAACCGATTAGAGCTGGATGGATTAATCAGTCAGATATCGCTCTGCCGCAAAGTGAGCTGATTAATAGGAAATGAATAATAATTGAGCTCTTCTTCCTTCAAGAATCTTCATTATGGCAACATTACGAGCGATCTTGTTCGACTTTGATGGTCTTATTCTAGACACCGAGACTGCATGCTACGGCGGATGGAAATGGGTGTTTGAAAATCATGGGTTAAAATACCCATTGGAGGACTTTCAACGTATTGTTGGAACTGATAAGAGCCCGCGTCCATTACTTGAAGCTCGTTTAGGAAGTTCTGTAGATTGGGATTCTGTTGATGCGGGCCGCCGTGAATACGAACGTGAGCTGGGACAGGATATGGAGATCAAACCCGGCGTCTTCGAGTTGTTGAAGAGCGCACGCTCAAAGGGTTGGAGACGGGCGGTTGTTTCGAGTTCTCCGCGTCACTGGGTACATCCACATCTTGAACGCCGGGGTGTTAGCGAGTTGTTTGAGGATTTTATTTGTCACGGTGATGCACCGCGCGCGAAACCGGCTCCAGATTTGTATTTTGAAGCTTTGCGGCGACTTGAACTATCGGGCGCGGAGACGGTGGCCCTTGAGGATTCCTATAACGGGTCTATGGCTGCTAAGCAGGCAGGTATCTGGTGTGTTGCCGTTCCAAGCGATATCACGCGTACGATGGACTTTTCTCATGTAGATCTAATAACGGAAGATTTGGAGCAATTGACTCTTGAGAGGTTAATTGAGGAGTTTCGCACTAAAGATTGATATAAAAAGGGCGGCCTCGATGAGACCGTCCATTTGAAAAAGTAAGAGATTTAGTATGAGGCCTGCCTTAGCAAAAGCTATGGTGAAGCAGGCGAGGAGAATTAATTACAACTGAACTTTAATCTTATTCGCTGTAGGTCTTAGACCTTTTTTAGTGAAACCGTCTGGGCGATGCTCTCCGGCTTTAACTGTGTATTTTCCATCTGAATACACTTTAGGTAAGAACGTTTTCCCCTTTATGCGAACCGTGTAAAGAACCTCTTTGTTGGATTCGTTGATCACCTGGACGACCGGATCCGGATCGTCGAATACCATTTCTGGAAGGTAACCATATACTTCACGACCGTCATTCTCTTCGGCTCGAATGGTCATGGGCCATCCTGGATATTGAGGTGCGTTTGGCTTGGTCACATCGCCGAAGCGTGGCCAGCACTCAAAAGTGATCGTGCGACTTGGCTTGTGGAATCGAGCGATGCCATAGCCGTCTTCGAGATTGGTTTCACCCCCTTGGTTGGACAACTCGCGTGCGGTATTCATGTTCTTGAAGTCGGGGTTGGCGTAGGAGTGCATAGTCATGCGGTTTCCTAGTCCATCCATGTAGTCGCCGGTCCATTCTAGTTCGTTGTCGATCGGATCTCCACCACCTGCTTCACCGTTTTCGGGCCACCACCAACGACCGTAGATGGTGTTAACAATGGCAGGGCCGGTGAAACCAAAGGGTCCATCACGGTGCTCGTCGATTCCGTGTTGTACGATAACAGCGAGGTGTTGGTCACCACAGAGGTGGGGTGCCCAGGCGCGCCGGATAGCTGCAAGAGCCTTATTTCGGCCGGTTTGTGGCCAGGCATTGCTGTCGAGATCGGCCAGTAAGCGGCCGCTATCAAAATTACCATGGAGATGAACGGCACCGGTGAATGCTGTTTGGGAGAGGACTGCTTTCATTTCCACGCCTTCCCAATCCTGTGACCATTCGTTTAGAAAGTGAATCTGACGATCTCCGAGAAGCTTGAGTCCAGGAAGATCAACTGTGTTAGGATCATAGCTCTTGTCATTGATATGGTCCGGGCGAGGACCCATTTCAGGGATCTTACCTTTAGGGCCACTTTTGAATTTGCGGTCCTCGATAACTGCAAAACTGACTCCGCCTACTTTGGCATCTGTATAGTATACCTGAATACCTTGTTCGATCGGTTTGGGATCAAATGGATCTGGAAGGTGCCAGTTTTGCTGATCGTGGATCATCTTGATATACTCCTTGGGATAGTAATATCCCCCTGAGCTACCATCGGTGGCGTCGGCTATGATTCCACCTTCGCCCCAGAAATTTCCTTGGCCGATATCGTGGTCGTCAATGATTGTGATAGTCGGACGGTCTTTGATCACGTCGCGGAACAGATAGCCAAACCAAGTCCAGCCAGCTGTGAGTTCTCGGTGGTCGTAGCTCTGGTCTCCTGCAAAAAAGAGCAGGTCCGGATCCTGAGCACGGAGGTTCGCTACAATCGAGTCACGATCTCCGCGATCTCGGCTGGAGTTGCATGAGAGAGACCCGACTACGATTTCCTGTTTCTCAATAGGATCTCTGCGAATGAGACCTTCAAATGTAGCACCTCCAGAGTGGCTTACGCGATAGGGCACATCTTGGCTCCCGTCCCAATCATCGATTCGAAAATGAGCATACCAGCCTGGATAATTTACCTTGGCGCTTTTTGCCCTTTTCCAGTTGCCGTTCTGTTTGAGTTCCAGAGTCACTTCACGTTCTTCCCCGGCTTTAAGTGGAAACAGTTGGGCAGTCATTTTCATGCTGCCGGCTTGTTGTGTGTAGATCGCAAAGGCAATCACCTCGTCGCGATCGACCCGGACGAACTCATCGAGAAATCTGGTGGGCTCGCGTTCCCAGATGTCTTCTCTAGTCGAGGTATCGAGAGCTTTGCCACGTTCCCCGGGAAAAGCGGACTGGGCGGCGACGCTGTTCCAAATCAGGAGTGCGCCAATAATCAGCATTAAGTAGTTCTTCATAGTCATCTAGTTTAGGGTAATTAGGAAGGGTAGTGCCTACAAGAGTAGGTCCTCATTCTGCAATGATTAATATCTATGTGCCCTCTAGAATCCCCTCCGATTATCAGGGAATTGGGTTTGTGGGGTAGCTAATATAGGTTGAGGGTTCGCAGGCGTACGTGAGAATTAAAATCCCCATTTCTCAACTGGAAATCCATAGGACTCCTTAAAGCGTCGCATGTCTTCTCCCAATACTTCTCGTAGATAGTCTTTTTGGCTATCGGTTAATTCGGACTTCTCGCGATTCCCAAGCATGGGCAGGCTGTTGATTCCGCGACGGACAGAAGCTGGGAGTAGAGCGTTTGCTGCTTTGCGGATGAACTTATAGCGGTAGGCTAGATCTTGAGCACGTGTAGGAATCTTTGTTTTGTGCATATAATCTTCCCGGAATTCAATCGGGGTGTAAGGAACTTCCAGCTCTTTGCAGATGCCCTCAAGCATTTCATCTGAATTGGTTTTTAGGTCCTCAAAATCCAGAAGGGTAATCTTCTTATTCGGCCAAACTTTGCGGAATTCTTCAAGTTGAACGAAATAATTGGATACGGTGTGGAAGTGTTTATCTGTGATCGTCAGGGATTGGTCGGACCAGTCTTTGCCTCTGCAAAAGTTGCATTCTGACACGATACGATCCAATGGATTGCGAAGGATGTAATACAGTTTGGGATCAATCCCGTAATCACGCATCCTTCCGGCCACACCTTTAATCCTGGGATGCATCGTGTATGTGGTCGATGCTTCCAGGGCCCAAGAATGCTTTTTTGGATCATAGTCCCAAAGGTCGTCGTAGTTGAACTGACCGGTTTTTAATGAAAAATAATGGGGCTCTTTGTCTTCAGTCGGAGGGCAGATATTGCTGGTGCGCTCCAACTTATCGAAAAGTGATGTCGTCCCACTTTTCATCGCTCCAATGATTATTAAGAACCTGTCTCTAGGAATTTTTTCCATGACTAAGTATTTGGACAGGTCAGATTGAAGTTTCCAACATCTTTGATCGGTTTTTTTGTCAAACGACGGAATTTAAAAGGAATTTTAGGACTCCAATGCATTTGTCCCATCTCCGCTTCGCTCCGTCTACCGAGCCTTTAGGCGACATGACCACGAGAGAACAACAGCCTTCGTCATTTCGAACCTGCAGGGAGTATACAGAAAGACCTCCAGCTTTTGGTGGAGGTCAGTGTTAAATCAAAATTGTAAATGGTGGGAGAGGGCAGATTGGTTCGCTTAGCTCAGTGCTTCGCACCCATTTCTTCGAAATGTCCCATCTCCGCTTCGCTCCGTCAAACTGCCTTCGTCAGTTCTCATATGCCATAGTAAGGTATACAGAAAAGCCTCAACTGGATAGATGAGGCTGAAAGTCTTTGATTTCCTGAAATGGTGGGAGATGGCAGATTCGAACTGCCGACCCCCTGCGTGTCGAGCAGGTGCTCTAACCAACTGAGCTAATCCCCCGGAAAAGAGATATGAACCAATTCAACTTTAAGGGCTTGGCAAGTTAAAAGGACCTTTGGATGGTGCACTTTGATGCTCTCTTCGAGGTAGGCCAATATATACTTGGTTTTTTTTGGGCTTTCTCTAAAGCTCATTTAATTTTTCATGATCCAGTTCCTTCGTATCCAAAACCTCGCACTCATGACCGAAACGTCCTTGGACATTGATCCTGGCTTTACGGTTGTCACTGGAGAAACCGGTGCAGGCAAATCGGTTCTGCTGGGAGCCTTGAGCATGTTGGCTGGAAATCGGATCGAAAAGACGATCATCCGGCAGGGTGAAACGGGCTGTGAAGTGGAAGCCGCGCTCTACTTTCCTGAGTCTGAGAAGATTAATACTTTTTTGGAAGATAATGGCTTACCTCCATGTGAAGAGGACGTGCTGCTCTTGCGAAGATCGATCAGCCGCGCTAAAATGGGCAAGGTGTTTATCAACGGAAAGCTATGCACGCTCTCTTTGTTATCGATGCTGGGTAAACACTGGATCGACTTTCATGGTCCTGGTGAGCCTCAAAAGCTCTTTGATTGGCAAAATCAATTGGAGCTGCTCGACAGCTATGCGGGTTCGGCCATGGATATGGCGATTTACCAGGAGCTTTTTTCCGAGTGGAAATCTCTGCTGAGGCAAAAGGAAGAGATTCAAAACAAATCTCAATTGTCGGATGACGAGCTGGCTTATTACCAGAGCCAAATGGAGCAGATCGATGCGGTGGATATTATTTCTGAAGCAGCTATTGAAGCCCTAGAGAGCGACTACAATGTCGCCAGTCAGGCAGCCGAGTTGGTCCAATTGCTTCAGCAAGTTGAAGATGGACTGAGCGGTGATGATGGCATCATCGCTAAATTGGGTAGAATCGTATTAAACGCAGGCCAGGTTGCGAACATCGACAAGCGAACAGCCGAACTCGCGGTTCGATTGAATCAATCGGTTGTTGAATTGGACGATATCAACGCTGAGTACTTTCAACTTCGTCGTAAGTCGGATTTTAACGAGATCGAAATCGCAGCCTTCCAAGAACGGATGGACAAATGGCTGGAAGTGAAACGAAAGTTTGGTCCCACCGTGAAGCAGGTCATGGAAAATCGTGAGCGCTTGTCTCTTCGTATTGAGATGCAGGCTGACATTGAGGGAACGCTGACCAAACTCGACAATTTGATTAAGCGGAAAGAGGAAGACTTATTGAAGGCGGGAGCTCAGCTCCGGGCCAAACGTGAAAAGGCAGCAACCAACTTGGCAAAAGAAACGGCTACTCTTCTGTCTTCTCTCGGATTTAAAAAAGCACGCTTTGATGTGATAGTGTATGCAGAAGATGCCTTCCGTGAGCATGGGAACTCTCGCTGCGAATATGTATTTTCTGCCAACCCAGGGCAGGAACCATTGCCGTTGGCCAAGATTGCGTCGAGTGGTGAGATTGCTCGAGTGATGTTGGCACTGAAAACTTTGCTGGCTAAACTGGATGATACACCCGTCTTGGTATTTGACGAAGTCGACGCCAATGTTGGAGGTGAGATCGGAACGGTTGTCGGTGATCGACTAGCTGAGTTATCTGGTAATCACCAGGTCTTTTGCGTGACCCACCTTCCACAGGTGGCAGCCAAAGGGAAACAGCACTTTCTGGTAGAGAAAACCGCAACTGATGATGATACCATGGTATCCATTGGACCGATTCACGATGAGGAAGCTGTTCGTTTGAAGGAGCTTGCTCGTATGTTGGGCAGCAGCCGTTCCAAAGTTGCGCAAACGCACGCACGCGAGTTGCTTGGCGTGTCATAGCCGGGAGCCTATTTTTCGTGTAGGAGCAAACTTGTTCCTTACCTATAGTCAAAGGTGTTTGGGTCGCGAACAAGTTTGCTCCTACAAAAAAGCTACAAAGAAGTAGTAGCCCTAAGAGATAACATAGCTGGGGTTGACCTTTGGATGGACAGAATCAGAATGGGGAAATGATCCGTACAGTTTGTCTTCTTCTTTGTTTTGTCATCTTAAACCCTTTATCTGGTCAGCGTCGTAGCCGGTTGCCGGCACATATCGCTAAACCCAACATGGGGGATACGGTGAAACTCAATGTCTACGCAGACAATTGGTTTAAACTGTACATCAATGGGAAGCTTATTGCGACCGACTCGATTGAGTTTATGCCACACAATGTAGTGTCTGTGGATGTGCTTCCTGAATTTCCCATGACGATTGCTGTAATGGCGCGGGACAATGCCGATGCGATTACAGGAAAAGAATATGAGCATGTCATGATCGGAGATGGTGGCTTTATATTAAAGCTGGGAGACGACGTCGTCAGTGACGATACTTGGAAAGCCAAGTGCTTTTTCTTCGGTCCGATGGAAGGTGAAGATCCTGTGGTAAAACATATTCCAATTCCTGACGATTGGATGTCTGTGGAATTTGATCACAGCAAATGGGATTCCGTCACTGTTTATGAAGAAGCGGCTGTTCGTCCACCACAGGTATTTCGCGACTACGATTTTAAAGGAGCCGAGTTTGTTTGGACGAGCGACCTCGATCTCCACAATACCATCATTTTTCGAGCTACTATCAATAAGCCTGATTGGAAGGCTGGATGGGATCTGGGAACTCCTGCCAGACGGATCGAGGATCTGGAGAAGTAGTGCCTATTCCTGTTTTAACTATTACTGTATCCTGATCTTTCTCTTAATCTAATTTTCGTCACTTAGAAGGAAGAGGAAGAGGAAGAGGAAGAGGAAGAGGAAGAGGAAGAGGAAGATCCTTTTCAGCGCTTAGGTGTTAAAACGGAATAACGCCACATCCCCGTCTGCAAAGATATACTCCTTGCCTTCCAGTCGGTAGCGTCCTGCTTCGCGTGCAGCTTGAGTGCTTCCTGCCTTAGTTAGATCTTCATAGGATACCACTTCAGCTTTAATGAAGCCTTTCTCAAAATCGGTGTGAATGGCTGCTGCAGCTTGAGGAGCTTTCGTGTTTTCTGTTATTGTCCATGCCCGTACTTCCTGCTCACCGGCTGTGAAGTAAGTCATGAGACCGAGCAAGGAGTAGGCGGACTTAATTAATCCAGATACACCCGAATCGCTGACACCAAAATCAGCTAGGAATTCTTTGGCCTCCTCTTCGCTTAAATCGATGAGCTCAGATTCCAAGCGTGCGCTTATACAAACACACTCTGCTCCGTGATGCTCAGCTGCGTATTGCTTTACTTGGCCCACGTAAGGATTGGCCTCCGGATCAAGCAAATCGTCTTCGGCAACATTGGCTGCAAATAGAGTAGGCTTCGAGGAAAGTAAGAAGAAATTTCTGAGGAGGGCCTTTTCGTCATCCGTCATTTCCATCGTGAGGGCAGGCTTTCCTTCGTTGAGGTGGGGGAGTAGCTTGTCGATCAGTTCCACTTCGGCGGCGGCTTCTTTATCACCTCCCCGGGCTAGCTTTACTGACTTATGGTGCTTCCGCTCTAATGAGGCCATATCGGCCAGTATGAGTTCGGAATTGATGACTTCAATATCCCGAATGGGATCAACGCTGCCCATATTGTGAATGATGTCATCGTCATCGAAACAGCGTACTACTTGAATAATGGCGTCGCACTCGCGGATGTTGGCGAGGAACTGGTTTCCGAGTCCTTCTCCTTCGCTGGCACCTTTTACCAAGCCGGCAATATCCTTAAATTCAATGGCCGCAGGTATAATAACCTTCGTTTTCGCAATCTCGGAGAGTGGTTGGAGTCGGTCATCCGGGACCTGTACAACTCCCACATTGGGTTCTATTGTACAGAAGGGATAATTGGCTGATTCCGCCTTGCGGGTCCGGGTTACAGCGTTGAACAAGGTGGATTTACCTACGTTGGGTAGTCCTACGATTCCTGCCTGAAGCATGATATGGGCGTTTTTTAGGTGAAAATGGCTCTAAAATGAAGCCGAACAGCAAGAAAGCGACCCAGGCCAAAGACAATCACAAAGTTGTATTGACAAGCATTGATGCGGCCATTGTTTTCTTTCCTCTTTTGTTTAAACCTATTTCAGAAAACACATGGCACTTCGCATAAAACTAGCCCGTGGCGGCTCTGCCCACAACCCTGTCTACCGCATCGTGGTAGGGGAAGCGCGCACCAAGCGTGATGGCAAATTTGTAGAGTGGATTGGAACCTATTCACCTAAAGCGGCCCGCGGCCAGTTGAAAGTTAAGCTGGACCGTGTGGATTACTGGGTGGGCGTTGGTGCAAAACCAACTGACACCGTTCGTTCTCTAATTAATAAAGCACGGCGTACTCCGGCAGAAGAATTGGACGCTCCCGAAGCAAAGGAAGAAGCTCCAGCTCCAGTAGTTGAAGAGACTCCTGTTGCTGAAGAAGCTCCTGCTGTTGAAGAAGCACCGGTCGCTGAGGAAGCTGCTCCGGTAGAAGAAGCTGAAGCACCTGCTGCTGAAGTTGAAGAGGCTCCTGCCGCTGAAGAAGCTGCCAAGGAAGAAGCCCCTGCAGCTGAAGCTGAGGAAAGCACTGAAGCCGTTGCTGAAGAAGAGCCCGCTGCTGAAGAGGCACCTGCTGAGGAAGAGAAGGCTGAAGAAGCTCCCGAAGCTGCTGCTGAAGAAGAAGCACCTGCTGAAAAATCCGACGACGAGGAAGAAAAGAAAAAGGACGCCTAACTTTAGGCACCCTTTAGGATTCACCTCGCCGAATCCACGGCACCATGGACACAGCGCTCGAAATTGATTTACTGACGCTGTTTCCCGTAATGGCTGCCGGCTATCTCGAAGAGAGTATGCTTGGTCGTGCCCAAAAGCACGGTTTGTTGTCTGTCAACGTACACGACATTCGTAAATGGGCTGAAGGGAAGCACAAGGTCACCGATGATCGGCCGTTCGGCGGTGGAGCTGGCATGGTAATGAAACCAGAGCCACTTTTCGGAGTCATTGAATCGGTGAAGCGGGAAGAGACGCAGGTCATATATATGGCCCCCGATGGTGAAAAGCTCACCCAACCATTAGCCAAGGAATTGAGCCAGGCAAAGCATCTGGTATTTCTAAGCGGTCACTATGAAGGAATTGACCAACGAGTGCGTGATTGTCTAGTCGATCGAGAAGTCAGTATTGGTGATTATGTGCTCACAAATGGCACCATTGCAGCCTGTGTTGTGATCGATGCTTTGGCCCGCTATATCCCGGGTGTTTTAGGGGAAGAAAAATCATTGACGCAAGATTCCTTCACAGCCAGTCTCCTCACCTTTCCTCAATTTACGCGCCCTGCGGAGTTCCGTGGGATGCGAGTTCCAGAGGTTTTACTCTCCGGAAATCACGCGGAAATTGACGCCTGGCGACTCGCCCAGCGAAAGGAAAATACCAAGTCCAAAAGACCCGATATAATTTCACCCGATCCAGAAGATGAATCCAGTCATTAACGAAATCACCAAAGACGCAATTCGCACTGACCTCACCGCATTTAAGGTAGGCGATGGTGTGCGCGTGCACCTTAAAATTCAGGAAGCAGGAAAAGAGCGTATTCAGGTATTTGCCGGAATCGTCATTGCTCGCAAGGGCAGTGGAGTCCACGAGACCTTTACCGTTCGCCGTATCTCATTCGGTGAAGGTGTTGAGAAGGTATTCCCTGTGAATTCCCCCACCATCGACAAGATTGAAGTCGATCGCGAAAGTATCACTCGCCGTGCGCGCCTCTATTACATCCGTGATCGGATTGGTAAGGAAGCGACCAAGGTTAAGGAGCGTCGCCTCATGGAAGGTCGCCGCTAAGGTCGATCCATACGAATTTCAAAAAGCCCGTTCGAAATAGCGGGCTTTTTTGTGTTTCCAATCTTTCAGCTTCCCTATTGTCTGATCCTCTTATGGCCAACGCCTCCGTACAATCCAAAGCGCCATTCCATGTTATGACCAAGCCCATTGGGGCTATTTGTAACCTGGATTGCTCCTATTGCTTTTACTTGGAGAAAGACCAACTGTTCAAACCCGGTGACTCTCGTAAGATGCAGCCGGAAGTGTTGGAAACTTATATCCGCGACTACATCGAATCTCAGCCCAATGACTTTGTATCATTTGCATGGCAGGGTGGTGAACCCACGCTTCTTGGTGTCGACTACTTCCGTCAAGTAGTGGAGTTTCAGAATAAGTATGCCAACGGAAAGAAGATTGAGAATGCGTTCCAAACCAACGGTACCTTGCTCGACGATGAATGGTGTCAGTTTTTTAAGCAGAACGATTTCCTGATTGGACTTAGTATAGATGGTCCTCGTGATGTTCACGACGCCTATCGAATCACGAAGAAGCGAAGACCCACGTTCGACGACGTGATGAAGGGCATTCGTTGCCTGCAGAAAAACAACGTACGCTTTAACACCCTGACCTGCGTGAATCGTAAGAACATGAAGTCGGGTAAGGAGGTCTACCAGTTCCTTAAGTCAATTGGCTCCGACTTCATACAGTTTATACCTATTGTGGAGCGCCAACCTGGTAAGGAAGAGGAAGAGATCGGGTTTTGGTTGGCAGAACCACCCTCCGATACGATGGAGGAAGAGGATGATCTTCCAGTTACCCCCTGGAGTGTGCGTCCCCAATACTATGGCCAATTTCTCTGCGACATTTTTGATGAGTGGATCAAGGAAGACGTGGGGAAGGTCTATGTGCAGATGTTTGATACCGTGCTTGGTAAGTGGCTCGGGGTACCCGGTGGCCTTTGTATTTTTAGTGAGACTTGCGGTTCTGCCATGGCGATTGAGCACACCGGTGATGTGTATTCGTGTGATCATTACGTCTATGATAAGCACAAGGTGGGCAATATCATGGAGCAGTCGCTTGGCGAAATTGTTGAATCTCCCAAACAGAAGAAATTTGGAGATGATAAGCGTGATGCGCTTCCCAAAATGTGTCGGGAGTGTGAATACAAGTTTGCCTGTAACGGTGGGTGTCCCAAACAGCGTTTCATGAAAACGCCTGAGGGTGAAGCAGGGTTAAATTACCTTTGTCAGGGCTACATGAAGTTCTATGAGCACAGCAAGGGAGCTATGCAGGCCATGGCGCATCTCTACCGCATGGGTCGTCCGCCGGCAGAGATTATGAAAATGGGCCAAAAGAAGTAGTTATAGCTTCATATTCGGAAACTTCCTCTGAACCTGCTCCATAAGAAAGTCCCTTTCTTTTTCCATTCCCTGGCCGTCATAATCTTTGGCTAGATTGGCTAGTTCGCGGGCGCTTTGAACGTCGGATCCCATAAAAATTCGAATCAAAGAGCTGGCGGACGGAAAATTCCCGCTTTCCAGGTAGTATCGGATATGAATGAGATCAAAGTTCTGACGGTCCCTAATTAACCAGGTAGGTGAGGCTCGCAAAACTTTCTGAATCATTGCTTCAGTAGCCTCCCAATCCTTAGAAGCTATGTTTGCTTCCAATGCTTCGAATACGATCGATTTGTTTACGAGGCTGGAATCCTCTTCTCGTGTCGTATCCGAATCGGTGGAAGGGCTACCACTTGAATCATCACCCAGCTCTCTTAGGAGGTTGCGCGCTTCCTGATTACTTGGATTCAGGCGGGACACTTGTTGGGCAAGCATGAGGGACTGTTCCGTTTTGCCTTCATCGAGATACTCTTGAGCCAGTTCCAATAGATCTGGACCTTTGTCTGGATTGTTAGAGAGGAAAAGGGATGTGGACTGAGTCTGAAGCTGGAGATCCCTCGTCTCAAAGTATAACTGAAGCTTTCGATACTCAAAGTCTTCCATACGAGCACTCAGCCAGGGTGCGCCTATTCGGTAGATCTCGGTAATTAAATCCGTTGTTTCATCATATTTTTTATCCGCAAGAAGAGCATCGAGCTGTTCCAAGTATTCGTTGGGGCCAAACTCAAGTGTCTCGATTATCTCTTCTTCCTGGTTATCCCGTATGTATTGAAGTGCGATTTGTGTGGTTTCCTTATATTTTTCTTCGATACGTCTGCTATGGGGAAAGATGGCCAGACCCTGTTCAAGTGTATCCACCGCCACATCGAATAACTCTGATTCCAATAGAATATCGCCAACCGTAAGATAAAAGGAGATCGATGCCCGAAGTCTTCGGAGCTCTTGTAAGAGTAGTATCCTGAGGTTGTTATTTTGCTCCTGCTTTAAGAGCACAATGAGCTCACCAATGGCAATCAGACGTTGATCAATTGGAGTAAAGGAATCCGCACTTCCTTTCAGAAGGTCTAACACCCCACTTGCTTCGTCCCATCGTCCATCCATCAAGTAGGCATAGAAGAGATTGAATAAAATAACTTCCTCATTCATGCCCCGCTTCAGGGTATAATTGAGGACCTGTTCAATTAGTGGAATCTCCCGAATACTAGTAACGAGGTTGTTGACTTTCCTGAGATTCACTTCGTCCCATCCGAATAATAGCATGTACCGAGTGAACGCTTCCTCGAGTTCATCTTTCTTTCCCGCTCGATGCCATTTCTTCATCGCGAGCACGTATAGCTCAGGATCCAGTCGGTCGATATTGGTCAGCTCTGTAATCGCCCGTTTGAGGTTTCTGTCGTCCTTCAGCTCGATATATGTATCTACGAACAAGCTCTCTAATTGGACGCTATCGCTGCCTATTTGAAATCGCCACTTTTCAAGAAGCGTAAGTGCTTCGATTGGTTTCTCTCCTTTAATCAAGCTGAGGTATTCCGCATCGATCATGCGTCGAATGCCTTCAGGGTCCGAATTGATTGTATGAGCAATCTGATATGCTTCTTCGATTTTCCCGAGCTCAATCAAGCTAGTGACTTTGAACCGTTGGACAAAGAAAACCAGTTCCTTATTTTTGGAAGACTCGGGATCATTGAGTACAAGATCTGCCACATAGACAGCTTCGTTGAATGCCTCCGATTCATAGCAAATCCGGAAGAATGCATTGAGGTAACTTGAATCCTGCATTCCTAATTCCACGCCTTTCTGCAGAAGATCCAAGGCTCGGTCTATCATGCCTGCTGAGTAGTAGACTTGAGACAGAAACAATCTAGCGTCTCTGTCTTCCGGGTATTTGCTCAGACCGATCCGGATCTTCATAATACCTTCTGTGTATTTCTGATCCTCGACGTCCTGATGCCCCGCTTCTAAGTAGATGCGTCCTCTTTTCTCCTGAAAGCCTTTCCA
>CALJGU010000004.1 GCA_938075565.1 uncultured Opitutales bacterium | reverse complement strand
GTGGAGAGATATCTGAGTTCCAGCTGCTCGAAAAAAGAATCCACTTCGACCTGGAATATATCAACCGCTGGTCATTTCTCTTAGATGTTGAAATTGTATTCATCACCGTTTGGCAGGTGTTATTTCCCCCAAAGACAGCTTACTAGTTAAAAGTCTATAGGGTATTCGTTAAAAAAACATCAAATAACTATTGATAGACCTAGGCTGATTTGACCTGATTTCATTGTCTTCAATTTTTGCTGAAAACATTGTTTAAAGTGAATATTGAAACAACAGGCAGGCCTCCACTTGATGAAATCGAATCTGCGATTATCGATGTCTTCATTCGTGCAACAAAGATTCTGGGCTACCCAAAATCAATCGGAGAGATTTACGGGTTACTCTATATATCTGATGAACCTCTATGCATGGAGGATATCATTCAGCGCCTCGGCATCAGCTTGGGAGCAGCCAGTCAAGGGCTCAAAGTCCTCAAAGGCATGCAGGCGGTAAAATCCAAACATATGATAGGAAAGCGCCGCGAGTATTTCACAGCAGACTTTGAACTAGAGGATTTAATCAATCGTTACCTCCGAGTAGAATTTAATGGACATCTCAAGAATTGGAAAGATCAGCAAAGTGTCATTCGAGAGATGTTTGATAACAATGGCACAGAAAGCAGTCATGCCCATTTGGAAAAACGCTTGGAGCGGCTCGAAGTCCTCCATGCCAAGAGTGAGGCATTAATACAACGTGTATGTGAGGAATTTGAAGACTAGGAAAATATGACAGAATCAGCCCCAGTTTATTGGTACTGCCTGAAGGCAAAAACAAAGCGTGAGCATATCGCAGCACAGATTCTAAGATCTCGTACAGATTTGGAGGTGTTCTGTACTCGCGTGTCTATTACCAAGAAAACAGTTAGGGGACCCAAAGCCTTCACCGAAGCCCTATTTCCCGGCTATCTATTTTGCCGCTTTAATTTTGAAGAATCCTCAAGGCTCGTTTCATACGCCCAGGACATAAAAGGAATCGTCAAGTTCGGCCAACAAGTGCCTCTCATCCCGGACCTAGTAGTAGAGAACCTGAAAGTCGCCCTCCCACAGGAAACTGCCGAGATTAAGCCTCCAACCATAGAAGAAGGTGAATTGGTGGAAATCATTCAAGGCTGCTTTCAGGGAGAATCGGGGAAGGTTACGCAGGTCGACAAATGCACCAACCGAGTGAATCTACTAATCGAATTTCTAGGAAATCACGTTCAAATAGAAGTCCCCTCTCACAGCCTCATCAACTCAAAGCCCAGTAATCCAGGGGAGTCACTCGGATTGCAAGCAACTGCAAACCCTTGAATCCATAGTAAAAACCCTTTCGAGGCCCTATAAACTCAAGAATATCTGATAATTCCTAGCTCATTGAAATCTTGCAAACCCTGCTGAAAATTACATACAGATATCTCTTTATATATACAACATTCCCCTATGCGCTATAGGAAAAGGACTTAATCAAGCCCCTCAAAAACAAACAAAACCATGAAAAGCACAGCTCTAACTCTCGTCGCACTCCTCCTCACAGCAGAATCATTGCTGGGATTTGCTGAAGTTAACGACGGTGAATTATTTTTGGATACGCGCGTTTCGGCGTTACATGACAGCAATATTGTAGGTAGCTCACTAGGTGAATCAGACTTCATCCTCTCGGTTGATCCAACTCTTCGTTGGCAACGGGAACGACGAGGAACTATAGCAGCCTCCCTGGGAATGAATTTCAATAAGTACGATGAATTCGGAGAATACGACTCTGAAGACTTGCACACTGATTTCTCCTATAGCTTCCCATTAACTGTAGGATCACCCTTCTCAGGCGGGATCAACTTAGGATACTCAGAACAAACTGGAGTCGATTACTACGTGGCAGATCGCGTATCAACGGAAAACACAAATTTCTCTGTAAATGGTCGTTACCAAACTGGGAGACGCCTAGCGTGGAGGGGCGAACTAGCCTATCAGGATAGAAACGCTTCCAATTATAGTGATACCATTGATAAATCTGTCGAAGTTGGAGTAGAACTTGTGGAATTGATGAGGCAGGTCGGAGTTACGGCTGATTACCGCTTGAGAAAACTCAAATCATCCGGCGACGTTGGTGTTGGTCGTGACTATGACAATAATTCATTGTCGCTAGGTATAACGGGGCAGCTATTGCCTGAAAGCCAATTTAAAAAGCTTGAAGCTTACGCATCTGTTTCGTTCCAAACAGTCAATGCTGACAAAGCAGGATTAGGCGGAAGAGACCGAGATGTACTCGGTTACGACGGAAGGCTATCCTGGGAAGCTACTCCGACAACCAATGTAAACTTGATCTTTCAAAATGACGTTGAGAACACTATCGACGATGAACCGGTGGAGAGCTCGAGTATCTCTTTGGGCGTTTCTAAGCAATTTAGCCGCCAGGCCACAGGTAGTTTTAATATTACCAGTCGTGACATCGGCTACTTTGGCTCTGATAGAAGGAACGACTCAATTGGTGCAAATTTCAGCCTGAGCTACCTCTTAAACAGAAATTGGACAGCCGGGTTTACTCTTGCTTACGAGGACACCGATTCAAATGAAGCAATATTTAGATATGACCGCTTCACCGGAGGAGTATTCACCAACTATAGATTTTAAACTGCAGTATCTAAATCGGAACTCAGTGAAACACAGCAAGTCAGCGACAAAGATGAAAAATATAATCACAGTCACCCAACTCGTGAGAATGAGCTTATTCCTCTTACTTTCAAGCAGTGCAAACGCACAGTTGAATCAACGGCCCAGCCAAAGCAATCTGGAAGGCACGAGCCCAAATTATCGCTTGAGCATACGCGACCGCATCTCAGTCACTGTATTTGATGAAGCAAATCTGGCTCATGCCCAAGGGATAGATGCCAAAGGCGAAATCAAGATGCCGCTACTAGGTGTTTATAGTGTGGCAGGGTTGACCGTTCGAGATGTGGAACAATTGCTCGAAACACAATACGTCGAGAAGAAGATTCTTCGAAATCCAATCGTAAATATTGATGTTCTGGTGTATTCACCCAAAGAAATATCTGCACTCGGCCCCGGCATCGCAAGAGCTGGAATGATCTCTCTTCCTCCTGAGATTGAGCGCATAGATATCGTTGATCTTATTTCAATGGCAGGAGGATTTACTCCGCTCGCTAAACGGAAAGCCGTAATAATCACGCGCGATCTGCCCAATGGCTCTCAGCTTGTTCTTCCTGTAAATGTGGAAGAAATGATCGAAGGTCGTAAGAAAAATAGAAAAACAGAGACCGTATACATTTATCCAGGAGACCTTATCTACGTAGATGAAGTATTCCTGTAAGATCGAATTTTAATAACAGCCCTCAGACCATCGATAAGAATCATGGACCATCCAACACCACACAATCCCAACCGAGTACCTTCGGTTAAATCGAAATCCGGTATCAAGAAACGTTTTTTCGACGATCCTTTCCGGAGATCACCTAGGGACTACCTGATTATGTTCAGGGAACGCTGGTACTATGGAGTCATCCCCGCCATAATTATCATGGCGACCATGATCTTTCTCGAGAGCGGGAAGAAGGAGCTATTCGAGACCTATGCTTCGTTGGTTTTTGAACCTAAGTCCGAACGACTTCTCGATGAATACAAAATCAAAGGCGACAGTTTTTCAAAGGTGGAAATGAATAACCACCTTGAGAAAATTGCCAGCCAGTCGTTCTTCAAATATTTCACGGCCTACCTAACGGAAGAAGACAGGGAACGTATCAAAGAACCATATATTGACTACGAGAATCCTGAAAATACTCAATCCGTAGGAAGTATTATTAGACCAGGGTTGGGCGTTTCGCAAATCCGGGGAACCAGTATTGTCCGGCTCTATGCACAACATCGTGATCCTCAAACGGCTCAATTTTTGGCAGATCTGATTGCTCGAAAGTATATCGATTACAATATGGATGAATCTAAGAATACCACCGATTCAGGAGTGGTCTTCTTAACTCGAGAAGAAAAGAAACTCAAAGATGAGCTGGAAGCAGTTCAACAAGAGATTCAAGAATATCGTGCCGAACACAACTTAGCCAAGCTGGGTGACAACCAAAACATATTTACTCAGAGATCCAACACACTCGACGGTCAATTGATCGCTGCAGAAATCGAACGACTGGATTACTCTACTCGTTTGGATAAGGTTCGCACCTATAAGAAAAATAATGAAAATTTAATCGAGCTACCAGACATCGCAACATACGGGAATATTCCCAGCTTCAAGACTCAGCTTGAAAACTTGAAACAGGAATTTGCCATCCTGGACCAAAAGTACCTGGAAAACCATCCATTGATTAAAACGAACCGTACAGCTATGGCTAGTACGCAAAATCTCATCGACGGTGAGATTACTCAGGCAATCATCGCTCTTGAAACGCTGCATACCATTGCGGTAGAAAGGGAAGCACAAATCAAGCAGTCAAAAGAATCTGCAGATTCGGAGTTATTGGCACTGGATGAAATCTCCGTGAAATACGACCTACTGACCAATAAAGCTGATACCATTCGCACTGGCCTCTCCGATGTTCAAATCCGCTTGAGTGAGCTATCGATTGCGAGCCGGATGAACAATACCAACATCACGTTGAATGATCCTGCTTATGAACCTTATAGGCCTATCGAGCCAAATATGCCGAAAGCATTCATCCAATCAGTGATACTGGGTTTGCTTTTGATCATGATCCTTCCTTTAGGCTTCGGGGTCTTTGACACTCGCCTGAAATCTTCATGGGAGATCGAAGATTTATTGGACTCACGGCTTATTGGCGAAGTTCCAAAGCTCAGTTCCGTAAAAAAGAAGGATCGTCCAGTAGTTGTAATCAAAGATCTTAGCGAAGTAGCTTCTGAAAGTTTCAGGGGTATATTTAGCCAATTTGAGATTATAGAATCTGGTAACACCAACGGCATCATTCTTATTACTAGTACTCTTCCGAACGAAGGAAAAAGTCTCATCGCGAGTAACTTGGCCGCCACTTTTGCGAACCATGGCAAGAAATCGCTTCTAATTGATTTTGACATGAGACGACCAAGTTTGCACAGCAATTTTGATATTAAAAACTCTCATGGAGTCCTCAAATGGCTGAAAGAGCCCAATTCCAGTCTCGATTCGATTACTGAGGATCCGCATTTGGGCATTACAGAATACTGTCCGAATTTTTACCTACTAAGAACTGGTGGAATTAACCGAAAGCCAACAGAGCTGTTCAACCAGGAAAAATTGAATCAGCTATTGTTAACCCTTAGAGAACAATTTGATATCATAATTCTGGATACACCACCAGTTGGACTATTCCCAGATGCCCTGCTTCTCGCACAAAAATCGGATTTTATTTTCTACGTATGCAGATTCAACAAAGTCAGCATGTTCAAGATTCAGCACTTTGTGGATAAGCTCAAGGAAACCAATTGCATATTAAGCGGATTGATCCTCAACGGTATCCCGGCAGGAAGAGCTTCAGGCTACTACCACTACTACGGCTATGGCTCTTACAGTAACTACGAGTACAAGAATTATTATAAGCCTAAGAAGCGCGCCCATGGCGGAGGCAGAAAGCCCAAACAGCCTAAAGCTGCCGCCAAGACTGCTGCCAAAACGGCATAGCTACTAGCTAATATATCTTATCTCATCCATCAATTCCGATCCTATCCATGTTTAAAAAGCTCAATGACATCTTAGTCAAAAGAGAGAAATTCAAATTGTCCGTCCTGCTGGTTGGCGCAATTATCATGTCTCTCTTAGGAGCATTTGGAGTGGCACCCATTGCACCGATGATCGGATTGGCAGCTTCGCCTAGCCTGGTCCTTGACAACCCGTATTGCCAAGTCGTTCTAGAGTACTTCCCTTTTATCAATGAGGAGAACATTCTGTTCTACGCCGGATTATTAGTGATAGCTTTTATCATGCTGGCCGCTGGTAGTAGTTTGGCCTTCCGCTGGCTAAGTGCACGAATCGCATGGGGCATCGCCAACACTATGGCACTTAGATTGCTGGAGAACTATTGCTACAGTCCCTACGGCATATTTCTAACGAAAGATACGAAGCAAATGAGCTTCAAGATCTTGAACGAGATCAATACGCTAACCATAGGAATCCTGTTACCTTTAGCGCACTTGTTCGCGAGTATATTTACATCGCTCTTTCTATTTTCGTTGCTCCTGGCAGTGGATCCTCAGATCTCAATGATTATCTTTGTTGCCCTAGGTCTTACCTATGTTGGGATTTACCTACTCTTCCGCAAGAATGTAGGTCGTCTAGGTAAGAAGCGGGTCGGCGAAGCTTCGGATCGGTATATGGTTGGCGAAGAAATTCTTCAAAATATCAAAACAACGAAGGTATTCGGTAAGGAGATGTTTTTCCTTCAAAAGTTTTCACGAGCTTCACATCGGTTTACCGATGCGCAATCGAAGGCGCCACTCTACATGCACTCCCCGAAGGCATTGATTGAGACAATCACCTTCGGAGGTATCGTGGCCGTTATTCTTTATATCGATAGCCGCGCAGGACTCATGGAATACCTTCCAAAATTGAGTGTTTTCGCTTTAGCCGGATACCGCCTCCTACCTTCTCTTCAGCAAATTTATTTTTCCCTGACAGACATCAAGTTCCACTTAGCGGGACTGGATGAACTACATAAAGATATAATGGAGCTACCATTTGAGGCTGCTCAGAGGACCAAGGATGAAAAACCCCCAAGTTCGATCCCGTTTCGTTCGGATATCGTATTGAAGGATGTTCAATTTAAGTACCCATCGGCCGATGCACCACTTTTTAATGGGCTGAACCTTGAAATTAAAAAAGGACAACGAGTGGCCTTTATTGGATCTACGGGCTCGGGAAAATCTACTCTAGTTGACTTAATTATGGGTCTCTTGGATCCGCAGTTGGGAGGCGTTTTTGTAGATGGGCATCAACTCAAGAATGCAGACTGGGTAGCATGGCGGGATCGAGTAGGATACGTTCCTCAGGAAATTTATCTTATCAATGAAGACATTCGACGGAATATAGCCTTCGGGCTCTACCGATCAGAGATTTCTGAATCCGATTTAAAAGAAGCGGCTCAAATAGCCGACATAAAAGACTTTATTGAAAACGAGCTAGAAAATGGGTACGACACAAGTGCTGGCGAAAGAGGCCTTCGATTAAGCGGTGGACAAAAACAGCGCATCGGCCTGGCGCGCGCCCTGTATCATAAACCCGATATACTAGTTCTCGACGAAGCAACAAGCGCTCTGGATAACAAGACGGAAAAATCCATCATGAAGTCCATCGATAAGCTCCCAAGAGAGTTAACTATAGTCATGGTCGCCCACCGCCTAACGACCGTAAAGGATTGTGATGTAATTTATGTTCTCAGTAAGGGAGAAATTGTTGACCGTGGCACTTACGAGGAGCTGAAGGATCGCTGTCAATTATTCCTCGAAATGGAAGAGCAGAATGAGGCAACTCCAGAACCAGTTTGATTTCGTTATATTGTCGATCACGCCATGAAGTTTCTTATAGCAGAGGAAGCTCTAATAGACCGCAAGGGACACTGGTTTGAATATATAACGACAATTAGTAATCAAATCAGAGCCTCTGGAGATGACGTAAGGGTTGCGGCTAACTCAAATGCAGTTGAGGAGATATTAACTGAACTGAAGGCTGATGCCGTTTTCCCCAAAAGCGCTTGGGGGACAGGTGGCAAAGCAAAATCTAGTTTCAGTAGAATTCGTCAACTATGGAAGCATAATGGAAATCTGTTCAAAGCCGCAGAGGCTTACATTGAAGAGCAAGGCGAATTCGATGTTCTTTTTGTCCCCACCATCCTCATAGACCATATTCTTGGCTGGCGGAAGTTCGCCAAAAAGCATGCGGGCAAGAAGGTAAAAAAAATCGTACTCTTCTTTGTTAACGGACAAGGAACTTATCAGGGACCCGATAAACCTATTTTGTTTCAGAAATCACCTAATAAATTTCTATTCAAGTACGCACTATCCTCTTTGAAAAAAGAAGTCGAAAACGGGACCGTACTGCTTGGCTGTGAAACTCGTGAGATGGCAAAAGAGTACGAAGCATTCTGCGGTTTGCCTTTCCATTATTTGCCTCACGCAGTTAATGAGACTCCATTAGAACCAGATGGAGAACGGTCTGAGACAGCACCTAAAACTTTTTCTCACCTGGGATTTAGTCGTTTTGAAAAAGGGTCGGATCTACTTCAAGAAGCAATAATGCACTTTTTCGAAAACCACCCAGAAGCCAATGTTCGTTTCTTGCTTCAGTGGGTCACGGACTTTGCAAAGGAGGATGGAAGTATCTGTACAAAGGAACAGGCACTTCTCTCCAATCCAAAAGTCGAGTTTATAGATAAAGCGCTCAATTCAGAAGAATATAAAGCCCTACTCCAGCAGACAGATGTTATGGTTCTTCCCTATCGGCCATCATCTTATTACGCTCGTGTATCTCGAGTGGCGATTGAAGCCGCCATAAATTCCGTTCCGATGATCTACACTAAAGGTTCTTGGAACGAAAGTTTGGTGTTAGACAATCATGGTGCAGGAATAGGCTTCGACACAGAGAGCGTCGATTCGCTATATGAAGCGATCGAACATTCAGTGAACAACATAAATATACTAAAGGCTGAGGCCGAAGCTAGGCGTTTGAACGCTTTGGAACATTATTCAGCTGAAAATTTTGAGCATTATCTCAAATCCCTTACTGGATTTAGCTCCCAAGGTACAGCAGCACTAAACGATCGGTAGTAACTAAAGAAAACGTCATTTCTAACCTCTTGTTTCGAAGTATGGATTTGGTTTCAATCATCATTCCTAATTACAATCGGGAAGTATTGGTCGCTGAAACCGTCCAGAACATGCTCGATCAGGATTATCC
>CALJGU010000003.1 GCA_938075565.1 uncultured Opitutales bacterium | reverse complement strand
TTCCGCTCCGGGGTTTGCTCTCCGCATGGTCGGCATTGCCTACCACGGAGCCTATGACCCCAACGGCCACTATTTCTACAGCACCAATGGTGGCCAGGCATGGAACGGCCCACACAGTTTTGGTAAGCTTCTCGACTGGCCTGAGTTAAAAGACAATGGCTTCAAGGAACTGACTCCGCGAACGGACTATGTAATCCTGGGAAAACATGAAGCACTGCTCATGATATCAGCTCGCAAAAAGAAACAATTCGGAAGCGACAAAACGTTCTGCGTCAGGACTACAGATGGCGGAAAAACGTTCGAGTTCTTAAGCTGGATCGTACCGATTTCGGATACGTCCCGAGCAGTCATGCCGCAAACCTTCAAGATGAACGATGGTACACTCGTCACGTGTTTGCGTCGACGGTCCAACTATGGTCAGGGTAAAGAGAACTGGGTCGATGCCTATACTTCAAAGGACAATGGCCGGAGCTGGCAATTCTCAGCTAAGGTCGGTGATGCTGGCTCGGGGAACGGGAATCCCCCAGCTATAACGGCCACCCAAGATGGGCGGCTCTGCGCTGTATTTGGCGACCGAGCCGAGGGTAAAATGATGGCTGCTTACAGCACAGATGTAGGCAAAACCTGGAATGAACCTTTCGTCCTACGCGATGATTTCGGATCAGAGGACGGCGAAACCAACGATCTAGGTTATCCACGCATATTCTGCCGCTCTGATGGAAAAATGGTGGCCCTTTATTACTACTCAACCTTGGACAACCTCCACCATATCGCCGCCACTATCTGGGATCCCGCGAGCTGAATGACCAAGGATTTCTGAGTACTACTGACTGGTCTCGATAAAACGACCTTGTGGTTCGTATCCAGTGCAATCTCCTTGATGAAAACTGTGCTCGGCTGAATCAAGCCACCCCATAAGCTCTTCACGCAAGAGCGAGGCAAGTTCAGGTTTCGCTTCCAACAGATTAGTCACCTCACTGGGATCGTCCATTACACTATAGAGTTCGTCACCTTTATCTTCGTCGAACCACAGAAGCAATTTGTGACCTTGGCTTATAATGGAAGCAGTCGGTGATTTCTTCTGCATGTTCGAAGCAAAGGGAATGAATTTATCACGAGACCATTTATTGCCCTTTAAAAGTTCTAGAACATTGGTTCCGTCGATGGGTCGGTCTTGAGGAGAGTTTATCCCTAGAATAGAGCAAAGAGTTGGCAGGTAATCCAACGTGCATACCGGTTGATCTGAAGATTTTCCTGCCTCTATGACACCGGGCCAGAATGCGAATGCCGGAACACAGACACCACCATTATAGAGATATCGTTTGCGGCCTTTAAATTCTCCCGCTTCACCATAGTAGACACCCCCGTAGGCGTTATATTCCGGTTCAGGAGTTCCCGTTCCTTCAGGACCATTGTCAGAACAGAAAAAGATCAACGTATCCTTTTCTATTCCCAGCTCTTGAAGCGTTTGGCGCAGACGCCCTACTTCATTGTCGATGGATGTAATAGAGCCGAGGTAATGCTGTCGGCCGAGCTTTTCATTTGGATAAAGCGCCCGCAACTCCTCACCGGCCCGGGTGGGTGAATGGGGACCATAAAACCAGATAGTTGTCAGAAACGGTGTCTCGTTTTTAGCCGAGTCTTCAATGAACTCCAACGCTCGATCCATCATGATCTTTTCCGAACTGCCCTTCCAGTCTTCTTTGATCTCCGTGCCATTCGACCAGAAATGGACCCGATGCTTTGGTATTCGCAATCCCGTTTCATCAAGAGGATCCCAAGTTGCGATATTCGTTTCTGTCGTAAAGGTCACATCGTAATTTCGCTCCCATGGAGGACCATAGCGTTCAGCTGTAGTTTCTGGTACAGGGCCCGAGAGCTCCGGGTCTTTCGTCAAAGTTCCCAAATGCCATTTCCCGAAATGACCCGTAGTGTACCCCTGGGACTTGGCGATTTGAGCCATGTTAATTTCTCCCTCAGGAAGTTTCCCCATGTTTACGCCTATCATTCCATACCGCATGCAATGACGTCCTGTTTGAACACAGGCTCGTGTAGGCGAACAGACAGGACCTACAGAGTAGAAACGCGTGAAACGAAGACCATCTTCAGCCATCCGATCCAGATTCGGAGTCTTGACCAGTGTGTTGCCATTAAAGCCTACATCACCATAGCCAAGATCATCGGCCATAAGAAAGATCACGTTTGGTTTTTCGGCCTCAGCCAAAGTCCCCAACAAAGAACAAAAGAGAATGAGGTATTTTAAATGCATTATTCGAGCCAGGTTGGATTCCAAATCGGTTTACCGGTGTAGAGTTCACCGATCTCATAACGGTCACTTGGATCCACTGCGGTATCCATTATCCTGGTGATCTCTTTGACAACCTCAGGGTGTTCGGCGGATACATCGTCAGCTTCTCCCAGGTCATTGTTTAAATTAAAGAGCTGTAAGGGTCCCGTTTCTCCATGCCTGACTGCCTTCCAGTCACCCAATCGAACAGCCTGATCATATCGCTTTCTGTTGTGCCCGTAATCCCAATACAGGTACTCATGAGATTCAGGAATCCGATTCCCCAGAAAGGCTGGCCAGACTGAATGCCCATCCACCCCGGTAAAGACAGGATACCCGGCGACTTCGGCTAGAGTCGGCAGCATATCCCAAAACGTAATAACCTGATCACTTTGATTGTTTTCTGAAATGGTGCCTTTCCAGCGTGCAATAAAGGGTATGCGAATTCCGCCTTCGTATAGGGTTCGTTTTGAACCGCGCAACGAACCATTGCTATTGAGTTCCTCATAGGGGCCACTTCCCAAAGGACCTTGGTCGCTGGTAAAAATGATCAGGGTGTTCTCTGACAAGCCAACGCTATCAATCATCTGAACGATTCGTCCTACATCGTAATCCAAACGGCTGACCATAGAGGCGTATTTCTTAGCTGCCAGGGTCCAGTCCCTATCTTCGTAGGGCCCAAGATCAGGAACAGCTAAACGATCTTCGTCTTCAAGTTTGTTTGAAAAGTGTGGAACCGTATAAGCTGCGTATAGGAAAAATGGCTGCCCTGCATTTTCTGTAATAAATTTCAAGGCGCGACCTGTTAAAGCATCGTGGCTGTATACTCGCCGAGTCCGACTGTTTCCTGGATAGTTAACCCGTCCACTTGGCGCTTCACTGTCATCCAAATACTCAGGGAAGTAAAAATGGGCATGATCCTGATTCTGATAACCAAACCACATGTCAAACCCTTGGCTGGTTGCATCACCCACCGTTCCAGGATCACCTAAGCTCCATTTCCCCACTCCACCGGTTACATAGCCAGCATCCTTAAGCACTTCTGCGATCGTGATGTCTTCAGGCTCCAGATAATAGTCATAGTGCGGAACATTATCACGAGCGGGGGTATGTCCATTGTGCAAACCGGTCATCAGCACACTGCGTGAAGCTGTGCAAACGGGTCCTCCTGCATAGGCTTGGGTAAAGCGCATACCCTGTTGGGCCAAAGCATCAATATTCGGAGTCAATATCTTCTCCTGTCCATAGCAGCCCAAATCTCCATAACCCAAATCATCTGCCATTATGAAGATGATGTTGGGCTGGGCAACGAGGCTAGAGACGAGAGAAAAGAAACTAGCGGCAATTGCCAGTGACTTTAGGATGTTATTCATAGGCTTTGGCACTCAAGTTTACCTTTTGGTTCCATTCGTCGTAGGCTGCCCGAAGTCCAGCTACTTTTTCAGGGTGCTTTGTAGAAAGATCTGTTGTTTCCCCGATATCTGAATCCAGATTGTACAAACCGGATTCACCATTGGCATAGGTCAATTTCCAAGGTCCGCTTCTTACGGCCCAATTTCCTCGAATTCTCCAAAATAAGTTTCGATCGGACAGCGATTTTCCATCAAACAGTAACGGAGAAAGGTCTACTCCATCGAGTTGCATGTGGGGCATAGAAACTCCGGCCAATCCTGCAAAGGTTGGAAACCAGTCCATGGAAATGCTGGTTTGATTCGTAACACCTGGTTTAATCCTCCCAGGCCAGGAGACGATGGTCGGAACCCGGTGACCACCTTCGTAAACCTGGGTCTTTTGTCCACGCAACGGTCCGTTGCTGGAAATGTTTTCGAAGCCACCACTATAACGAATGTAGCCGCCGTTATCGGAAGTGAAAATAACCAGCGTATTTTCAATCAGGCTTTCCTTTTTTAAAACACTCAGAATCTTGCCAACGCTTTTATCCAACGACTCGATCATAGCCCTTACATGCGGATACACATTGGACCGATCCGGAATGACTCCCCATTTGTCTTGATGGTAAACCGTTCCCGCCTGACGATGCGGCGGATCCTCCGGTCCCTGCCAGGGGAAGTGAATCGCCAGATGAGGCACATATAAAAAGAACGGTTCATCACGATGTCGCCTTATAAAATCGATACTATGCTTGGTGAGCAGATCCGTGGTGTAGCCTTCTTCCGGTGTTTTCTCATCATTCGTCCACCAGTCTTCACGCCCACTACGATCCACATGCGTAAAGAAGTCGCCATCCCCGGACCCTAAACCTCGAAATTCATCAAACCCCTGTTTGGTTGGAAAATAAGGCGGTTGAAATCCCAAATGCCACTTGCCAAAGCAACCCGTAGCATAGCCCTTCTCTTTCAAGACTTCAGCAATCGTTATCGCTTCGAGAGGCAAACCTGTATGGTAGTCCTCGACCCCTGATATCGCACCATCGAAATTGGGACCAAAGCGCTGCTGATAGACACCTGTAAGCGTGCCCGCCCTTGTCGGCGAACACATCGGGCCTGACGAGTGGAAATCGGTGAATCGTAGCCCATTCGCAGCCAGAGCATCGATATTGGGCGTTTCGATATTCGAGTTACCATAACAACCCAAATCACCATAACCCAGGTCGTCGGCCATGATGAGGACGATGTTGGGGGAAGAAGCAAAGAGCGAGGAGCAGAGAGCGAAGAGGAAAAAAGTGAATAGAAAGATGCGGCTTTTAACTGTAGGAGCGGCTTTACGCCGCGATCGTTCGTTGCATGTGGATTCGCGGCATAAAGCCGCTCCTAAAGCTGAAGTAAATTCACCCATCATCTCACCAACTCCTCCAGCTGCACCTCCAACTTAGGCAAAAACCGTTGGTATGATTTTTTACCCACTACGTTCGCGGTTTCTAAATGATCTACCTCATGGTCATACAATTCCCGAGCCAGAACCTTGCTTGTATTAAAGTCTCGCCACTCAGTATAACGGAATCGATCTGTCCGAATCGTATACCCCATGGACTCGGGCATCTTTCCTTTCGGGTAATTGGGTCGGGGCGTTTGAGTTAGCACCGCCGACTTATGATGCTCTTTCGGATTTTCCAACAAATGAACCAGGGATTTACCTTGTAGATTATTAGGAGCCTTTATTCCGCAGAGTTCCGTCAACGTGGGATAGAGATCGAGTAACTCAACCAGAGAATCGGTTCGTTGACCGGCCTGGTGTTCCGGACTCACGATCATCATGGGCACTGCCGCATCGAGTTCGAAGGCGGTCGTCTTTCGAGTTAATCCATGCTCGCCTAAATGCAGGCCATGATCCGACCAATAAACAATAATGGTGTCGTCCTTTAATCCAAGTCGATCAAGCTCGTTTAGGACCTTACCTACCTGCGTATCCAAATAACTGATCGCTGCCAGGTGACCGTGGTGCATTTCGCGAAGTTCATCCGGTTTCGAGCGACCGTCATACCGCGCGCTGGTCAAGGCGATCTCGGGAATGTCCTCGGGCGGTTCCAGGTGCTGCGGTACGGGAACTGAATTCCTGTCATACATGTCCCAGTACTTTTTCGGCGCATTGAACGGTGTGTGCGGTTTCCAGAATCCTACAGCCAGAAAAAAGGGTTGATCCTTCTTGCTGAGCATTCCTAAAGCTTCCACCGCCTTATTGGCCACTCGACCATCATAGTAGGCTTCATCGGGCACATCGCGACTTTCCGTTCCTCCAGCTCCAGAAACCAAATTGGGAGGCAACTCTCCCGTCACCTGCGCATCATCATGTCCATGCGAACCATAGTGAAGAAACTCAGGTTCACTCCACGAGACCCGATCCCCCTTCCAGTCGTCCTGACGATAGTTATGAAAAATCTTTCCGACACATTGAGAGTGATAGCCATTTTGTTTAAACAACTGCGGAAGCGTAACCACATCCGGCACGTTCTGCCTGAAATGAGTAAACAGATCCCAGACCCTTAAAGTATCAGGCCGCAATCCGGTTAACAAAGACGCTCGTGATGGATTACACACGGTCTGCTGACAATAAGCGCGCTCAAACAAAGTCCCCTGCTCAGCAAGCTTATCTATATTCGGTGAGATGACATGATCACTTCCATAACAACCCAGTTCCACCCTCAGGTCGTCTACTGCGATGAAGAGGACGTTTGGTTTACCCAGGCACCAGCATTGAGACGAGAGCAGGACAGCGAAAAGAAAAGAAACTGTAGGAGCTGCTTTAG
>CALJGU010000002.1 GCA_938075565.1 uncultured Opitutales bacterium | reverse complement strand
AGGATAATTACTTCGAAGGCAGTGTGTATTGGGCCCCGCTCAATACCCTCGCTACTAAAAATTGCGAAAGCCTTTGTTTCTGGGATGAGGACAGCTTGCTGATCGGAAATGAAGAGCGTGAACTTTACGAAATCAAAGCTTCAGACCTGTTGGAACTGCAACTTTAACTAATTTCAAGGGTTATTCAGAGAACTTGATCATTTACCTGAAGCGACCTAGTTTCATCGTTTTAACATACACCTAATGGACAGCCAAGTATGGATCTCAATTCACTGATATACGGTCTCGGCATTTCCGGCCTTTTTGCATCTCGCGCGTTTTTGCCCGCTTTCATTTCTTCGGTGGTGCTCAGATGGGGAGATTCATTTCCTTTTCTCAAGGATATCGATTTTCTACAAAACCTAGGCGGTAGTGAGCCCTCATGGTTTACCAATGGTTATGTAATCACCGCATTGGGCGTGCTCTCGCTCCTTGAAATTGGGGCTACAAAAATACCAGAAGCCGAAGAGGCTATGGAGAGCGTCAGCAAGTATTTGAAGACAGGGATGGTTGCGGCTACTTACTTCGGGTTTCTAAGCACAGCAGACAAATCCTACATCGAAGGAAATCTTCTGGCTATGCAGGCAGGATTCTTTGCCAACATCTGGGGCTTCATTTCGGTAGCAAACACCTACTTTACCGCGAGCATTCGAAGCGGAATTATGGAGCTGCTTTTCGAAGCGGATGAGGATGACTCCTTAGGCCTCCGCAAAATGATCTCTTGGGCCGAAGATGCTTGGGCTGTGATCGGGTTTTTCTGGCTCATTCTTTACCCCATTGTCGTACTCATCATCTTGGGTATCCTTCTTGGCGTCGCCTTTCTACTTAAGAAATATTTTCATTACAAAGAGGAACGTTCCAAGGTCACCTGCGATTCTTGCGGTGAACAAAACTATCCTTGTGCCACCGAGTGCCACAGCTGCAGCACCCCTCTTTCAAAACCTGTCACCGTTGGATTTTTTGGACAGTCGAAGAATGACAAGCCAGCTGAGGATCTGGAAAAACACAAACTCAGGCTCACTGAAAAGAAGCGCTGCCCATCGTGTGGAACACGTCTGGAAGACAAAGATCCGCATCAAACTTGCGGGACCTGCGGGCATGAACTCTTCAAAGACCCAGCATTCGCCAAGGACTACCTGGCTATGGTGACTGCAAGATTGGCTCCCGTACTTTTGATCACCTTGGCATTAAGTTTTATCCCCTTTTTGGGACTGGTAATTGGAGTGATCATTTACCGAGTACATTTGGTGGCACCCTTTAGGAGATACATTCCGCTCTATAGAAGTTTCTTTATTAAGTGGATGATTCGCATCTTCTTTTTCATCCTCATTGCCGTACAGCTCATTCCAGGTGTAGGTGGAGTGGTGGTGCCGTTAATGGCCTTAATAAGTTACAGATCTTACCGAAAGTCCTTCGTAAAAGGACTGACAGAAGTGGCCTAAACAAACGCTCATTAAGGCATTTATAAATAACCTATTAAAAACGGCTTAGAAAGCTGGGGCCATTTGTCAGTCTAAGAAGTTATAAACGATCCTCTAAGGGAATAGAACCTTTAGAAATGATCCAAATTAGACCCTATACGCTTACCGACTAGGAAGGCATATGCAAAGTGCATGACCGATCCCGGCCTCTAGAATTAAATGACTCCCCAGATGGACGTAGTTTTACTCCATTGAAAGATGATCCAGAAAGTGCAGCACTTCAACAGTGCCGACTCCTCGTTGCCTGTGAAGGCGATCGCATGATTGGCTTTTCAGGATCCCATGAATCTTACCTGGGATGGTTGTATACAGATCCCGAATACGTGGGCAGAGGTATTGGAAGGCAATTGCTTAAGGAGTCTCTGAAATATACGGGCCCCCATGCCTGGACAGTTACTTTTGCTGAAAATAAAAGAGCGAGAAAACTTTATGAGAGCGAAGGATTCAAAATAAAAGCATCCTTTGCGTCTGATGATGAAGGGTTTCCCTGCGAAGTATTTAAAATGAGCCTGGATTAATCTTCAGGTAATCTCTCAGCGCGAACTCCCATAGTTCCTCCCAGCATCCGGCGTCCTCTAATTCCGGTCAGTGCCCTTACTCCGCTTGCATCACTCCCAATGATCATGTTGGACGCATCCTGAGTATCAAGCTGCCCGCCAACGATCACGCCTTGTTTAGTAGCGATCGTGTTCATCCCTATCTCAGATATGGTTTCACCTACGATGAGCCAGAGTACTTTATCGACCGGATCCACACCGAGAAAGGTACGAGCATCGTAGACAATGTTTCTATCCAAGGCACCCTCGTGGATCTGCCCATTGTGGATACTGACACTCTGCACACCCATCCCCCATTTCAGTTGTGCTAAAAATTCTGCGGATGGAGGCTTTGAGTTTTGGTATATAAAATTTTCGTCTTCATCCCAGCCAAACATGTAGGAAAGCGGATGGATATGACTTACGGTGCCATCCCAAACGAGTGTTTCCAACGAGCTCACTGATCTCAATGGCCAGCTTTGCCACCATTCCTCCGGGTAGTAACGGGTGGTATTGACCATGAGGTCCAGGTCTGCCTCCCAACGCAGATAGTCTGCTGGTAAGAGGGTAAAGTGTCTTCCCTGAGAATCATTCTGACGAAACGGGCTGAAGTACAATTCTACTCCAGGCTCGTCCCAATGGATCTCAGCGATCATTACTTTTCCTTTTCCGAACTCCTCAGGAATCTCTTCAACGGTAAGAAAAACGCCTCGGTAAATTTCCTGTCTGGGAAGGTTTTTAGGCGAGAGTATAACGAAAAATACAAGTAATACGCACAGCCCCAGACAAGCCAGGCCCACCAAGGAGAAGAGTAAGAATCTAAATCCTCCTCCACTGAATCTAATTATGCGGAAATCAATGCTCATGAGAATAAATCCATTTGTTTAGGTTTTGGAGTCTCTAGTTCATTGGGCCAAACAGGAACCTCAAAAGTAGCACCCGCCTCAATGAGAAGAGTTTGAAAATGACGAGCAAGTTGAGGAGCGAGCAGATCATCTGGCATGTGGCAAAAGAAGTGAGGAGTGAGGCCCTGCTCCATCCAATCCATAACCGGTTTCACCCAGTCCACTAGGCATGCCTGTGTGATTTTCTCATTGGGATTACCCACAAATCTTACAAAAGGTCGAGAGCCTGTGGCAATAAACCTAACGGGGAGGTTGGGTTTACGACGTTGAGCATTCTCAGTGTCCTCATCGGAAGCTTTGCCCTTAAATAGGGCTCGTGTATCAAAAATAACGCGATCCACACCCTTCTCTGAAAGCAGATGGTTGAAATCAATTTCCTCCTGACCCTCTTCAAAGAATCTCGGATTCCGAACCTCAACGGAGTAATTGTATTCCTTAGGCAAACTATCTAAAAAGATGCTTAGATTCTCCACGTGCCTCGGCTCGAAGTGAGAGGGTAATTGCAGAAAAAACTGTCCCAAATTGTTGCCCAAAGGAGATAGGCGCTCAATAAATTCAACTGTCTCTCGTTCGGCATGTTTTAAAAGCAAATCGTGGCTAACGATCCGCGGAAACTTGAAGCAAAACTCAAACCCATCGGGCACTTCATCTTTCCAGCGCTGAATAGTTGCAATAGAAGGTAAGCCATAGAAGGAAGAATTTCCTTCAACCGTATTGAAAACGCTTCCGTATTGGGAGAGGAAATCGATTCGGCGAGCATCTGAAGTAAAGAAATTGCCTATCCAGGGAGCATGAGCCCAAACCGGGCAACCCATTCGGAGATTTTTCGGCAACCCCGGTTTTAAATCAGCCACCATGAGCTAAGAAACATTTGAGGATCAGAGGCCATTGTCGTTCTCCACTGACTAAATTTGAAAGAATCACTGGGTTTCCCTATTTTACCAATTCGTCTGAAACCCGGCTTTTTGAAAGCGTGGGAAGAAAGCGTGCTTCAGAGATGCGGACCAAACAAAAAATGAAAAATACGAGATAGACCACACCGGTAAGAATCTCTGTTGGCCAGCGCATGCGATCCGGTATCCAATGATAACTTTCCAGATGAAAATAAAGAACAAGGCCGGTAGCCACTGAAAGAACAGCCATACAAGAATAGAACAACATGGATTGGTTCCTTGGCAGATAGGCATCCGTCTTCTTGTAGACCATCACGAAATATATGGATCCCAAGCCACTTAGAACAGTCGATGCCCCAAATCGAATGATGGCTTCAAGAACCGGGACTGTGGAAGCAAGGATCGCCCACGTTAAAAAGTAAAAAGTGAGTAGCCCAAATACAAAGCTGAAGAAAGCTCGGAAAAATATATGCGAAAGCGGAGTCACCATATTTAAGACCATTGGTTGTTTTGAGAAACATTCCAAATCCAAAAATGAAAGTAGGAGAAAACTAGGTTTTACAGTGCTGGTCGCTTTCCCCAACACTGCTGCTCGTAACAAGAACTTGGATTCAAGATGTCAGAGCAACCATATCGCGGTCGGATAGCACCCTCTCCTACGGGTTACCTACACCTTGGACACGCGAAAACGTTTTGGACAGCTTTCCAACGATGCCAGAATTCCAATGGCTTTCTTACCTACAGAGACGAGGATATTGATTTCCATCGCTGTAAGGACATCTTTTCACAAGCCGCGATCGATGACCTGAAGCAACTGGGGTTAAATTGGGACGAGGGTCCGGTTAAACAGTCACAAAGATCTGCTATCTATATAGAGGTCTTGGAAAAACTAGTGTCACTAGGTCTAGCCTACCCTTGCGAATCTTCCCGGAAAGACATCAAAGAACATCCTGACACTATTCTATCCGCAGAAGGTGAGTCCATTTTCCCCAAAGCACTTCGTCCTGACCCCTCATCTCCTACCTTTCCACTCAATCTGAAGACAAACTGGCGATTCGTAGTACCAGATCATCGCAGTGTTTCGTTTTCAGATGGACGCCAAGGAATCAAATCCTACAACTGCCAAGCCGATTTTGGTGATTTCCTTCTCTGGCGAAAGGAAGGCATGCCTTCTTATGAACTCGCCGTAGTGGTTGATGATATTGATATGCGGATTACAGAAGTAGTCCGCGGAGCTGACTTACTGGTATCCACTGCCAGACAGCTTCTTATGTACGAAGCGCTTAAAGCTTCGCCACCCGCATTCTACCATGAGGACCTTGTGACGGACGAATCAGGAGAACGATTGGCCAAAAGAAAAGACTCGTTGGCACTCAGAACTTTATTTGCCGAAGGACATTCCAGCGATTCCATAAGAAGGATGTGGACGGCTCATCCGTAGGATCCGTACGCGAAGAGACCCCCCGGATTTCTCCGGAGGGTCTAAAAGATCGGGAGGAGCTCGCAACACTCTCGTCCTTCACTGACATTTTGCACTCAACTTTCGTTGGTTGTCAGTTCCCCGACGCTATTCTTCCTGGCAGGGAAGCTATCGATCTCGTATTAGGACCACTTAATTGATTTTTCAACTAAGGTATTGAGCAAGGCCTCTCAGCCTAAATTTTGGAATCTGCCGATTCCGTCATTCAGACACGGCTAGGAAATTATCCGCGACGGTTTCATTCCTCTCCTTTTCCCTCAGGTTGGCCTCCACTTTTGATGGAGCGTTTGCCCTAGGGTACGGGTCTGGCCTTTTAACTCTCAGATCACTTTTTTATTCGCAGTCGTCCGCATTATTACTGCTGACGCTTGGGATTTAGCGACTTGCCATGTCATTCAATCCCTTAGGTGATTTTCCGTTTTTCAGCCTCTACTTTATAATCGGCTGGAGCTTCGCTCGACTTCTTTTCACCTCCTGACTAATGGTAGTTGTCGTGTCCCTTCTCAGGACACCACTTTCCGGTTCGGGTCAAAACGCCCCTCTCCTTCTAACTCGGTCGTCTTCTGTTTCTATGCTTCAGACTTCCGCCTAACTCCGATTCGCATTTACAGTTGGGTGCGAACCCTTTTGCCGGAGCTGGTGATATGTGCCTTAATTCCACTTGCGCTTCCTCAAGGGGCAAGGCCCGTCAGGTTTACCTTATCTTTTTTCGAAGTAATCTTCGTTTTTTATCCCAGAGGTTTGTTTCCTCACCTCTGTTTTATCAAAGAACTGAAAACTCTGGGGAACCTGATTTTTAGCCTCCAAATCCACCTAACAGTGTGAATAACCAAGGATCTTCACTGTGAATACCCACCGTTAATAACTCCAACCGCAGAAAAAAGTGAAAAATATTTCTGCAATTCCTCGATTTTTTAGAGGACAATTTCGACAAAACCTTTCCACAGAATGGCTGTCAGAAGACAACAACCATAAAATACGATGGCATTCCTGCTCAGCCTTACCTAGAAACTCTAAATAACAACCCTATGAGATTAAGACTCCTATTTTTATCAGTTAGTATTATGTTATTCAGCCAACAAGCTAATGCCGCACCTTTAGATATCGGTGACAAGATTCCAGCAACTCAAGCCACTTTGGATTCAGGGGATGTAGTGGACCTTGCGGATTCTGCATCCAAAGGCTACGCACTCATATATTTCTACCCCAAGGCCAATACTCCGGGATGCACTAAACAGGCGTGTAGTCTTCGCGATGCGTACGAGGTTCTCTTAAAGGAAAAAGTAACAATCTTCGGCGTGAGCAAAGACAGCATCAAATCACAACGCTCCTTCAAAGAGAAATACAACATACCATTTTCGCTAGTGGCTGATAAAGACTCTGAAGTCATCAACGCATTTAGCGTTCCAAAGAAGTTGGGTTTTGCGAGTCGACAGGCGTTTCTTTTCAAAGATGGAGTTCTCGTCTGGCGAGACCTCGCAGCGTCCACCTCAAAACAAGCGGAAGATGTTCTGGAGTTTCTCAGGAAGTCATGATTCTCCTCTAGCCATACTTCTATAAGAATTCTCATGGCGACAAGTACCGTAGAAAATTACATCAAAGCTATTTACCTCGAATGCAGGAAAACGAGCGACGACATGTTGGCAATCGGGAAGCTAGCCCAGTCCTTGAGTGTCGTACCTGGCACGGCCACCACGATGGTCAAATCACTCCATGCAGCTGGCTTGGTTGAATACGAACCGCGAGTAGGAACCAAGTTGACCGAACAAGGAGAAGTGCTCGCTCTTCATGTACTTAGAAGGCACCGCCTGGTTGAACTCTTTCTAGTTGAGATTCTCAAAATGGATTGGTCGGAAATACACGATGAGGCAGAACAACTGGAGCATGTCATATCCGATCGTGTTCTTGAAAAAATCGACGACCTGCTTGGTCACCCTCAGTATGACCCCCATGGAGATCCCATTCCATCACACTCCGGGAAGCTTCACGAACGAAACTTACAAAATCTGATTAACTGTAGTCCAGGTCAGGAAACTATCGTCGCCAGGGTTCTTGATCAAGAGCCAGCGTTTCTGCAATTCGCAGAAAAAAACGGATTGGTGCCAGGCAAAGCGGTAAAAGTGATACAGCACGACGAAATCGCCAACGCCATCGAAGTGGAAACTGCCCTTGGGACTAGCTTAACACTTGGAAAACAAGCTGCCGTAAAGATTGAAGTCCAATGACCCGTCCGGAACGGGGGATCGCATTTCTTCCCATGCCAAAATCCATATCGGAATCGGGCACGACCTCTCAATTGGAAGTAGATGATTTTAGGAAGCTGACTCCTACCTGCGGACAATTAGACAGTCTACCGGAGTCCGTTTCATTAATTGCAAATGAGGACTTTCAGTCAGACCAAGCTTACAGCTTAGAAATCTCATCATTGAGTATCAAGATTCAGGCTGCTGGAAAACTCGGTTGGCACTACGGCCTTCTGACATTAAAACAAATCGCTTGGGCAACCGAGGACTACCTTCCAGAAATAGCCATAGAAGATCATCCCGATTTTCCGCGTCGGAGCATCATGCTCGACGTATCCAGAAACAAAGTTCCAAAGCTAGAAACGCTATTCTACCTGATAGACCTTTTCTCATCCTGGAAGATAAACGAGTTGCAGCTGTACATCGAACACGCCTTCGCCTATGAAGGCCATGAGACTGTATGGAGAAATGCATCACCACTCACGCAGGATAATATTAAGGATTTAGATGCCTATTGCCAGGAACGATTCATCGAACTCGTCCCAAATCTAAATTGCTTTGGACACATGAGTCGTTGGCTAACTCATGAGCCATATAACCAACTGGCTGAGCAGCCAGAGGGAGGAGAAACCGATTTTGGCTATAGACCCGAACCACAGGGCCTTTGTCCCATAGACCCTGGTTCCATAAATCTAGCACAGGATCTTATCGAGCAAATCACTGCATGTTTTGAAAGCAAACAAATCAACGTAGGCTGCGATGAAACCATAGACCTTGGTTATGGCAGGAGCAAACAAGCCGTTGAAGATCATGGACGAGGACAAGTCTATTTAGACTATCTGCAGAAAGTACAAGGTCTTTGTAAGAATCAGGGCCACCGAATGCAGTTCTGGGCCGACATAGTGCTCAAGTATCCTGAGCTGATGGGAGAGATTCCTTCAGACAGCCTAGCACTCAACTGGGGCTATGAAGCCATTCACCCTTTTGCAGAAGAGACCGCTCACCTTGGATCATCGGGTTTGCAATACTATGTCTGTCCCGGAACTTCCTCATGGAACAGTATTGGTGGGCGGACAGAAAACATGCTCGGAAATATTCGCAAGGCAGCTTCATCGGGAAAACGAAACGGTGCGATCGGGCTATTAACAACTGATTGGGGGGACAATGGGCACCTTCAGCCATTGGTCTCAAGTTATCCCGGTTTCGCATTTGGTTCGGCTTGCGCTTGGAATCAGAACCAGGAAATAGAACTTCCTGCCACACTCGACCAACACGTTTTCCAACAGGAGGGATGGGGACAGCTTCTTCTAGACATTGGCAATCTGGATCAAGTGTTTGATATCTATATTCATAACCAATCCGTTCTCTACCAGATCCTACATGAAAAGGCATCTTTCATCAGAAAAATTGAGGGCCTGAACGTTGATTCTCTTCAAGCTTCATTAACGGAGGCGCTCAATCTACAGCAGAAATTTGATGGTCTTAAGAAAGAGCATCCGATTGAACAAATAGTCATGGAAGAAATTGATTGGGTACTGAAAATGTTGCTACATGCCTGCCATCGCGGTCAGGCGATTCTATCAGAAGAGAGTCTAGATAATCTCCACAGAGAGGCGCTTGAGCTGCGCACACAACACAAGGAGCTTTGGCACATTCGCAATAGGTCGGGAGAGTATGCTCTATCCAGGAAATTTTTTGATTCAATGATCGAGCCATAGGAATCTGTTCACAGACATCCAATGTTTGGAAGGCGACATTCTCAAAGCGATTAAATGGATAAAATCCATTGGTGATAAAAGCCTTAAAATTCTTTGTATAAAAACTATAAAATCCCAAAGGAATCAGGGATTAGGTGTTCGGAGGAAGTTCTCTGTAAAAGCTTTGAAGGATAGCTATCTGCTACCTTTCAAACTCTTCTTACCAACTCTTCATGCTCAAACGAGTATCGACACGCAATTTATTGATCATGTCCGTATTTCTGACGGGCATTGTCATCGTTTCCTTACTATACCTTCTCCACTCATGGGAGCAGGAGCAGTTTGCACTGAAAATAAAAACTCAGAGCGAATTAAACTATCAATCATTTCAGATAGCTCTCGATTCAGAATTTCAGAAGAACCAAACACGAGCCCAGATACTTGGGAAAGAGCCGAGCGTAGCAGCGGAACTCGCTAAAATCTATGTCGAGTCACTTTCGGGACAATCTCCCTCGATTGAACCACTACGTAAGCAGCTGCTTCCCTATTGGCAAAAAATGGCTGCAAATGAGATTCAGCCTGAGCTAAGCATTCACTTTCCGGGTCAGGTTGATCCGCTGGTAGAACTTCGGGGAGGTTGGAGTCACTCCAAGACCGAGGCTCCGGACCCAGCAATATTAAATCAAGCTTTCGAAACTGAGATGCTCGGCAAAGGGCTGGAGCATACGGTATCCGGCATTACCATTTCCATCGTTGAGCCGCTCTACGCTCAACACCCCACTAATAATCAAACATTCTTGGTCGGGTTTCTAAGAATCGCTTCTTCGACTTCCCAAATTCTAGCAAGCGTTTCAGGGACTCCTGAAAGCGGTGAATCTGCACTCATGGTCAAAGCCGATGGATCCATGGGGCACACAGCTGAGGAAATCGATCAGCTTATTCGCGTTCCTGGTTATCAATCATTATTGCAACTCAGCGACTCCACAGCTCCAACCATTAGGTTTATCCTGCAAAATTTTGACCAAATCAACGATTACGAAGACCAGGGCTGGCAAGCCGTTAGCTCTCGAAACTATTGGTTCTCTCTTTCCACATTCATGGTCGAAACCAATGGGAACAAAGACACTCAATTTATTTACAGTACTTGGAGGGACATTACTCAGGAGGTAGCCAGGTCAAACCGGAACTTCCAACGGATGTTATTTTATTCCATGGGAGGGTTTATTGTATCTGGAATTCTACTACTTATCCTTTATAACATCTTCAGGAAACGAGTGGAAGATGCTGTGGAGATAAAAACGCTCGATCTTGAGAATAAGAATAACGAACTCAAACAAGCACGGAAGCGCGCGGAAATTAATGCACGAGAAGCGGCATCCGCAAGTGAGGCCAAGAGTACCTTCCTGGCAACAATGAGTCATGAAATTCGGACACCCATGAATGCTGTCATTGGTATGACGAATATGCTTCTGGAAAGTGACCTCTCCGCGGAGCAGCGTGACTATGCAGAAACCATGAGAAGCAGCAGTGATTCACTGCTCACTCTAATCAACGACATTCTTGACTACTCCAAAATCGAAGCTGGAAAGCTCGACCTCGAACAGCGGCCATTTGAAATAGGCCAATGCCTTGAGGAGGCTTTCGATCAAGTGGCCGGAAAAGCTCATGAGAAAGACCTCGAATTAGGCTATCTCGTAGATGAATCAGTTCCAGATACCATTCTTGGTGACATCTCACGGCTGAGACAAATCTTGGTAAATCTACTTAGTAACGCCCTGAAATTTACACACGAAGGCGAAGTCCAAATCACTGTGCGTGCGATCAAGCGTGAGCACAACCAGTATGAAATTCTATTCGCGGTGACCGATACCGGCATAGGAATTCCTGAGCATCGCCTGGACAAACTTTTCAAGTCATTCACCCAAGCCGACAATTCTACCACCCGCCAATACGGTGGTACCGGACTCGGACTAGCTATTTCAAAGCGATTGGCTGAGATCATGGGTGGAAAAATGACCGTTAGTAGTAAGGTGGATAAAGGTTCCACCTTCCAATTCTCCATTATCGGTAAACCATTCCCGACACAGAATCGTATGTATCTCCGGGAAAAGGATCCAAACCTAACCGGAAAACGCGTTCTGATCGTTGACGATAACGACATAAACCGAAAATTGCTTCTAGCTCAGACTAAGGCATGGGGAATGGTTCCGGACGTATTTGAATCTGGCCCAGACGCACTGGCAGAAATCATTAAAGGACAAGTCTATGATCTTGCCCTCCTCGATTACAAAATGCCGGTCATGGACGGAAAAGAGCTGGCAATGAAGCTGCGCGAGTTTCGGAGAGAGAAAGAACTTCCCCTCGTTCTACTGAGTTCAATTGGTGGCATTCTTGACGAGTCCATAACTCGCTATTTTACGGAGGTTCTTTCCAAACCTATCAAACCGGCAGCCCTGCATAATTCATTACTTTCGGTGGTTGATCATCGACCACGTCAAGTGGTTCCTGAGCCAAACCCCAAGACACCCAAGACCTTTGCCAGCGATCATCCCATCAAAATTCTGATAACGGAGGATAATCCAGTAAACCAGAAGGTCGTGCTCCTCTTATTGAAAAAACTCGGATTCACAGATCCTATCACCGTGGCATGCAATGGCCAGGAGGCTCTGGATCGGCTAGAAGAAGACCGTTACGACGCCATCCTTATGGATATCCAAATGCCCGTCATGGACGGACTGGAAGCAACACGCAGAATTTGCGCTAAATACTCGGATGCCGAACGTCCCTGGATTATTGCGCTCACTGCAGCTGCGATGGGTGGAGATAGGGAACGGGCCTTGAAAACAGGAATGAATGACTTCATCACGAAGCCGGTTCGTACTGAAAGGCTGACTGAGGCACTCTCAAAAGTGCCTATTCGTAGCCATATTCGCAAAAATAGCTAAATATAGTGCAACCTCACCGGTCTAGTTGGGGTAACTAAATAGACAGTTTGGGTTGATAGAAGGGAAACCTTGCGTTCTCTTCTCCCACGGCTGCTACCTCAATAGTACCTATCATGAGACGCACTTTTTGCACCTTCCTACTCTGCTTCAGCTCTTTTTGCACCCTATCGAACGCTCAGACACCTGAATTTTTAGATGTCAACGAGGCCGTGGTTCGTGCACTGGGGCAAAACCTCTCCTTACGCATTCAAGGAGAAGAAGTAATCCTTGCCCGCCAAAATGTAATCATTGAGGAAGCTACTTTCGACACCCGGTTTTTCGCATCAGGAACGCAGCGAGGGAGCCGATCGCCCAGTTATGGTGGTTTTGAGGGTGACAGCGGGCATAGTACTCTAACTAGGGCCGGTATCGCCAAGCGACTGAATACCGGAGCGGATTTACAGGTTAGTTCCAACTACACGCGCAACAGCAGCAGTAGTTCCACCCAGATCCTCAATCCCTCTCATACGTCCGACCTATCTATGTCATTAAGACAACCTCTATTAAGAGAAGGAGGAACTGAGATGAATCTCCTGATGTTGCAAAACGCCGAGTTGGTTGCTACACAAACCGAACTCAATTTGCAGGACCAAGCACTGGTGCTCATGAGCGACACTGAAGTTGCTTATTGGGACCTCGCATATGCACACGAAGTGAAAAAGGTCAGGGAAGCCAGTTTAGAGGTGGCTGAAAAACTTTTAGAAGAAAACGAAGCTCGCGAAGGGGTGGGTCTAGCCACCAACATTGACGTAATCCAATCCCAAGTATTCGAAGCGACCAGCCAAGAAGCAGTCATTACCGCATACGCCCTGATAGAAGACAGCCAGGACAAACTTTATCGGCAAATGGGTTCCAACGATTACCCTGAAGGCCTTGTATCCGTAAGCCAACTACCTGACATTTCGACCGAAGACATTGGATCGCCTACTTCTTTGCCAGCAATTCTGGCTAACAATCCGAGATATCGGGCACAGGAAATTAAGGTAATATGGTTTGAGAATTTTGTAAGGGCGGGACGGAACCTGATGCTACCGACCGTAGACCTGGTTGCCGGTATGGGATTTTCAGGTTTGGATGATTCATTGGTCGACAGCTACGGGAACACCCTAGAGCGGGATGGATACGATTGGACGGCTGGTATAGAATTCAGCATACCCTGGGGACAAAGAGCAGATAAGGCCCAATACCAACGTTCCCTTAGCTTGCTACGACAGGAAGAGCTCAAACTGGAAGATCAGGAACAGGAAGCGAAGGAAGCCAATCGCTTCCTTTGGAGAAGGTGGGTATTAGGCCTCGAACGGGTCAGGGCCGCGAAATTATCGCTCGAACTTGCCATCGAGCAGTTCGACCGCGAGCAATCAAAATACGAAAGCGGCTTGTCTACATTTCGAGAATTGCTGGAAGCCCGGGAAGACCAAGACGATGCCAACCTGAGGTACCTCAGCTTTATTCTTGAGGCGATTAAGGCTAAGATAATAAGCAAGGAATTGGATGCTTCGCTGCCTCAGCGCTACGGCTTGTCTTGGGATTCCACCAGCAGCCTGATCTACCCAGAGGAGGCCAAAGAAGAATAGCTCGTTTGGATCATTGCCAAATCCGGACGAATTCCAAAACTCCGGAACATGAGGATATTCCTGCTACGCAGTGCTGAAGCAAATCAGAACAAAAAGGATCCACGTCGAAAACTGACGAGCAATGGTATCGAGTCTCTGTCCACCTTAGTAGATTTCCTCAAAAAGAAAACACTGGGGGACATCAAAGAAATCCGGTACAGTCCTTATGTTCGCACAACGCAAACAGCCAAACGATTCAAGAAACTCACGGGGATTAAAGCCAAGACACGCGAGGCTCCCTTGCTTGAACCCACAGCAGATTTTCGGATATTGGCCGATTTCATTGAATCATCCACCGAGACACTTCTATTGGTAGGGCACCAAGCGAACCTTGCCCACCTAGGCTCTTACCTCCTAACACGCGAATCTGACCTGGCCCTCTTGGACTTAAAACCAGGTGGAATGGCCTGTTTGCAAACAAGCGGAACTAAAGAAGAAAATGGAGTATGTGGCTTGGCATGGCAGCTGAGCTGGCAGATTCGGCCACGCATGCTTAAGTAATCTGGCAAGGGCGGATAGTTTCGATCAACTGAAGGAAAGAATATTTCTTTGCTCTTTGTGTGGTTCGTGACCCATTCGACCTCTGATTAAAGACCTTAATGAATTACTTAAGCTCCTTTAATTTAATAACTTATATCGGTGAATCGAGTTTCCAATTCGACGAATCTAGCTAGGTTTAATCGTATAGCTTAACGGGGCTTTCCAGGAGACACAAAAGCCCGTTGAACATAGTTCATTGAAACTATTGCGCTAATTAAAAATAGCGAACCAGGTATCAGTTAATAATTAAATCCTAGCATTGCTGTTGAACCGCTGCCGAGGAAAGCGTTGGAGATGATTGAGAAGGCAGCAGGGAGATGATCAGCAGTAAGAGAATTTGGGAGCCTGGTTCGCTGCGCGATGTTTCTTAAAGCCTTCCAAAAAATGCCACATATAAGGTATTTACCCTATTTCAGGCGCCACATAGTAGAAAACCGCAATTTTTTTGGGGAAAATCCCTCTATTTCGTCGACCTGAGGTATTATCGGCTTACTTATTCACATTCATATTCACAAACTTAGAGCGTATCCTGCTTTAAAATCCTAATAGTCCTTTAACCTGCTGAGATGAATCTTTCTGAAGTTCAATCGAAAGACCTTCCGCGTGTACTAGTCATTGATGATGAACTTGGCCCAAGGGAGAGTCTCCGTTACCTCCTAGGCGAAGAATTCAAAGTTGATGTGAGCGACCGCGTAGAAGATGGCTTGGAGAAAATTAGCCAAACCAAATACGACACAATCATCATGGACATTCGATTGCCATCGATGAATGGCATCGAGGGATTGGCCAAAGTTCGCGAAATCGACCAAGAGGTCTCCATCATTATGCTTACCGGCTACGGCAATCTTGAGACGGCTCAAGAAGCTATAAAGCTCGGCGCAAATGAATACGTTACCAAGCCTTTCGATATTCATCGTATGCTGGAAACGGTGAAGAAATATGCCAAGGAGTCCGACCTCCGACGCAAGCGCGGCTTCATGCTGAAGGAAGTTCAAAAGATGAACGATATCCTGAAAGGCCAGTTGGAAGAACGCGAATCCATGGCCTCCTGGGGCAAGGCATCGGCACGACTTGTCCATGACCTCTCCTCGCCACTCACTGCCATACTTGGGTACAGTTCTCTTCTTTTGCATGAAGTGCAAAACGCATCCGGCACAGCTGATGTCTCTATGGACAACGCACTCGCTTATGCAGAGACCCTTGAGCGAAATGCCAACTATTGCCGAGAACTGGCACAATCATGGAAAGAGGTCTGCAAGGGAAACAACACCACGGAGGTGTTCTCCGTCTTGGATGCGGTCCAGAAAGTGAAAGCAGATATCTTTTTCGATGACGCGAACATCATCGTTGAAGGAGACAACTCTCTCTCAGTGTCTGGAAGTATCACCGAACTATCCCGACTTTTTCAAAACCTCATCCGTAACGGACTGGAGGCGAAGAATGAGGACTATGTGGAAGAAGTGTCGGTGCACGTAAAAGTGGAAGCCGCAGATGGCGAGGCCATCGTTTCGGTTACCGACAACGGCTGTGGAATGAGCCAGGAAGTCTGCCAACAAATGCAACAAGGCAACTTTACTACGAAAGGCGACAAAGGCACAGGATTAGGATTTATCATTTGCAGACGCATAGTAGAAGCACACGACGGAACCATTTCAGTTAATTCGGAGGAAGGAACGGGAACCACGATTACCTTTTCCTTGAAGACATGGACACCCAATTAATGAGTCAGCTACACGTTTGGGATAAAGTTGATGATTTAGAAGTAATCCCAGGAGACAAAATCGAGCCGGCCATGAGCAGGACGACTCGTGAAGTCCCGTGCCTGCTAAAACCAGCTACTCGCGAAACCTTGATAGAGGTCGTCTCTATCGCAAGGGAACGTAAGATCCGCATCTATCCCGTCAGTTTGGGGAAGAACTGGGGCTATGGTGCCCACCTACCTGTGGAAAACGATTGTGTAATCGTTAGCCTGGAAAAGTGGAAAAAGATTGGGCCCTGCGATCCCCAATCTGGAAAAATCTATATAGAACCCGGTGTTTCACAGATCGAACTCTACAATTACCTAGAAGAAAACCATCCAGAATTCACTTTCAATGTGACGGGGGCAGGAAGCGATACCAGTATTATAGGCAACACCTTAGAGCGTGGGATCGGCTACTACCGTTCAAGAGCAAATGAGCTACACGGCTTAGAAGTCCTCACCATCGATGGAGAAATAATAAAACAAGATCCTCGCCTCTGGCATCCCTCACATCCCGAAGGCATAGGCACAGGGTGGGAAGGCCTATTTTTTCAATCCAATTTCGGAATCGTTCTTGGAGGCTGGTTCACCCTTCTGCCTAAGCAAGAGTCTACCACTTTCATATCCATTCGTAATTTTGATTTGGATACACTGCTCGACGATTTTAAGGCCCTCTACAGAGAACGCATTCTTGATGAGATTGTCCACATAGCCGACCCAGGCCGCAAAATCTATGTGATGAAAGGGCTCATCTTGAAGACGCAGCCAAACATCTCAGAAGAACAAGTGGAGGAAGTGCTCGAACAGTTTGGCTCAAAGAAGAACTTTCAAGGGCTCACGGCCATACATGGTCGCAAGGCAGTGGTCAAAGCGGCGGCTAAGGAAATAAAGAAGATCATTTCACCAAGCTCCACACTCGATGCATTCACTCCAGAGAAAGTGAAACGCGTAGCAGGATTGACCCGAAAAATCCCCATCCGAAAGATTCAAAACGTCGGTATCTTTATGGAGTCGATTCAGGAGATACTTTTACTCAGTAATGGCAATCCGACTAACATCGGGCATCTCAGCATTACCATGGAAGGTGACAATCCGAACTACGCGGATGAACTGGCGGTTTATCTGAATGCCACCTTGCCACCCAGGGAAAATGCAACGAGCGAGTTGAGAGCCATGCTCGAGGACAAAGGCTATAAATATTCCATCACCTACATAGTAAACAAAGACCAGGCTGTATCAGCTATCATCACTCTCCATTTTGAAGTGGGCGAATCTGAAAAAGTTCAAGAAGCATTGCGCACACTCACAGTCGCTTTGATCGAACACGGATTTCCTCCCTATCGCGCTGGCATTGACCAAATGAAATATTTGGGCATGCCGGACATTACCAGAAAGCTAAAAGACTACTTTGATCCGCAGCATCTGATCGCGCCCGGGCGATACACATGAGACGATCCGTAAAAATTACCGGGATTGGAGTTCTTGCCGCGTGCGGAACAGGACTCGAATCCTTCTGGAACGGTTTGAACTCTGGCAAACCGACGGCAAAGTATCTACCCCATTTAGAAGAATTGGGGCTGGAAAAAGCCATTGGCTGCCAAGTCGAAGATTTTGACGCCAGCAAATGGGTTCGGCCGGAGGTAAAACTGAATCGCTTTCCAAGACATACCCAGATGGGAATGGCCGCAGCTGAAATGGCCTTGAAAGACGCAGCCATCCCACCCGAGGAATGGCAAAACCTGGGAAATGTTCCGGTTGTAACAGGAACAGCCCTACCCGACCTCGATCACGTTGCAAAGACCATCCAGCGCGTGCACGAGAAAGGCGTAAAAGCTGCCATGCCGTTTACGACATTCTCCTATTCACCCATAGCCATTTCAGAATCTATCGCTCGCTTTGTTCCGACTCGAACCAAGATATCAGCGGTTCAAAACGCGTGCTGCTCAGGCGGTGATGCCATTTGTGCAGGTGCGGAGCTTATTGCCCAGGGGGAAGCGAAAATCGCAATCTGCGGAGGAGCCGAAGCTCCACTCATCCTCCACCCAATGGCCGAGCTAACCGCCGCCAGGTTGACGACCCCAGAATTTGAAGGTCCGGAAACAGCTGGGCGACCGTTTGATGTTTTCCGGGAGTTGGGAGTCATTGGTGAAGGTGCGGGCTACGTCATTTTGGAAGATATGGATAGTCCACGACCCTCTTACGCCACGATTCGCGGATATGCGAACGGCAAGGACTTTGGAATTTCTCCGGGAGATGGTTTCCAATGGGTCATCGAAAACGCCTTGGCAAACTCACGAACACGGCCCGAAACGGTTGATTACATTTCTACTTGGGGTCCTGGGCACTTCCTACTCGATATCAGCGAATCAAACGCACTGGAATCTGTATTCGGAAATTGGATTCATTCAATACCAGCAGGCTCGATAAAGGGGACCATTGGACACCCATTGGGTGCGGCCAGCGCCATTCAATTGATTAGTACCGCCCTTACCCTCAAAACAGGCGTTATTCCTCCTACCACCAATATGGAGCATCAGGATCCTGATTCGCCTTTGGTCTTATCAACTACCCCACGATTGCTGAAGCCCCAATCGGCCATTATGAATTGCCACGGAATTGGAAACAATAACTCGACGATCGTGCTAACTGCCCAGTAGTTTCATCCTTATTAAGTGACTAACTTCGAATCCATCATCATTCTAGTCCTTGCGGCCGGTTCCAACGTTCTGGTCGGCTTACTCATTTTCTTAGCCAATCCAGATCGGGCAATTAATAGAAGCTTTGGATTTCTGAGCATCATAACCACACTCTGGGTGGGTTCTCTGACGGTTGAAAACTATTCCAGTGATGTGGATGCTGTCTTTTGGATTAGAAAAATGATTGGATTTGGAGGATTGGTTCCATGGGCCTTCTTCTGCCTCAAAGAATCGATCATTTCTCCCAACATAACCGTTATCGAGCTTCTAAAGAAAACGAGCCTTTGGTTAATCATTGGGTTAGCTCACCTCTGGATTGTTGAAACCGAATGGTTATTGGCTGCTGGATCTACAAGAGAAACACTGCTATTCGGTTGGGCCTACTATGCCACTGGGCTCTATATGGTTGGTTCACTAGCTTACCTCGGAATTTCGTCTATTCGATATCTGAAGGTTGCAGAAGGAATCGTTAAGCTCGATTTGAAGGTGTTTCTTTCAGGCTGCTTATTTGCAATTGTATCAGTGCTGATCACTACTGGCTCTAGTGCGTTGGGGCTCTCAGATGTCAAGAAATTGGCTCCGGTCCTGGTCGTCGTTTACTACAGTCTATCGGGATTCACCATGACTAATCGTCGGATTTTCGAGCCGCGTTATCTGACAGCCACATTCCTGAAATACCTAGTAATTTTGGCAGCGGGAATTCTCGAATTCCTGATTCTAAAGCGTATCATCGGGGAGGTATTCCCCGACGAGTTAGCGCAAGTTCTTTCCCTAATAGGTGTACTCATCAGTATATACCCTGGAAATAACTTCTTGGAACGCTTTCTGGAACGGTTTGTTGAAAAGGAAAAATCTTCCAACGAATTGGCTCTCCAACGCATATACGACCTTGGTAAGGAACACCCGGATGAAGAGCTAAACAAGGCGCGCTTCCAAGAGATTTTGATGGAATGGGCCGGGACAGACCGAGCAGCCTTTTTCATGCCCGCCGAAGAATTTCTCGAGTATGAAGAGATAAAATTAGCCATCAGCAGTAACGAGCTGAATCACCTGATTGAACACGGCTGGGAGTCTTACGAAAGTTTGGAACGTGTCCGAGAAACAGGCGCAACAAAAGGCCTGAAGTCCTTTATGGAAGGGCATAATTTCCGCATCATGCTCGTCATATTGGAGGACAAAGAACAAAACGTGGCCTTCATGGCAGGCCTCGGGCCAAGGGCATCGAAGAACCCTTATACTTACTCGGACGGTCAAACACTGAAACTCCTCTGCGAATCCTTCCGTCCACTCCTGGAGCACAGTCAAATAGTTCGCCAGGTCCGCAACTCTGAGCAGCTTGCCTCCGTTGGGCTTTTAGCAGCCAGTCTGGCTCACGAGATTCGCAATCCGCTCGTTGCCATCAAAACATTTTTCCAACTCCTGCCGGTTCGTTACAACGAGCCCTCATTCCGGGAGGAGTTCTCCGCTATCATTCAAGAAGAGGTAGCTCGGATTGAGGATCTCAGCCAAAGCTTGCTCGATAGCTCCAAGCCATCCGTTGGAACCATGACGCCAATTTCCCTCAAAGATGTGGGGAGTGCGGCACTCGATCTCGTCACTTCCAAAGGGCGCCAGAAAGGCATCGAGATGACCAAAGACTTCTCCGTAGACGACGACATGGTCATGGCCGATCCATCATCTCTCCGACAAGTGTTGCTGAATATACTCATCAATGCGATCGATGCCATCGATCAAGAGCAGCATCACAAATTGATTCGCCTGGGCATCTACAATAGCCAGTGCAAAGTTTGGATTGAAGTAGATGACAACGGAAAAGGCATGTCTGAAGAAATTAGAAAAAATATCTTCAAACCGTTTTATACTACCAAAACACACGGATTTGGCCTAGGTTTGACCGTTAGTGGAGAAATCCTCAATGAACACGATGCTACCACCCGTATCGAATCAGAGCCTGGAGAAGGCACCAAGTTTGCGATTGGTTTTATTCCATGCCCCGAATTTTCCTGATAACCGAAGACACCAAGCTGAGAGATGCTTGGAACAAGCTGCTAGACGACCTTGGCGACGTCGAAGTCTCTAGCGCACAGGATATTCGTGGAAAGGCAGAGCGGCTTCGCCCCTGCACAATCGTCTACGATCTCTTTCAGGAAAAGGCGCCTCCTTACCAGGAACCCGGATCGGGTATCCATATCATTGCAGTTGGCAGCACCGGCACTGTTCCGTTTCAGCAGGCGATAGAAAACAATTACTTTGCCGTCCTCGACAAGGAGACCAAGGAAGCTCACCTGCGAGAGGTAACCCAGCATAGCCAAAAGATTCTAAACCTCGAAGAACAGAACCGATTTCTTCAAGACCGTGTCATCCGCCTGGAAACGCTCATTGAAGTCGATAAAGAATCTAACACCTCTCCACCCTATCGTCCGTTCGATTACGCCAGTGAAATCCTGAACCGAATTTCCAGTGAGAAGGAACTTGGGACCCATTTCTTAAAACTCATCCAAAGTCACCTGCGAATTCCCCGTTCGGGTATATTTATTAACCGTGGGGATAGATTCACCTTATTAGCAGGCAATCTGGTATTTGGGGACATCAATGAACTGTCCTACTCGACTACTCATCCATTTGCCGAGTGGTTGTCGGAAAATCTCATTACACTCCGGATGCGCACGGTGGAGTCGATTCTCGACGAGCCGGATAAGCTATTTCTGCGCGACAATTTGAAACGCATGCAGGCAGAGGCGATATTTCCGCTATTCTCCGATGGCGGTTTGAGCGGTTGGCTATTTACCGGCAAGCGAAACGATGGACAAACTTACTCCCAAGAGGTCTTAGAAGATCTAGAAAGTATTGCGGAGCAATTCAGCGCCTGCATTTCGCTATCACGCCGCCAAGGATCGATTCAGCAAGAAATTCAACGCGCCCAGTTACTGCTTCAATCTGTGCCAGGGAAATGGGTCATTGCCAATGCCCAGGGCGAGGTCGTCTGGCAGACACAAGTGGGAGATCCCATCCCCTTGCAATTGAAGGAGGCTCTTTATGTTGCCGCTCAATCAGGAACAACCACCGATTCTGTTGTAGAAGGAACCAAATCCAGCTTCCGTATATTTACCCGTATTCTTCCATATTCAACTTCCGAATACAGAATCATCGGCGGCTATGAAAACGTAACGGATCGTCTAAAGTCAGACTACCAGGAACGAGTCGATGAGCTGGACACTATTTTTAATACCCTCGGACTGATCCTCTCCCACGAGCTTCGCAATCCACTCGTTTCGTTAAAGACCTTTGCCCAACTCCTTGGGGTCAAAGACAAGGATGCACCTCTACCAGCCGACTTCGTTGCGACCATCCAAACGGAAGTGGAACGCCTCGAAGGTGTTGCCGACGATCTTTTCGGTCTCAACGACATGGGGAAACAAACCATCGAGTCCACCGACATTCGAATGATCATCAATCGGATCGTCCAGGATCTTGACCACAACATCGTCACCGTCAAGTTTGGCAAAAACGTAAATCCGTTCCAGGGCGATGCGATCAAGTTGGAAGAGGGACTCAAGGACATGGTGCTTCACATGTATGAATCCCTGAAAGAAGACGGAAATTTAGTTATACTCGTAGAAGGAAAGCAGACCAAAGGCACCCAAATCACCATTCGGGGTGGTGGCATCGAAGAAGAAAAGACCTTTCCCAATTCAAAAACCAAATCCCAGCCGGAAGCGATCAGCCTGAAGTTCTTCAAAGCTTGCCAGACCATTAAAAAGCACCGCGGTCTCGTTAAAATACGTAAGAGCAAAAACGGCTACGACCTCCAGATCCTCATTCGCGAACCCTCCTAGAGAGCTTTACCCACCTATTTTTCTTTGACTCACAGTCGGAACACCTTTCGCTAGGCTGGTTTTTAAAATCATGGCAGAAATTTCCAAAGCTTACGATCCTTCCTCCGTCGAATCCAAGTGGTACGAGCGTTGGGAAACGCAAGGAGCCTTCAAAGGGCAACGCGACGAATCACGCGATCCTTACGCGATCATGATTCCTCCACCCAATGTGACCGGCATGCTGCACATGGGGCACATCCTGAACAATACCTTGCAGGATATGCTCATCCGCCGCGCCCGACTGGAAGGGAAAGCAGCCCTCTGGCAACCAGGCATGGACCACGCCGGCATCGCCACACAAACCAAGGTTGAAAAAGAAATTCGCAAAGACGGGCTCCATCGTCGCGACCTCGGCCGCGAGAAATTTGAAGAAAAAGTCTGGGAGTGGAAAGACAAGCACGGCGGCATTATCCTCAACCAATTGCGCAAACTCGGTGCATCCTGCGATTGGGATCGAACCGCCTTCACCCTGGATGAAAGTTACCAAAAGGCCGTCCTCACCGCCTTCGTAAAGCTCTACCAAAGAGGTTATATATATAGAGGGCTGAGAATGAGCAACTGGTGTCCTGCCAGTATGACTGCGCTGAGCAATGAAGAGGTCATCATGAAGCCTCAGAAGAGTAAGCTCTGGAAAATGCGCTATGAGCTGGTCGAAGCAGCCACTGCAGCCGACGGCAGTCCGCTCACTCACCTAGAAATTTCGACCACCCGCCCGGAAACGATCATGGGTGACTCAGCCGTCGCCGTTCATCCGGAAGACGACCGCTACAAACACCTCGTCGGCAAGATGATCTACCGGCCGTTTCCGAAGGAGCCCATCCCCATTGTTGGAGACGAAGCAGTTGAAAGAGAGTTCGGCACAGGTTGCCTGAAGGTTACGCCGGCGCACGATGCTGTCGACTTTGAGATTGGTAAACGTCACGACCTACCAGTCATCAATGTATTTAATCCTGATGCTACTTTAAACGAACTGGCCGGAGAGCCCTTCGTCGGCATGGACCGTTTTAAAGCGCGGAAAGTTGCCATCAAATTGCTTGAGGAGCAGGGGCTTCTGGTTGCTACAGAAGACTATGATAACAACGTAGGCTTTTCCGAACGAGCCGATGTTCCTATCGAACCACGTCTGACTGAGCAGTGGTGGCTAAAATACCCAAAAGTCGACGAAGCCAAACGAGTCGTTGAATCAGGTATCATAAAATTTCACCCCAAACGCTGGGAGAATGTTTACCTTCACTGGCTCAACAATGGTCAGGAAAACAATATCGACTGGTGCCTAAGTCGCCAACTCTGGTGGGGTCACCGCATTCCTGTTTGGTACAAGAAGGGTATCGATCGCAAAGAAATCGATCTCAGCAATCCTGACCACATCCACGTTTCCGTTGAAGGCCCCGACGATCCGGAAAACTGGGAGCAGGAAGAAGACGTTCTCGATACCTGGGCCTCTTCATGGCTCTGGCCTTTTGCCACCCTCGGTTGGCCTAATGCTTCAGAAGACCTGCAAAAGGACCTCGAATTTTTCTATCCGTCTAGCGTGCTTTGCACTGGCTTTGATATCATCTTCCTCTGGGTTGCACGCATGATCATGGCCGGCCTTGAGTTTATGGGCGATGAAGAGAAGGCACTCACAGATGAACAGTTGCGCGAGCGCATACCTTTTAAGGATGTCTACATCACCGGACTGATTCGTGACGAGAAGGGTCGGAAAATGTCCAAGTCTCTTGGCAATTCGCCAGACCCACTCGATCTCATTGCCAAATACGGCGCCGACGGCGTTCGTTTCGGCATCGTAAACATCGCACCGAGCGGCCAAGACATTCTCTTTAGCGAGCAACGCATCGAGATTGGTCGTAATTTCTGTAATAAACTTTGGAACGCCTGTCGCTTCCGCCAGATGAGCGGTGAGAGTTTCGACAACTCCTCCATAGAAGGGATTCTCCAACGGATCGATGGCAGTCTGTTTGACGACTACGATCATTGGATTCTCCATCGTCTGCTTGAAACCAATCAGCGCTTGGCCGAATCTTTTGACGCCTTTGAGTGTAACCAGGTGACTCACCTGCTCTACGAATTCTTCTGGAGTGATTTTTGTGATACCTACGTGGAAGTCTCCAAGTCGAAGCTCAGTCAGGATGGCTTGAAAAACAACGTCCTGGCCATCCAGGACCTGGTCATTCGCCAGTTGCTTCTCATGTTGCAGCCGCTCACTCCGCATATAGCCGAAGAGCTATGGGGCCAATTGGGCTACAGCAAGGAAAGCGAGCTCCTTCAGCACAACCAGATTGAATCAACTGACCAGTTGGAAACGCTCCTAAATGACCAGTCTGTTACTCTGGACAAGGAGGCCGCAGGCAAGGTCGATCGACTAGCAGAACTCATTTCCAAGACCCGTGCTTTAAAGGCTGAAAACAACTTGGCTAGCAAAAGGGATGTTTCCCTCTTCTACAAAGCAAACGAATCGGCAGCTGCTTTAATTGAAGGACACATGGACTCTCTGTTGAAACAGATCGGGGCAGAAAAGCTGGAAGCCACAGCCGAGGACAAAGACCTCCCGGCCAGCGTCTCCGAACTTGGAACCGTATATATCGACCTGAGTAGCTCCATCGATGCGGAGGTAGAGAAAGATCGTTTAAACAAGGAGTTACAAAAACTGCAAAAGGCCATCGCAGCTGGTGAAGGCAAGCTGAAGAACGAAAAGTTCATCAGCAATGCACCACCCAATATTGTGGAGGGTACCAAAGCACAACTCGCTGAATCCGTGGCCAAGAAAGAAGAACTGGAAAAGCTCTTGGCCCGCCTTGGTTAATAAGTCGGACATTCAACTTCCTTAGTAAAGTCAACTGGGCTTCTTGCTTCCCCAGAAATCTGTAGGTGCGGCTTTACGCTTCTAGCTTCTTTGATCTAGCATCTCGCGCATGAATAGAAACCGTCTTGGAAGTAGTCCTATTGTGGTGTCCGAACTCTGCCTCGGCACTATGACCTTTGGAGGCAGTTGCGACGAGGCAACCGCCAACAAGATCATGGATCGAAGTGTAGATGCCGGTATCGACTTCTTCGATACTGCGGAGATGTACCCTGTGCCACCGAAGAAGGAATGGGTCTATCGCACGGAGGAAATTATTGGGCGCTGGCTCAAAGGAAAACAAAGAGACTCTCTGATTATCGCCAGTAAGGTAACAGGAGCAGGACATGCCTGGTTTCGCCCACCCGTGCGCAACGGGATGACCGCACTCGACCGTCGCCATATCCGCACAGCGATAGAAGGTAGCCTTAAGCGCTTACAGACTGACTACATAGATCTCTATCAAACCCATTGGCCCGACCACGACGCTGGGTATGAGGAAACGCTCGAAGTGCTCACTGAGCTAGTAAAAGAAGGTAAGGTAAGAACCATTGGTAGTAGCAACGAAAACGAGTGGGGAACCATGAAGGCTCTCGAAGTTGCAAAATCCCACGGATTCAACCGCTACCAAACCATCCAGAACAATTTTAGCATCAACAATCGCCGATTCGGAGATGCGCTGGCTGATATCTGCACACGGGAAAAGATCGGTCTCTTACCCTACTCCCCCCTCGCAGGCGGTGTGCTGAGTGGGAAATACCAGAACGGAGCTCGTCCGGAAGGTCGCAGGTTCACCTTTTATCTGACGGAAGGAGATGAACGGCAGAAAGTTATGGCGAAACGATTTGTAAATGAGCGCAGTTTGGCCACCACAGCTGACCTTGTGCACGTGGCACAGAAGGAAGGCATCACTCTTCCGCAACTCGCCTTAACCTGGTCTAAACAACACGATTTTGTTCCATCGACTATATTTGGCGTCAATAACCTCGAACAATTAGAAGAGAACCTGAAGACTGCTGAGATGGTCTTATCCGATGATGCTCTCAAAGCGATTGATGAGATTTCGCACAAGTATCCCTACCCCATGGGCTAATTTTCATCGCACTACCCAAAAATTATGAAAGCTCTTTCACTTCTTCTTTGTCTCTGTTTCGGCGTATTAGCGATGGGAGCAGACAAACCCAATATTCTCTGGATATCAGCGGAAGACCATGGGCCACACTTCGGCGCCTACGGAGATGAGTATGCCACTACCCCCAATCTGGATGCCTTTGCCAAGAAAGCTTACCGTTATAACAAGGCCAGCTCAAATGTCCCCGTATGCGCGCCGGCACGCACAACGATAATTTCAGGCATGTTTCCACCTTCCACTGGTAGCCACCACATGCGCTCGCGGGTGCCAGCTCCAGATTGGTTGAAGTTTTACCCCGTCTATCTCCAGGAAGAGGGCTACTACACGAGTAACAATGTAAAGGAGGACTACAATCTCGCTACAGACAACAAAGGCTGGGACGATTCATCCAATAAAGCGCACTGGAAGAACACGCCGGAGGGGAAACCCTTTTTCTCCATTTTCAACTACACCAAAACGCACGAGAGCCAGATTCGTAATGACAACGCGAATCCCCACCACGATCCTGCGAAGGCTCCACTACCACCCTATCATCCAGATCGAATCGAAGTCCGTAAGGATTGGGCTCAGTACTACGATCGCCTGACCGAAGCGGACAACTTCTTCGCCATGCGAATGAAGGAACTGGAAGAGGCCGGCTTAGCCGACGACACCATTGTATGGTACTGGGCCGACCATGGCTCCGGGATGCCGCGCAGCAAACGCTATGCGGGATGGAGTGGACTGCATGTCCCGCTTATCGTCCATTTCCCTGAAAAATGGAAGCACCTCGCCCCAAAAGGTTATGCAGAAGGTGGAAACACAGACCGCCTGGTAGGATTCATCGATTTCCCGGCCACCTTGCTATCATTAGCTGGAGTTAAGATTCCCGATTATTACCACGGCCATGCATTTGCAGGAGATCAACAAACCAAAGATCCAAGTTACTCATTCGGATTTCGAGGCCGCATGGATGAGCGTCCTGATTCAAGCCGCACTGTGATGGATGGGCGCTATATTCTCATCCGAAATCACTACACCCATATCCCTCACGGCCAGTATGTGCTTTACCAACAACGGACTCCTTCAACTGCGGTTTGGAACCAAATGTTTAAAGATGGAGAATTAAATGACATCCAATCGCTCTTTTGGAAACCACACCCAAGAGAAGAGCTCTACGATTTGGAGAATGATTACCACAGCCTGAATAACTTGGCAGACTCGCGAAAGCACCAAGCGATCAAGAAGCGACTCAACAAAGCACTCGACGATCACATGATTCGCACTGCAGATCTGGGATTTATTCCAGAGCCATTCATCCAGGCCCAAGCAAAAGGAGGCAAAGGGATATCACCTGTGCCCTCAGGGCGAGCGATGCTAAAGGACGCATCTGATTTCGGCGTATCTACACTTCAAGAAATTGATTTGGAAAAAGAATTCGGAGCAAAGATGAAGCACGACTATTCGCCAGTAAGGTATTGGGCAATGATGCAATTGTTGGGCTCAGAAAATAAAACCGTTTATGCTAAAAACGAAGCGTTGGTAGTCAAAGCCCTGAAAGATTCAGAACCCATCGTGGCCGTAGCAGCGGCCGAGTGCTTAGGCACACATTCAAACAATAAAGACTACCAGAAAAATGCGGTGAATACCCTGATGGAATATGCTGCTTTCCCGGGCAATGAGCTCTTTCTTACTGTTCACGCGTTAAATGCCTTGGAGCACTTAAGAGATCAGGGGATAGAACTTCCTAAAGAAGCCGCAGAGCTCACACAGAAGCATCCGGATATTCCACGTATTTTCGATTACTACCGTCCACAGATTATTGAGCGTTTCTAGGATCAATTTAGTAATGACAGAACTGTAGGAAAAACATTTCCTAAGCACCCGACACCTGAACACAGGTTTCTCAAAAGTCACTGTCTCGCCAGTTACCAGTCAGGGCCTTCCAGGTATTAGCCAAGTTCTTCTTTCCGTAGTAAATCCATCGCACACGCAGTTTCACTTCCAGGTCATCTTTATCGGCATCGATAGGTAGACGTTCAATGCCATGGGTGAACAACAGACCGAAGTCAAAATCCCCTGGAATGTTTTTCAGAAAGTTGTTCTTCCTAGGAAACCAGCCAATACCGGGTGACACCAAATACCCATCACTAACTCCACCATCAAACCGGTCCGTTTGATATTCAAATTCTAACTAATACCGCCACTCACCTTTGGGTGTATATACAAAGGCTGGGCTGAAGGAAAAGGTAGAAAGCGGTTCTGGAGCCACATCCGAGTCATGAATCGGATTCTCGGTAATCCAATCGTATTTAATCTGATTGATAAATTGCCAGCGAGGCAAAGACGGTGGTGAGTATACCGTTACGAGGAAAAGTTCGACTCTCAGATACTGGTCTCGCAAATCGTCAGTAGGAATTTCCTCGAGGGATACTTTTGCCTTCGCCCCAAACGCAAAGGCCCATTGATCATCGATGAAGGAATTCAATCGCTGTTTAAATCCAAGCCCAAGACTATTTTCCGAAGGCGACTCAAAGGGGTTCGGCAGGAAAGTCCTCGATAGGGAGACTTCAGTCGTCGGTGTAAGTCCGTAACGGGCCTCCAAAGGCATCCTCAGGTAGGACTCATCCAGCAAGTCTCCCGCTTTGATATTATAGCGGAATGACCAGCGATTGGGTTTCGCGGTAATGGGAAGTTCACTGTCGAATAAGGTCGTGAAAAAGCGCGTCGCCTTTTCCTCTTCGTAGGTGTGATACAGCGCCGGTAATTCGTATGCCTCCACTTTGTCTCTTCCAACCAGGTTGCTTGGTACAAGCAACATTCCCGCAAAAAACAAGTAAATGGCAGCAACTAGCTTCCAAGCCAGTTGCTTCTTTTCCCTGAAGGCAAGTGATGTAAATCGAAATGTCACAGCTTCGGACTCTTAGAGCCCTAAGACTGCGGCTGAACTCCATTGGGAGAATTCAGAGTCTTTTTACAACGCGGCTTAAGAAGGCTACCGATCTTCCAAAGCTCTAAAAGCCGCTTTCTGAAAGGCTTTGCGCACGGGTGAATTATCACCATTATTGAATCCGCGTCTTTGGATCATCAGGATGTATATCGTTTGGTTTACGGGATCAGCCCAGCTCTGTGTGCCGTATGCACCCCCGTGACCGAAAGTACCAGGAGACAACATAGCTGTGACTCCCTGCGGATCCTTCACCACCTGAAAAGCCAGCCCCCAACTCATCCCATCTGTAAAGCCGGTCTTGATCTCTACGGTCTGGGTTCGCGTGAGTTCCTCTACCGATTCTTCAGATAAAATCCGGCGACCTTCATAGATGCCCCCATCCAGCATCATTTGATAAAAACGTAGCAGATCGTCCGCCGTGGAAAACAAACCACCCCCTGGTTTCACCGTTCGCTGGGTATCCCACAGGTCTCCTTTCACAAAGTGCACCTGGACCTCGGTCAGCTTTGTAACTTCATCGTTTTTCAAGTAGGACTTGGCCAGTTGCTTCACCTGCCACTCGGATGGAAAGAAGGTCGAGTTCGCCATGCCCAATGGATTAAAGAACCGCTCTTGCAAAAAGTCCTCAAAACGCTGGCCAGATACCACTTCAACAACCCGTCCCACCACATTCGTACCGGCCGTACTGTACTTCCACCGACTACCCGGCTCAAACTCCAGAGGTCGCTGCGAAATCTGAGCTACAAGCTCAGCCAATGTAGACCGGCTCCTTGGTTCATCCACATTCGGCACTCCTGCAGTATGGGTCAGAATATCTAATAAGGTTATCTTTCGGGCAGGTCGTTTTAGACTCATTGCATCCTTCGACTTCTCATCAATCATCCAAAGATCTTTAAACTCCGGTAGATGCGTCTCCACCAAATCGTCTACATTCAACTTACCCTCCTCGACCAGCAACATCAGCGCTGCGCCCGCCATCGGCTTGGTCATGGAAGCAATCCAAAACATATCTCCGGTGTCCATCGATCGACCCGATGCGAGATCTGATTCACCCATCGCTTCAAAACTCACGACCTCCCCTTCCCTGGCCACCAAAGTGACTGCTCCGGAAATTTCTCCAGACTCAATGAATGGTTCTATTGCCTGCTTGATGGCAGACGAAACCATGTCTGCTTTGGAAATCAGAGCGGATGCAATAAAGACTAGAATGAATGATAATTTGCGCATGATTATTTAGTATAGCTGCCCCAAGCTTTTTCGATTCGCTCTTTCACAGGTTTTCCATCGTGGACAAAGATCCGAAACTTCATCTCTGAAGGAACCCCGGGGTCAAGGCTCCATGCATGTTCTTGTATGGGCACCCAATTATAAAAGATTCTGCCATTGTTGCTTGTCTCTGGCCATATGCGTTGGCGATTAGGAGCGTCATGATTATCGGGATGTCCCATAATGACAAGGGTTGAGTCACCGTATTCAGTGGGGCCATACATGGCACACCAGCGTGCTCGAGTCTCATGTCCATTGTTGCGATCTTTACCTTCAGAGGTGAGGTAGTTACTATTTGTTTTATCCCAGTGGTAAGGTGCACGATAAGCAAGAGGGCCGCCATAACGGTAAGCTGGCAACTCAAGGGCATGATCACTCACATTGGTCTGCACTGTCTTATGATCTATGAGATAAAGTTTCTCAGTTGCCCTTACTAATATAGTAAAGTCCTCCTCCAGGATAACCTCTTCCGGATGATCTTCATAGGCCAGTGCCACATGACGCTGACGAACGGTGAAACCCACACGCTTATCATTGTTGATAATCTTCAAAGTTTCGGCGTAGCGAATAGTCGCAGTCTCCTCCTTCAAATTCCAGAAGTCGAGATTGCGTCCATTGTGATAGGTTTCTACCCAGGCATGCCAGAGTCCCATGTGGTGGACGTGATCCGCTGGATGAATGCCTGTGACTTCTCCACCCGATGGAGATTTTATGGGATGTATAAAACCACTGCGTTCAAAGTACTTGGGCTGTCCCTCAGGAGGAGACATAACCGCTTTATGATATACCAACACTGTTTTCCCATCATTGGTTATTTCAATATGGGAATCCGTTTCCTCAATACCTAATTCAGCAAGGAGAAAACACGGAAAGAGAAGAAGAATGAGGAAGCTTACTTTTTTCATGGGGCGATTTTAGAGGCGGTGTAATGAACGAATAAATAGAACAAGCGATTCAACATCCTCATCGGATAAAATACCTTTATAGGGAGGCATACCTGCTTCGGTGCCATCGAATCCTTGAACCAGCTTTGCAGTGGGATCCAAAATGGATTCCCGAAGGTATTCCTCCATGGCTTTGACTTTCGTACCGTCGATCAATTTGCGGCTACTCCGATAAAGTCCTTTCCACGTGGGTCCGCTCTTACCTTCAGTACTCCCATCCAATGAGTGACATCCGATACAACCATACAAAGTGGCAAGTTCCTCACCTCGAGCCTCAGAAACAATGGCCTTCCGGGTGGTGATATCCCGTGGGGTCGGTTCAAGTGCAAACAGTTGGCCGAATTGAACCGGCTTAAAGCTATGCTCTCGGAGAGTAACCCGAGGCAGTTCATTCGCAGTAAAGTAAACCGAAGCCCAATCTCCAAACAAGGTGTGCTGCACTTCCAACTGCATGGTCTTGGTCATAGCGTCTATAGCCAGAAACACGGATCTTCTGTCTTCTGACAAAAGGATCGAATGCACAAAGCGTGAGTCTGCACCTGGGGTGCCATCTGCCTTGTATTGAGCTGAACCGTAACTTTCAGCCCGCTGATACTCCCAAGAGCTCACATTGTAATTGGCAGGATCTTGAGCAATCTGTGGGTCCAACTCCCCGGAGAACGACAGCAAGACTCCTTCCTTAAACAGTTCGGCACTCATGGGCAACTGATCGCTTTTCTCAATAACCCTCAATCGGCACAAGCCTTCAAGACGAGCTGCGAAACTATCCCAGATTTGAAAACCAACCATATAGGCCATACCATCGGCTGGATTAATTGCTCCTTTGAGGAGTGGCACTTCGAACTCGAGGTCCAAAGGTACGCCCGCTGTTTGAACTACATCTCCAGACTCCGGAATGAAAATCTTAAACACACTCGGTTTCTTGTACTCGATATAGAGTATCGAATTCGCCAATGCACCCATTCGCTCATCTCCCGCCCAAAGAGGATCGATGCCCGATTGAGCCACTCGATGGGGAATCCATAAGGCAGCCTCTTCGGGAGGTGTATCGTCAAAAGGAGCTCCAGGCTGGTACCCTAGAAAACTCCCTTCATTAACTAGATGGAACGGGGTCGTCGGAACCCAGTTGCCCTGCTGGTCACTGGCCACGATCAAATTTCGGCCTGGAATCGAATTCACATAACCATTCCGAAATCCATAGGCGAAATAATCGACCTCCTTACCATCCGCAGATATCCGTAAGACTCGGCCACTGTGCGGCAAAGGATGATCGGATTGCTGGCCCCCCTTGCTGATGATCCATCCACCATTATCCAAAGGAGCCAAGCTATGGGCGTAGTCCCGTGTTTCTGCACTTTGTAGAAAGCGATTGCAGAACATCCGGTAAAAGTCCGTCTCTCCATCACCATCGCGATCCTCAAGCACGGTGATTCCCAAGCGACTATAGATGTAGATTTCATCTTCTCGAATCCGAACACTGGCCGGCTCATGGAATCCAGCGGCTATCTTTGTCCAAACGACCTGATCATCATTGGAGCCCATGCCGGATATCCGGTAGACGTCACCGTCATAAGTGACAGCCACCGCATCTCCATTTGGATAAAAATCAATTCCGTAGGGCCGGATGCGGCGTTCCCAGGGATTGGGATAAGGAATGCGCAAATGATCCACGGCGTAGGCCCCTTGCGCTTCACCTAAATCGAATTCCGTGACCACGGTATCGGGCCAATTGGAAACGGATTTCGATGAAGTAAAATCAAAGGGTGCAGATGAAGGGTGTGCTTCTGGTAGATGGTCTACCAGGTAGGTCACAGTTACCAATTGGCCAGAAGAATCAGCTGATGATGACTGGAGCTGAGGTCCTTCCTCTCTTTGGAGAACAACCAGGCTAACATCGTCCTCTACTCCATTCAGTTGAGCCGTACGAACAATGACTGACTTTCCCTGAACCGTTTCCACCCGAAAGTGTTCTTTCACAGTGCCCCCAAACAATGTGTAGTGCAAAACGACCGAGCCACCGAGGTCTTCAATCCCAAGCCACTCCCCATATTCTGGTGGAAGCGGTCCACGACCCAATTCGTTTTCATCCTGCCATCGAGGACGTGGATCTTCAAAGCGCTCTTCCCCTGCTTTAAACCACCCAGGATAAAGTCCCGTGGAGGCGATGATCTTTCCTTCCGGTTTAGGGAGTTTCTTTTGCCCCGATCCCATTTTTTTCAACGGAACTGCGTACGAGCGTATGGCCAATCCGTCCGGGGTCACAAAGTCACCTTGCCAAATACCCGCTACCCTCAGCAGCTCCGTATCGAAGCATACAAAGAGGTCGTCTTCTAGCGGCAGTACTAACGCACGCGGTATCAAATTGTCGGAAGTTCCTTCAGGAGCAATTCCACGCAAATCGACGGTGGCTTCTTGAAAGGGAAAATCCTTATCCAAAAACTCGGTGTATAGCGGCTTGT
>CALJGU010000001.1 GCA_938075565.1 uncultured Opitutales bacterium | reverse complement strand
AGGGTGCCGGTGATGTGGTTCGTACTCAGGTAGCATCAAATGTAGCCGCAGTCGTAATTCTCGGAAATCACAGACATTTGACCCGCGGGCTTATCACCTTGGCTACATTGCTCTAAAATAGATTTTTTTCTTGCTCGATTGGCTGTTCTAACGACCGTCCTTGGGACCATCATGGTTTCTGCAAAATCCAGTCGAAAACGCGCTTCTGTGCATACACTTGGATGCCGTCTCAATCAGTCGGAGTCATTCATTATGCGCGATCAGCTGGAGAAGGCTGGCTATGATACGGTTCCCTTTGGTGAAGCGAGTGATCTTGCTATCATCAACACTTGCACGGTTACGCGGTTGGCTGATGCCAAATGCAGGAATTTGATTCGAAGTTACATCCGGAAAAACCCAGAAGCCTTTGTGGCGGTTGTGGGTTGCTACTCACAGATAGGCTACAAGGAAATCGCCGAGATCCCAGGAGTTGATTTGATCATGGGCAATCGCGAAAAGCTAAACGTGCTCGACTACGTTCAGCTTGGTAAAAACGAAAAGCCGGCAATTATCCGCGATCGCATTACCAAGGAAGACTTCACCATCGATTTTGTGGGCGATCAGCCCTACGAGAAACGGGCCAACTTAAAGATTCAGGATGGGTGCAGCTTCATTTGTTCATTTTGCATCATTCCAAAAGCGCGGGGGCCTGCACGGTCACGAGACATGGAAAACCTGTTGGCCGAGGCACGACAGATGGCTGATCGGGGAGTCCGAGAGATTGTCCTTACAGGTGTAAACATAGGGACCTTCAACAGCAAGGATGGCGACTTGATTGAGGTATTGGATCGATTGGATGCGATTGAAGGGATAGATCGAATTCGCATCAGCTCCATTGAACCGACTACGATACCAACGGAATTATTCCCACGCATGAACGACCCGGAGCATGCGCTTCTACCTTTTTTGCATATTCCGCTTCAGGCGGGTTCGGATGTCGTTCTCAAATCCATGCGCCGAAAGTATGATCTCAAAGAGTATTTAGATTTCTTATACCAGGCTTATGAATCCGTAACCGATCTTTGTTTAGGAACGGACATCATGGTCGGTTATCCCAACGAAGGGGAGGCGGAGTTTGAAGAGACCTGTCGTACCTTCATGGATAATCCATTCTCTTACTGCCACGTGTTTTCTTTCTCTGAACGAGAGGGCACACCAGCAGCTCGTATGGAGGATCGCCTCAGTGTACCCGAGAAGCAGGTACGAAGTGCCAAGCTCCGTCGCTTGAGCGAGTCGAAACGCTACGATTATTACGAAGCCCACGTAGGCAGAGAAATGACTGTTCTATTTGAAGATCCCAAGAATGGCCTATGGCCGGGTTACACAGATAACTTTGTTCGAGTGGTTGTTGAATCGGATCAAGATCTGCACAACCAGATTGCCAAGGTGCGATTGAATCGGGTCGTTGGAGACATCGTTGAAGGCACCTTGTTAAAGCTCATGCCCAATCAGAAAGTGGCCAACCGAACAATGGCACCTGCTCCATGAGTAAGTCCGAAGACATTTTATTACTTTGGGATATTGATGGCACGCTCCTTTCGGCTAAGGGTGCCGGTCCCAAGGCCTTTGACTGGGCCACGATAGATCACTTTGGTTATGAAATACCCGTCGCATCCATCGATTGGCTAGGCGCCACCGATTATTCGATCGCCTATGCAATGTTGGAGAAAGCGGGGAAGACGGCAACACGCCAGGAAGCCCAGGAACTGATCGATTGTTATTTATCTTACCTGCCAGAGATGTTGGACGCCACCAACGCCCGTGCCATTGAAGGCACCCAAGAGCTTCTCGAACATTTCCATAGGCATGATGCGGTTCACCAGGCCCTTCTTACCGGCAACGTTCGTCGCGGTGCGGATATCAAGTTGGGCTACATCGGAGTCGATCACTACTTTCGCTTTGGGGCCTTTGCTGATCACAGCGATCAACGAAATGATTTGAGTCGTCATGCATTGGATCTGGCACGCGAACACTTGCATCCGGAATGGTCGCCTGAGCGAATCTATGTCATCGGCGATACGCCGAAAGATATCGAATGCGGTAAAGTCATTGGTGCCCACACGATTGCTGTGGCTACAGGCCATCATTCCGTAGAACAGCTACAAGAGCATGACCCTTCAGCGCTCTTCAAAACCTTTTCGGATCCGTCGGTACTGATCGATTATTTAGGATTGTAGTAGGGGGCTTTATGCCCCGATTGCTTTTTGTGTGTGATGGGGAAGGTATATTAGATTTCGTCAGAATGGCTTGGCTTTAAGCCCTGAAAATTTGCAATAGAGTCTGCGGAATTTTCTTGAGAGATCGCGGGGTTACCGAGGCGAATGCCGACACATCTATCAGCGAAGAGCAAAATAACAACCTGGTCCTACAGCTCTTGTAACCTCTAAAAACTTGCCTCTGAGATGAGCTTCTCAATAGTGCAGTTTTTTCCGCAACTTCTTCTTCTGCATGAATATTGTTAAAGTCTCTCGGGCCTGTGGTCTCCTTCTTTTTAGTTTAACGCTTTTCCTTGGAGCACAGTTGTTTGCTCAGGAAGAGGTAGAAGCTGCGGCTAGTGCAGTTGCAGAAGTGACCGAGAAAAGCCTCGACGATAAGATCAACGCCGCGGTGGAACCTGTTACCAGCGTCATTGTTAGCGTTGTCTTCTACAGCGTTCCAATCGCAGGCCAGATGGTGCCTCTTGTGCTTATCTGGTTATTGGTTGGCGCGATCATTTTTACTGTCTACTTTCGCTTTATTAACATCCGAGGATTCGGGCTGGCCCTCGACATTGTCCGAGGGAAATACACTGATCCCAACGAGAAGGGCGAGGTTTCACATTTTCAAGCTCTGTCCGCTGCCTTGTCTGGAACGGTTGGACTAGGTAACATCGCGGGTGTTGCGGTGGCCATCAGTTTGGGAGGACCAGGAGCTACCTTCTGGATGATTCTTGCCGGGATCTTGGGTATGTCCTCAAAATTTGTCGAATGTACGCTCGGTGTTAAGTATCGCCAGATCGACGAGAACGGAACGACCTATGGTGGTCCCATGTATTATTTGAGCCGTGGCTTTGCCGAGAAAGGCATGCTGGGTTTGGGTAACGTGTTGGCTGCATTTTTCGCAATCGTTTGTATCGGCGGATCTTTGGGAGGTGGAAATATGTTCCAGATCAATCAGGCTTACTCCCAGTTCGTAGACGTCACTGGCGGAGATGCCAGTTGGTGGGCCGGCAAGGGTTGGTTATTTGGACTCATCGTTGCCGTGGTTGTGGGTTTTGTCATCATCGGAGGTATCCGGAGTATTGCCAAGACCACTGCCAAGATCGTTCCTTTTATGTGCGGTATCTACGTCGTTGCTGCTATCATCATTCTCTTCGCAAACTTTAGCCAGATTCCTTCCGCGATTGGACAAATCTTTGCTGGTGCCTTCTCAGGCAGCGCTGTAGCGGGTGGATTTATTGGCGTTCTGATTCAAGGATTCAAGCGGGCAGCTTTTTCAAATGAAGCAGGTATCGGTTCTGCCTCCATTGCTCACTCGGCTGTCCGAACTGAGAACCCTGCCAGTGAAGGGTTAGTGAGTTTACTAGAACCTTTTATCGATACGGTGGTTGTTTGCACCATGACTGCCTTGGTCATCATTATCACAGGAACTTATACCGGTGCTGAAGAGTTAGGGGGTGTGGGAGTTACTTCTGCTGCCTTCGAGAGTGTGTTGCCCTGGTTTAAATTTGTTCTAGCTGTTGCGGTTATCCTGTTTGCTTTTTCTACGATGATCGCCTGGTCCTATTATGGTGAACAATGTTGGGTTTACTTGTTTGGTCGTACCGAGAAAGCCAAACTCGTTTACAAATTGATCTTTTGTTTGTTCGTCGTGATTGGCGCGTCCATGACCCTCGGTAATGTAATCGATTTCTCAGATGCTATGATTTTCGCAATGTGTTTCCCCAATGTGATTGGTCTCTATTTTCTGATGCCAAAAGCGAAAGAGGAACTGAACAAATATATGGCCAAGATCGCCGACGGAACGATCGCCCGCCGCGATTGATTTGAATAAAAGGCTCTGTCGAGGAACAAATCCCTTGATGGGCGGACGTACGCTCATTGGAATGCCGATCAGTGAATCAAATTGACCGCTACATATTTTGGGAATGGCTGGGCGCCTTTCTACTCGCTCTCGGGGCTACCCTGGGGCTGTTGGTCATCTTTGATATGTATGATAATCTCGGGGACTTGCTCGATTTTAATGCTTCGGGTACCGACATCATCTACTATTACATAATTATTATCCCCAGTCTGTTGCCGTACATCCTGCCGGTAGCCTTTCTGGTTTCCTTACTCTTTAGTCTCAGTAACCTCCATTCAAATAACGAAATCGTTGCCCTCCGTTCGTGTGGGGTAAGTTTTTGGCAAATCTCTCGGTCGCTTTGGCTAGCAGGTTTGATGCTCTCGGGGGTGCTTTTGTATTTGAACGCCAAGGTGGTGCCCTTGGTCGTGGAAGAAGCTCGACAAATTCTAGATGACCTTGAGTACAACTACGAGTTGGAGACTCAGCAGGTCCGTGATGCTGGCATTTTATACAGTGTGGCCTTCAGTAACCCCAAGGACGGGCGCATCTGGTTCATGAATCGATTCAACAAAAACACCTATCGCGGTTATGGTGTGACGGTTTCCCAGCTCAATGCCTGGAATCAGGAGGAATCAAAAATCCAGGCCCGAGAATGCTTTTTCAACACCGCTCAGGAGACCTGGACATTTCTGCAAGGGCGCAATTTGACTTTCAACGTGGAAACCGGTGCTCAGGAAACTTCGAAACCGTTTAAACAGCTCGAACTAGAAGGGTTGGTTGAAACGCCACGACTCCTTCTCACGCTTGAGCAACGGGCCAAGAACCTGTCGCTCTTTCAGCTCCGAACCATTCTCGATTACTACGAAGGTGAGGATAATCCGAAGGCCATTCCGTTCCAAGTCCGCTATCATTCTATTTTGGCTGGTACTGTCATCTGCTTCATCATCGTTGGTTTGGCCGTACCGTATTCGGTCTCCGGCGTTCGCGTAAATCCGATGGTCGGAGTGGCCAAGTCAGCCGGCCTGTTCTTTTCCTACTACCTGGTAATCCGCCTGGTTCTAATGTTTGGAGAGCAGGGAACCTTGCCTCCTGTGGTGGCGGCCTGGACGCCCAACATCATCATGGTCGCATTGGCCATGTATCTCTATTCGAGACTTAAGTAACTCTATGAAATCTTTGTTTCTACAACCCCGGTCTCGTGGTCGGGTTCTCTCGGGTCATCCCTGGGTCTTTGCCGGTGAGGTACAGTCTTTGTTACCAGACGCTGAAAATGGGAAAACGGTTTTACTCCGGGATTCGCGAAAACGAATTCTTGGTAGTGGAATTTACAACAGCCAATCAAAAATCGTTTGGCGCCGCTATTCCATGGATAAACAGCCCTTCAGCATGGGCTACATTCGCCATGTTTTGAAAAAAGCCATTGCGCGCAGGTCGGAGGAATCTTGTCGCCGATTGGTTTGGTCCGAGTCCGATGCATTACCAGGGCTGGTGGTGGATCAATTTGAAAAGGTCCTGGTTGTTCAAGCTTTGACCCTGGCGATGGATATGCGGCTACCCGCTATCGCGACCACTTTAATAGAGCTTACAGATGCTGAGACAGTGGTTTTCCGGAATGATGCGACGGTGCGAAAACTGGAGGGACTCGATGCTTACACTCGCACTTTTGAAGATCAGCCCCTTGAGCCCTTTGACGTTGAGATCGGTGGTATTACCTACAAGCTCGATCTACTTGAAGGGCAGAAGACAGGGTTCTACCTTGATCAGAGAGAACAGCATGCCCTGGTGTCTTCATTCGCTTCTGGGAGAAAGGTGCTCGACGCCTTTTGCAACCAAGGGGCCTTTGCCTTGCAGTGCGCCAAGGCTGGAGCTGAATCAGTATTAGGTATCGATAGTTCGGATACGGCTATCGAAGCAGCCACAATAAATGCTGAAGCCAACGAGCTGGAGGCAAGCTTTCAATCAGCCAATGTCTTTGATTACTTTTCCGATAACCGGGAAGAAAAATTTGATCTTATCATTTTGGATCCGCCACCTTTTGCGCGATCACACGGTCAACTTGAAGGTGGGCTTAAGGGCTACAAAGAGATCAATCTTCGTGCATTGAAAGCGCTCAACCCCGGAGGTATCCTTGCGACCTACACCTGTTCCCAAGCGGTATCGATGGAGGTGTTTTCCTCTGTTTTGACCGACGCTGCCAGCGATGCTCGTCGGACGGCGCGAATCTTACATCACTGTTACCAGGCGTCGGACCATCCAGTGATGCTCTCAATGCCCGAGAGCGAATACCTTCATGGAATGATCCTTCAGGTGGACTAAGGTCTTTCTCGCTGCATAAATGTAGGAGCTGCTTTAGCTGCGATCCATAAATCTGTATAATTCGCAGCTAAAGCAGCTCCTACAAAAACAACCGTCCGCCTAAAAATACCTCCGAAAATCGATCTGCACAAACGAATCCCTGCATATGGATTTTCTCCATGGCGACCTGGAGTATCCGGGCCCTGGTTTCTTCGGGTGCTTTGACGTGTGGAGACATGATTTCTAAATTTTGATCCCTAAAAAACCGACCAGTTGGTATGTTTTCAAGCGATTAGATAAAGTTTTTCACAGCTTGCCAGTGTTAGGGGCTTCTGCGCGGAATAATTTGAGGTTTAGAAAGTCCTTTATTATCAAAGCAATGAACGTCGTTTCCCTCTTTTTGAAAGCTCCGATACTTGGAGCGGTGAAAACCCGCTTAGCCAAGTCTATGGGGGATGAAGGAGCTTTGATGACCTATTGCGAGTTAGTGGAGTTTTTATTGAAGCGGATTCCAGAAGCAAAAGTGCATGTTCATTATACGCCCGATGCCTTGTCCAAGATGGAGGACTGGTTGGGTCCGAATTACCTCTATCGGCTGCAAAAGGGGGGAGGGTTGGGTGATCGATTGATTCACTCTATGCAATGGGAGTTCGAGGCTGGCTGTGAGAAACTAATCTTTCTGGGGGGTGATTGCCCTTTTGTTGATCAGGCGCGATTGGACGAAGCGTTTGCGGCGTTGGATAAGAACGACGTGGTCATTGGTCCGGCGATCGACGGCGGTTACTATCTTATTGGAATCAAACAGAGCCGCCCCGAGTTGTTTAACGGTATTGACTGGGGAACAGAATCCGTTTGCGAAACGACGCTCAGTATCTGTGAGCGGGAAGGATTGTCGGTTGCCTTGTTAAAGGTAGAATCGGATGTCGATGACCTGGAAAGCTGGGAGAAGGCAAAGACGTTTATGAGGTCCACATCTTCGTCTTAATCTTTCTCTGATGCTTGTAGGAGCGTCCTTAGGCGCGAATTGGAAGTCATAGAATCGCTGCTGAAGCAGCTCCTACAAACTCCTAAACTAATCCAAGCTGAGGCTTCCGCCGTCGCATGGCTATGTCGAGATAGGTGGCGTTCCCAGGTTAAAGCGTATGACGATCGGGCAACCGTGGTGATTCCTTCGGATGTCGGCTGAGGTAGCTTTTTTTCGGACTTCCGATCTCTGCTGATTCCTCAAAGATTCCGATACAACCTGATGATTCGTAGAAGGCTCTAATTAAGGCGATCGTATCTACCTTCCAGCCTGATTCATGAACCAGTCGAAATTTCATGCCCGTGTTCGAATGAGTTTTTGTGCTGAACAACTGACCGATAGCGATATCGCCAAAGTAGTACTGATTCATGATCTCCGTCTTTAAGAGCTTCGGACGAACGTCCAATGCTTTCATCCAAACGCCGAAGAGCTCGGTGTTGTCGAGCCTCTCATGAAGGTTCTTTTTTACTTCAAAGCGTGCTCTTAAAACGAGGAATTGTTCGAATGCGCC